>JANPIC010000023.1:0-1735 GCA_031424795.1 Polaromonas sp. | reverse complement strand
TCCTTCTGGGTTAGGCTGCACCGCGTATTGCAAATTCATGCCCCATTGGCTGCCATCGCCCAAGAGCTGCTGAAAACGTGGCGTGTCTTGCGGCGTGCTGATGATGAGCACATCGCGCATACCGGCCAACATCAGCGTGCTGAGCGGGTAGTAAATCATCGGCTTGTCATACACCGGCAGCAATTGTTTGCTGAGCGCCAGTGTGGCGGGGTGCAAACGCGTGCCTGAGCCGCCAGCTAAGACGATGCCTTTGCGCGAGGTTTGATATTTAGCAGTTGGTGAAGTCATAGCAATTTGTAAATTTCAGAATATTTCACAGCAGTTCAAAGAGGTTTAAAGAATTTCAGTCAGCATTCGCGCCACGCCTTGCTGCCAAGGTGGTAAGTACAAGTTAAACGCAGTTTGCAATTTCAAAGTGTCTAGTTTAGAGTTTAAAGGTCGTTTAGCTGGCGTAGGATATACCTGAGTAGCTATCTTATGTATAGCGTTTTGAGCTGTTTTAATGTCGATACCTGCGTTCCTGGCCTGCTCAATCACCAATTCCGCATAGCCATGCCACGACGTAGAGCCACTGGCTACCAAGTGGTACAAACCTGCCAAGTCAGGCTGCGTTTGAACACGCTGCAACGCCAGCGCGGTGATATCCGCCAGCAAGTCCGCTCCCGTGGGCGCACCGATTTGATCGTCAATCACATTCAAGCTATCACGCTCTTTGGCTAAACGCAGCATGGTCTTGGCAAAATTGCCGCCGCGCGCGGCGTAGACCCAGCTGGTTCTGAAAATCAGGTGTTTGGCACAGTTTGCTGTTACGGCTTGCTCGCCTTCCCACTTGGTTTGGCCATACACGCTGAGTGGCGCTGGCGTGTCGGACTCTTTCCACGCTTGGTCGCCCGATCCGTCAAACACATAGTCGGTCGAGTAATGCACCAGCCAAGCGCCTAGTTTTTGCGCCTCAGCCGCAATCACGCCAGGTGCTAAGGCGTTGATGGTGCGGGCTAAATCAGGTTCAGACTCCGCCCTGTCCACAGCCGTGTGCGCAGCAGCGTTGACGATGATGCTGGGTTTGACTTGACGAACAGTTTCAGCCAAGCCGGCAAGGTTGGTGAAATCGCCACAAAAATCGGCACTGTCAAAATCTACAGCAACTACCTCACCCAGTGGCGCTAGGCTGCGCTGCAGCTCCCAGCCGACTTGACCGCTTTTGCCGAAAAGCAGGATTTTCACAGGACTTGCCATGTTTTAAACGGCCGCCTTTGCAGGCTCGGTCGCATATTGCTTGTTCACCCACTCGCGGTAGCTGCCGTCTTGCACGTTGGCCACCCAGTCTGCATGGCTCAAATACCAAGCTACGGTTTTTTGGATGCCGGACTCAAAGGTTTCTGCTGGTTTCCAGCCCAATTCTTCCTCAATCTTGCTGGCGTCGATGGCGTAGCGGCGGTCATGGCCGGCGCGGTCGGTGACGTAAGTAATCTGCTCAGCGTAGCTTTTGCCATCCGCGCGGGGCTGCAATTCATTGAGCAACTTGCAAATCGTGTTCACAATCTCGACGTTCGGCTTCTCGTTCCAACCGCCCACGTTGTAGGTTTCACCCAGCTTGCCTGCTTCCAACACACGGCGAATCGCACTGGCGTGGTCTTTCACATACAGCCAATCGCGAATTTGCTGGCCGTCACCGTAAATCGGCAGGTTTTTGCCCGCCAAGGCATTCACAATCATCAGTGGAATCAGTTTTTCA
>JANPIC010000022.1:0-45342 GCA_031424795.1 Polaromonas sp. | reverse complement strand
CCGGCGTTAACAACAACGAAGCTGTGCTCAATACGAATCACTTCAGCGGTGACGACTTCACCAATGCGTGTTTCGGAGCTTTTCTGGGATTCTTCAAAGAGGGCTGCAAAAGATTCTGACATTTATTTTCCTATGCCATCAAAAGCGGACATCACAGCAGCACGATTGCTTCTGTTTCTATAGCTAAAGACGGATATTTTCTGCCGGTTAGGGCGGGTTAAGTTTTATAAAAGCTTTTAAACCATGCGCACCATGCACTTGCTGCATGTGAGTATTGCGCGAGGCGAGTTTAAAAACGCTGTTTGCCTTGCCACCAGTTCAACACTCTCGCTACCGATTCTTCAATCGATAAATCTGAGTTGTCCAAGGGCTTGGCATCTACAGCAGGTTTCAAAGGTGCAACTCTGCGGGATGAATCCCGTTCGTCACGCGCTTCAAGGTCTGCACGAAGATTGTCGAGTATAGCTGAAAAACCCTTTGAAATCAACTGCTTATGGCGCCGCAAAGCACGTTTTTCGGCTGTTGCGGTCAAAAACACTTTCAAACTAGCGTCAGGAAAGATCACTGTACCCATATCACGTCCGTCGGCAACCAAGCCGGGCAGGGTGCGGAAGCTATGCTGCAGATGGACTAAAGCCTGCCGAACTAGAGGTAAAACGGACACTTGCGAGGCATGCATGCCGCCCGCTTCACTGCGAATGTCGTGGCTCACATCGTCGCCATTCAGCCAAATAGTGTCGCCCTCGAATCTCAAATGCAGCTTTTCCACCAAACTTGTTGCCAACGCGGCAATGGCGATTTCGTCTTTGGCCTCCAAGCTCAAGCCTTGCTGCAGTGCCGCAAAAGCGGTAACGCGGTACAAAGCGCCTGAATCTAGGTAGTGGTAGCCCAACTGTTGTGCCAAATTGGATGCCAAACTGCCTTTGCCAGACGCGCTGGGGCCATCTACGGTGATGACGGGGATGGCGGAAGCTGTTGTTTGTGCAACTGAAAACAGCGCTTCAAAGTAGTCAGGGAAGGTTTTGGCGACACATTTGGGATCCAAAATGCGAATCGGTAAGCCCGCAGGGTTGAACGCAGCGAGTGAGAAACACATGGCAACGCGGTGGTCGTCGTAGGTGTGAATGGCCGCTGTTGTCCAGTTTGCAGTAGATGCAGGTGGTGTGATGCTGATGAAATCAGCGCCTTCAATGACGGTAGCGCCTAATTTGCGTAACTCAGTCGCCATCGCCACAATACGGTCAGTTTCTTTGACGCGCCAGCTAGCGATGTTGCGCAGTGTGGTTGTGCCATCGGCGTAAAGTGCCATGACCGCCAGCGTCATCGCCGCGTCGGGTATGTGGTTGCAGTCTAAATCTACCGCTTTCAAGGGCCAAGCGCCACGTGAAATTTCTAGGTGGTTAGGACCGCTGTCAACGAGAGCGCCCATCGCTTGTGCTGCTTCCATGAAACGGATATCACCTTGAATCGAGTCTGCACCCACGCCCTCAATGCGCATACCTCTAAAAGCATTATTTTTAGTGTTAAATTGATCATTAGCCGGCGTATTTATTGCTCCAAGTGCTATAAAATAGCTAGCAGAAGAGGCGTCCGCCTCGACGTGAATATTCCCCGGAGACTGGTAGCGGCTACCTGCCGGAATGGTGAATTGTTGCCAGCCATCGCGTTGCACCTTGATGCCAAAGCGAGCCAGTAAATTCAGGGTGATTTCAATGTAGGGTTTTGAAATCAACTCGCCTTGAACCTCGATCACGATATCTTGTGTCGCCACCAACGGCAAAGCGAGCAGCAGCGCAGTTAAAAATTGGCTGGAAACGTCACCTCTAACCTTGATAGCTTCGCTCAACTTGAACGATTTGGCAGCTTTGATCTTGAGTGGCGGGTAGCCGTCTTGACCTAAATAGTCAATCTCACAGCCCAGTTGGCGCAGTCCATCCACCAAATCACCAATCGGGCGCTCGTGCATGCGGGGCACGCCGCTGAGCTCGAATTCGGTGGAACCGCTAGCCAGTAGCGCTAAAGCTGCCGTCAGCGGACGCATTGCCGTACCTGCATTGCCCATATAAAGCTTGGCACTTGGTAAGTTGGCTGAATTTGCTAAATCAGCCAAGCCAGTAATTTCAACGGTTGAGCCAACACTAGACCCACTTTTAACGATCTTGCAGCCGAGCTGCGCAAGTGCCGTCAGCATCACTTGCGTGTCGTCAGAATCTAACAAATCATGCACCAACGTGGTGCCTTGGCTCAGAGCTGCAAGCAATAAAACGCGGTTTGAAATGCTTTTAGAGCCGGGTAAAACAACGGTGCCTCTGGCGTGGCTGAGAGGGGGAATGTCTAGAAAATGGGTGCTGAACATGCTACAGAGGGGTGTTTGTCAATCGCCATTGGGCGCGCACCTTGCTGGCGGCGGCAATGGCTGTTTCAAGCGTTTGGCTGTCGTTGGCGATGATGCTGGCTTCAAAACCTTGTAACGTTTGCTTGAAAAGATCGATTTGGGCGAGCAATTGCGTACGGTTGGCCATAAAAATGTCGTGCCACATTTCTGGGTCACCCGCCGCGATTCGCGTGAAATCACGAAAACCTGAGCCAGCCAAAGACAAGAAATCTTCCCCACGTTTTTGCGAAGCAATGCTGTTCATCATGGCAAAGGCGAGCAAGTGCGGCAAGTGGCTGACGGCGGCAAAAGCTGCGTCGTGCGCTTCCGGTGACATGCTTTGGACTTTGCTACCCAAAGCCGTCCAGACAGTCTCCGCCCGGCTGAGCTGCGCTGTCAAGGTGCGGCCAATAGGCGTGAAGATGACTTGGCGGTCTTTGTATAAATTGACATCAGCGTTTTCTACGCCAGACACCTCTTTGCCTGCAATCGGATGCGCGGGTACAAAACTGCCCACCAGTGAGCCCAAAATGCGTTGTGCTGCTTCAACCACGTCAGACTTGGTCGAGCCCACATCCATAATCAACATGTCGGGCGTGATCATGTGCTTTATCGCTTTGAATGTGCCTTCAATCGCTGAAACCGGCACCGCAATGAGCACAATGTTTGAGCCAGACACAGCCTGCAACGCTGACGCCGCTTCAACATCAATCACGCCTAATTGCAGTGCTTTGGCCGTTGTGCTGGGTGATTTGCTGTAGCCCACGATGCGTTTGACCAAGCCCGCGCGTTTCATGGCCAAGGCAAATGAGCTGCCCATCAAGCCGCAGCCAATGATGCCAAGCTGCTCAAATTGTGGTTTTTTTGCTTTGCTAAAAAATGAAACGGTGTAGGTTTTTCTTTGGATTTTTTGGGTTATTTTTGATCTGAAGTGAGGCGTTTTGGTTCAATCACTCACCGCGTAGCTACCCAGCAGCTTGTAAAAAGCGCATGAATTTTGCAGCTCTTTCAAAGCGCTGGCAACGTGCGGCTGTGATGGATGACCTGCCAAGTCGATGTAAAAGAAATATTCCCATTGGCCAGAGCGGGCAGGGCGTGACTCAAACCGCGTCATTGACACGCCATGGTTTTTCAAAGGAATCAGCAAATCATGCACCGCGCCAGGTTTGTTAGGCACCGAAACAATCAAACTCACGCAATCCTTGCCCGAAGCCTGTGGCATAGGCAGCGTTTGCGGCAAGCAGACGACTGCAAAGCGGGTACGGTTAAAAGCATCGTCTTGAATCGCGTGCGCCGCCACATGCAAACCAAACTCTGCACCTGCGCGTTCGCTGGCGATGCCTGCCCAAGCGGGGTTGGTCGCGGCCAAACGGGCACCTTCGGCATTGCTGGAAACAGCACGGCGCTCTGCATTTGGCAAATGTTTAGCCAACCAGCCTTGGCACTGCGCCAAAGCTTGCGGATGCGCTAAAACGACTTCAATATTTTCTAAAGAATTAGACAGACGCAGCAAGTGGTGACGCACCAGAAAACTGGCTTCGCCAACAATGTGAAGCGGTGAGTTAAGGAATAAATCCAAGGTGCGGGTGACCACGCCTTCGGTGTTGTTTTCCACGGGTACAACGCCAAAATCTGCGCTGCCCGCTGTGGTGGCATGAAACACCTCATCAAAGCTGCCGCACGGGATGTGCTCAATGCTGGTACCAAAAAACTGCAGTGCTGCCATTTCGCTGAACGTGCCAGCAGGGCCTAAGTAAGCGACACGCTGCGGTGCTTCCAAAGAGCGGCAGGCAGACATAACTTCACGCCAAATATGCGCCACACTGGCGTTTTTGAGTGGGCCAATATTCGCTTGCTGCAAACCACTGATAACCTGCGCCTCACGCTCTGGGCGATAAACGGGCGAACCATCAATCTTTTTAATCTCACCCACCTCACCCGCGTAGCCCGCACGACGGTTGAGTAGCGCCAACAGCTCTTTGTCAGTGGCATCAATCAAATCGCGTAGTTCTAGCAGGGTTTTACTCATTTAGTCAGTATTAGAGGTTAAATATGTGTCTAGCCGGCGTATTTATTACTTATTATGCTATAAATATTATAGTAAATATTCGTGAATGATGAGCTTAAATTTAAGTTTCTGTAGCGTCCGGAGCATCATCCACAGACTTGTCCGCAGCATTGTCCTGCGAATTGTCAGTTGCGGCATCGCTGCCATCATCAGAAGATTCCGCCTGGTTCGCATCGTTCTCCACAATCCGCTGCAAACCGCTGAGCTGCGAGCCTTCGTCCAAACCAATCAAAGTAACGCCTTGCGTGGCACGTCCCATTTCGCGGATTTCACTGACACGGGTGCGAACCAGCACGCCTTTGTCGGTAATCAGCATGATTTCGTCATCCGCGTGCACCAATGTCGCCGCGACCACTTTGCCGTTGCGCTCGGATTGCTGGATGGCGATCATGCCTTTGGTGCCACGTCCGTGGCGGGTGTATTCGGTGATGCTGGTGCGCTTGCCGTAGCCGTTTTGGGTGGCAGTCAGCACGCTTTGTTGCTCATCTTCAGCGACCAACATGGCAATCACGCTTTGGCCATCTTCCAAGTTCATGCCGCGCACACCGCGAGCGTTTCTGCCCATGGGGCGCACGTCATTTTCGTCAAAACGCACAGCTTTGCCACCGTCGCTGAACAACATCACATCGTGTTGACCGTCAGTCAGCGCAGCGCCTATCAGAAAGTCGTTGTCGTCCAAACCAACGGCAATGATGCCGCCTTTGCGTGGGTTGTTGAACTCGTCCAAAGACGTTTTCTTGACCGTGCCCATACTGGTCGCCATGAAGACGAACTGGTCGGCTGGGAAGCGGGTTTTTTCACCCGTTAATGGCAACACCACGGTGATTTTTTCACCGTCTTGCAACGGGAACATGTTAACAATTGGGCGACCGCGCGAGCCGCGCGAGCCTGCCGGCACTTCCCAGACCTTGAGCCAATACAGACGGCCTCGGTTGGAGAAACACAAAATATAGTCGTGCGTGTTGGCAACGAACAGCTGATCCACCCAATCGTCTTCTTTGGTGGCCGTGGCCTGCTTGCCGCGTCCGCCGCGCTTTTGGGCACGGTATTCAGACAAGGGTTGGCTCTTGATGTAGCCGCTGTGGCTCATGGTCACGACCATGTCGGTCGGGGTGATCAGGTCTTCGGTGCTGAGGTCAAACGAGCTGTGCTCCACCAAGCTGCGGCGCACGCCCAGCTTGCTTTGGCCGAATTCAAGTTTGATAGCGGTCAACTCTTCGCTGATGATGGTTGATACACGGCCTGGCGTTGCCAGGATGTGCAGCAAGTCGTCAATTTCAGCCATGACTTCTTTGTACTCAGCAACGATTTTGTCTTGCTCTAAGCCCGTCAAACGCTGCAGACGCATCTGCAAAATCTCTTGCGCTTGCACTTCAGAGAGTTTGTACAAACCACCGGTTTCCAAGCCAAATTCGCGCTCTAAACCGTCAGGACGGTAGTCGTCAGCATTGATCACGCCACCGTCTGCACGGGTGCGGGTAAGCATTTCGCGCACCAGTGAGCTGTCCCATGACCGCTCCATGAGCGCCGCTTTCGCCACGGGTGGCGTCGGTGCATTGCGGATCAAGGCGATGAATTCGTCAATATTGGCCAATGCAACCGCCAAGCCTTCCAGTACATGACCACGTTCGCGGGCTTTGCGCAAAGTAAAAACAGTACGACGCGTAACGACTTCGCGGCGGTGGTCCAAGAAGACTTCTAGCAAGTCTTTCAAGTTACATAATTTTGGCTGCCCGTTGACCAAGGCCACCATGTTGATGCCGAAGGTGTCTTGCAGCTGGGTTTGCTTGTAGAGGTTGTTCAGCACCACTTCCGGCACTTCGCCACGTTTTAGCTCAATCACCAAGCGCATGCCAGATTTGTCTGACTCGTCTTGAATGTGCGAAATGCCTTCAATCTTCTTCTCATGCACCAGCTCGGCCATGCGCTCTTGCAGGGTCTTTTTGTTGACCTGGTAGGGCAATTCGTCGACGATGATGGACTGGCGTTGACCTTTGTCGATGTCTTCAAAATGGCATTTGGCGCGCATCACGACGCGGCCACGACCGGTGCGGTAGCCGTCTTTTACACCGTTGATGCCGTAAATAATGCCGGCGGTCGGGAAGTCCGGCGCGGGGATGATCTCCATCAGCTCGTCGATGCTGGCTTCTGGATTTGCCAGCAAGTGAAGACAGGCGTCGATCACCTCGTTCAGATTGTGCGGCGGGATGTTGGTCGCCATACCCACGGCAATGCCGGACGAGCCGTTGACCAGCAAGTTAGGGAAGCGCGCTGGCATCACCAATGGCTCAGATTCGCTGCCGTCGTAGTTGGGGCCGAAATCTACGGTCTCCTTGTCCAAGTCCGCCAACAATTCATGGGCGATTTTGGCCATGCGAATTTCGGTGTATCGCATCGCAGCAGCGTTGTCGCCGTCCACCGAGCCGAAGTTGCCTTGGCCGTCCACCAGCATGTGGCGCATCGAGAAATCTTGCGCCATCCGAACGATGGTGTCGTACACCGCGCTGTCACCGTGTGGGTGGTACTTACCAATCACGTCACCTACGATACGGGCGGACTTTTTGTACGGCTTGTTGTAGTCGTTGCTCAGCTCGTGCATGGCGTACAGCACGCGGCGGTGCACAGGTTTCAAGCCATCTCGCGCATCGGGAAGGGCGCGACCCACAATCACGCTCATCGCGTAGTCTAGATAGCTGCGACGCATTTCCTCTTCAAGGCTGATGGGCAAGGTTTCTTTGGCGAACTGAGTCATGAGCGGTATAAAGCGTGTAGCCTAAAAGGAATACTTTAAGGTTTGGTAAGAGTTATCAATAGCGAGAATCGCGCTTGATTAACCCCAGATTTTAAGCTGGCTTGGGTGTTGCGTGCGAGCAACGGATAACTATTTTTAGTCTGTTAGGGAACTTTTAGTTCAATTTGTGTAAGTTACACGTTTACGACTGTGGCACAATAACCTTCAGCGGATTGTGTGATGGTACACAGAACGTACAAATTCCGCAGCCTAGCTGCAGCTTGATTTCTTAGGACTCGTAATGATTAAATTAAACAAAGTAGCAATGCTTATCGCATCTGTGGCAATTGCTGGTTCAGCTTTTGCTAATGGTTCTACAACCAATAGCGATAACTGGCGCAGTGGCCAAGGTAATATGCAGTGGAAAATTGGCAATGCATCAGCACTGTGCTGGCGTACAGCTAACTGGACTCCGGCTACTGCCGCTCCAGGTTGTGATGGTGCAATCGCTCCAGTGGCAGCTGCTCCAGCAGCCGTCGTTGCTCCAGTAGTTGCTGCTCCAGCTCCTACACCAGCGCCAGCGCCAGTTGTTGCTCCGGCGCCTGCACCTGCACCAGTTGCTGCACCAGCGCCTGCACCTGCGCCAGTTGCTGCACCAGCACCTGCTGCAAAGCGTAAAGCTAAGCAAGACCGCAATTAATTTTCCCTCAACTTGCAACTTTAATTTTTAAGGAAGACAAAAATGATTAAATTGAACAAAATCGCCATGATGGTTGCAACAGTTGCTGTTGCTGGCTCAGCTTTTGCTAATGGTTCAACAACCAACAGCGACAACTGGCGCAGTGGTTCTGGCAATATGCAGTGGAAAATTGGTAATGCATCAGCATTGTGCTGGCGTACGGCTAACTGGACACCGGCTACTGCTGCTCCAGGCTGCGATGGCGCTATCGCTCCAGTTGCTGCTGCTCCTGCACCAGTTGCAGTAGTCGCTCCAGTAGTAGCGGCCCCAGCACCTGCTGCTGCCCCAGCTCCAGCTCCAGCTCCAGCTCCCAGCGCTGCTGCCGCAACCAAAGTAACTTACGCTGCTGATGCATTCTTTGCATCTAATAGCGCAGTTCTCAAAGCAGCTGGCAAAGCAAAGTTGGACGATTTGGTTGGTAAAGTCAAGGCGATCAACTTGGAAGTTATCGTAGCTGTGGGTCACACTGACTCTAAAGGTAACGACGCTTCTAACCAGAAATTGTCAGTTCGCCGCGCAGAAGCTGTGAAGGCGTACTTGGTGTCTAAAGGCATTGAGAAAAACCGCGTTTACACTGAAGGCAAAGGCTCTAAGCAGCCAGTTGCTGACAACAAAACAGCCGAAGGCCGTGCTAAAAACAACCGTGTTGAAATCGAAGTGGTTGGTACACAGAAGAATTAATCAAGCAGTAGCAAGTTAGTCATCGTTAAGGTGGCTAATTACTCTCAGATTCAAAAAAAGCCCCTGAGGTCAAACTCAGGGGCTTTTTTCATACAATAAACGCATGCAAACTCTGAAATCAAGCAACGTAGACCCAGCTGAATTGGCTAAATTCTCCGATTTAGCGCACCACTGGTGGGACAAAACGAGTGAATTCGCGCCTTTGCACGCCATCAACCCGCTGCGCCTGGACTGGATTAACAGCTTGGCGACTTTAAGCGGCAAACGTGTGCTTGATATAGGTTGCGGCGGCGGCATTTTGTCCGATGCTATGGCGCGTAAAGGTGCAACGGTTTTGGGTGTGGATTTAGCCACTAAATCTCTCAAAGTAGCCCAATTACACGCACTAGAAGCGCAAACGCCGAATGTGAGCTACCGTGAAATCAGCGCTGAAGACTTGGCGCTGGAGCAGCCCGCCAGCTTTGATATTGTCACCTGTATGGAGATGTTGGAGCATGTGCCCGACCCGCAATCTATCGTCGCGGCCTGCGCCACCTTGGTCAAACCCGGAGGCTGGGTGTTTTTCTCAACTTTGAACCGCAATGGGCGCGCTTTTGTGCAAGCCATTGTAGGCGCAGAGTACATTTTGGGTATGCTGCCACGTGGTACGCATGAATATGCCAAGTTCATTACCCCCAGCGAATTAGCCACATTTGGCCGAAAAGTGGGGCTGGAGATACAAGCAACACGCGGTTTAGAGCACAACCCACTCACCAAACGCTACAAATTAAGTGATGACACACGTGTCAATTACATGCTAGCTACACAAAAAAGTGAATAATTAATCACTTACATGTTGTTAATCATGCCAGTAAGCAATTAAACTAGTTGGCAATGTATAAGTAGTCACGTTGTAAGTCTTGAATTATCATAAAACAATACCGCACTTCATCCATGAACTGAACAACGTGACATCACAACGCATCATTAGAGCAGTTTTGTTTGACTTAGATGGCACACTTATTGACAGTGCGCCAGATTTAGCCGCCGCCGCAGACAAAATGCGGCTTGACAGGGGGCTAGAGTCGCTGAACTACGAGAAATACCGCCCTATGGCCGGCGCTGGCGCCCGCGGTATGTTGGGTGTGGCGTTTGACATGACGCCTGAGCACCCCAACTTCATCGCCTGGCGCGAAGAATTTTTTTACAATTACGAAATGTGCCTCACTCAGCACACCAAGGCGTTTGTTGGCATAGAGGAGCTGCTGGCAACCCTGTCCATGCGCGGCTTGGCTTGGGGCATTGTGACCAACAAATCAATGCGATTTACAGACGCCTTGGTGCGCCAAATGCCCCTGCTGCGCGATGCTGCTGTTGTCATCAGTGGCGACACCACTGCACATGCCAAACCGCACCCAGAGCCTATGTTTGAAGCATCTCGCCGCTTGAAAACAGCACCGCAGTATTGCGTTTACATTGGTGATGACAAACGTGACATTGAAGCCGGCCAAGCCGCTGGCATGCCTTGTTTGGCCGCCACTTGGGGCTACATGGGTAGCCATGACGTGAATTCTTGGAACGCAGATGCTTCGTTGAAAGAGCCAGATTGTGTGCTTGACTGGTTAGATGGCCATCTGTAAAAGCTCTTTTTTTGCTATTATTTTCATAGCTATTCAGGCAATAAATACGCCGGCTAAAGCCTGTTTAGATGATGTGAAATTAGATATTCAAACGCGCCCACAGCAAGGCAGTCTACTGTACGTTTGGTCACCCCGCATGGTGCTGTCGGCGACACAGGCGCATTTAGCGGCTGATGCTGCAAAAGCTGCGGGCTTGAAATTTGTGCCTTTGGTAGATGGCCGTTTGCCAGCTGCTGAGTGGCAATCAGCACTTCGCACCCTTGCTGCTACCCAGCCCAAAGATGCCGAAGCCTTGGCGGCGACAGAGTCGCTTTGCTCTCCTAAACTGATCGAAAAAGACGCTTATGCACATTTTCCAACAGCTTTTGTCGTTAAAAGTGGCGAAATTCATCCCAACCGCTTGATTGGTGCGATGCCTGGGCAGTTTTGGGCGCAAGGGATTCAGGAACGTTTGATACAAGTGGATACCGCTGATCCGTCATTCCCGCGTAGGCGGGAATCCATGGTGGCGGTTGTGGATCCCCGCCTACGCGGGAATGACATTACTGACGTCATAACCTCGCAGCAATGTATTCCACAAAACCAATTCATCGCCTTAGACCCTGAATTAGCCGGTTTGAACGACGACAACCAAGTCGCTTTAGGCGCTTACGAGCGCTTCAGCCCTGATGGGCGCTACGTGCTGCGTTCGTATTCGGGTAAAAAACTATCAGCCGTGAGCTTGGTCGAGCTGCCAGGTCCGCCGGGTTTGGGTGTGATGGCTGGGCAGGTAAGTCGTCAAAGAATCCTCTCCACGCCATTTTCTAACGAGGCTTTTCCAGTGCAAGGCAGCTGGCGGTATTTGGTGGATACAAATGGTGATCACTATACTTTTGATAGCATATTAAGCAATAAATACGCCGGAAAAGTGGTTTTTTCGGGGGGTATGGATGGGTTTTATGCGGCTGCATCTGAAGTCGGTGGCAGCTACCCACAGCGCGATACCCAGCGTGATGCACCACCCGTTGTTATTCGCTCACTCAGCTGGCCAAACGCCAATGCGTCGGGCGCTGCCACCGAAAACCGGCAAGGCGAGGGCATGTTGACGGCTAGAACCATCACGGTTGATGCGCAAAAACAAAACGTCGTTGCTGACACCAACCGCGTCAACTTGTGCTTAAACCGCTTAGCCCAAGACGGCGCGATGTACGCTTTGCCCATGATTTCGGTGGACGGTCAAGAGTTTGCCGCCTTGCCGCAAAACCCCATCTCTGGCGTGCCCACCATGCGTATTTTTGGCTTTGGTGCGGATGGCAAGCAGTGCGAGCCTCGCGGCCAGTTCACGCTGCAGTCGGGCAAAGTCATTTTTGGCTTTTCCAGTAAAACCAAAAAGCACGCTGATGTGGCCTATGAGTACCGTGGTCAAGTCTGGTTGGTGCAGCGGGACAACAGCGCAAAATCGCTGCAAGCTTTGAATTTAGCGCCTTGGGAAGACCCCGCTTTCAAACCGACAAAAGCCAGCCCGGCCTACAAAGACGTCACCGCCAGTGCTTTTCCAGGCTTCACCCGCGATGGCCGCGTCATCTACGCTGCAAACTGGCGGCGCTGTGAAAGTGCCGATAACAGCCGTTGCACGCAAGAGGGTGGCTATGTGGTGGCAGACCCTTTTCAGAGCAACGCTTACCGCAACGAATTGCTGCAAAGCAAAACGCCAGCGCCCAAAAGCTGCATCACCGTACAAGAGGTGGCGAGTGAGAGAAACGCTTTTGCCAAGTTTCACGGTATTTCAAACTGATTTACGGGTGATTTGCCAAGTTGGTCTTGAAAACAGCCAACTCGTCGTAAAATAAGCACTGAGGGGCTGCACTGGTTTCGACGCGGGTACGGACGCGCAGTGGGGCATGCCGAGCTAGGGTCACGCTCGTAAAAATCGATTCAACAAACTAACTGCAAACGACGAACGTTTCGCACTCGCTGCTTAATTGCCAGTGAGCTCTACAACAGCAGGCCGATGGGCTGGGCAAGGGTGATTTAGCAATAAATTGTCCAGGCTGTGGAGTCATTTTCATCGGCTGGTTTGAACCTGGGCACCTTAGGTTTGAACGAGACAATAGGGCGCTGGCGAACTGTGTAGCGTGCTGCTGCGCGACACGGTGAGTGAGATACAAATCAGACGGCTAAGCATGTAGATCTACGCGAAAAAGGCTTGCGGACGGGGGTTCAAATCCCCCCAGCTCCACCATCAACGTGAAAACCGCTAACGGTATCGTTAGCGGTTTTTTTTGATTTTTGCAGATGGCATATCGTCCTACAAGCGTATTCGACTTGCACTGATGGCTTACGGTACTTTGAAAATTTACAGTTGGTGAATGGGTTGTGGGTGACATCACGCGCAGCGCATATTTTTAATCAAACTGTAAAGGATGAAATATGAACTGGGATCAAATTCAAGGTAACTGGAAACAAGTGACTGGTAAAGCGAAAGAGCAATGGGGCAAGTTAACGGATGACGATTTGGTCACGGTTGACGGTCGTCGCGATCAGCTCTCGGGCAAGCTGCAAGAGCGCTATGGTATTGCTAAAGAGACTGCAGAGGCGCAAATTGCCGATTGGGAGAAAAAAGCAACTGATTTTTGGTTCACCAAAGAATCTTAAATAGCGATGAAATGACGCTAGTTATGGGCTATTTTAAAAAATCGCTTCAAAATTAGGTCGTTTCTTCCATGGCGCTTTAATCTGCTGGACCATCCTTGCAAGCTAAGGCGCATCTTTTTAAATGTCTTCTAACCAATATTTTTAAAGCCAATATTCCCAAAGTCTTGCAACGAGTTCTTTGAGGTGAATATCAAGTGTTCGCTGCTCCCAGTCTTCTAACTTTACAGGTTCAGACGCTGCCAAATCCTTGTTAAACATGGCTTGTATCTGGTCACCAAACTCTTTACCTAGGACGACGGCATTCAATTCGTCATTGTGTAAAAAACTTCGCCAATCGAGGTTTGTCGAGCCTACCGTAGCCCAAACCCCGTCTATCAACGCCGTTTTAGAGTGCAGCAGCACGCCTTGTCGTTGGTAAATTTTGATTCCAGCTTTCAATAAACCTGTGTAGTGCGCGCGTCCCGCATTGAATGCCAGCCAAGAATCTGTTTGACTTGGCAGAATGAGTGTGACGGCAACGCCGCGTGCTGCAGCCTCTTTCAAAACAGTAAGCAGCTGAATGTCAGGCACAAAATAGGCGTTGGTTAGCTGCACGCTTGTTTCAGCGGTGCTGATGGCGGAGAGCAGAGCGACGTAAATAACGCTGGCTGTGTCGTCGCTTGAGCTGCCTATGGCGCGCACAATTTGTTTGCCTGCAGTGACAGGCTGCGGGAAATAGTTTTTAGCGGCTAGAGCATTGCCTTTTTGCTTTTCCCAAGTTGTCATAAATAATTTTTGAAACTCTGCAACGACTGGGCCTTGCAGCTTGATATCCGTGTCGCGCCAGGCCAAGACCGAGTCTTCGCGTGGTTTGAGGGGCTTTCTGAAAGAGCTACCCGAATGCACGCTGCTGATGTTGATGCCGCCCATGAATACGATTTCACCATCAATGATGAGCAGTTTTCTGTGATCGCGCTGATTCAGTGCCCAATCTTTTCGCGCTAACAGCGGGTTGATAGGATTGAACTCAAGCACGTTGATGCCAGCGGCTTGCAATTGCTCAAAAAATAGATTGGGCGTGGTGTGCGTACCTGCACTGTCTCTGATAACGTTGACTTGTACGCCTTGCAATTGTTTCTCTATCAATGCTTTGGCGAATAGTTTGCCAATGTCATCGTCGTCAAAAATATAGGTTTCTAAATTGATGTGGTCTTTAGCCAATGCGATGGCGGCCAGCATGTCGCGGTAGGTATCTGAGCCATCTTGCAGCAAAGTAACTTTGTTGCCAACGACCAAGGGGCTGCCTACGATGGCTTCTTCTATCGCCAAGTGCTGGTCAAGTAGATTGTCCTCACTCGCATTTGCTTTGATGCGGTCTAATATCACTTTACTTTGAGTTTTAGACAATGCACCGTGGGTGCCCATCATATGAATGGGCTTGGCAGCATTGCGGCTCATGTCTGGTACAAACCGTGGAAGAGAGCTGCAACCAGCTAAAAATGCAACACTTAGCATGCAAGTATTGAACGTGACCCATCTGAATTTTGTTCGGAAAATTGTCATTTGCATAACCTCAATCGTTGCGCTTTAAACAAAAAACTTCATGCGACACAATATCATTGTATCGCATGAAGTTTTAATGGTTTGAAAATTAAGGGCGAACAATAATATCGTTGCGAACGGATTTCACATATCTCACGTTTCTAGCAATATTCTCAGCTTGCATTTTTTCTGCATTTGATTTCGCGAAGCCTGACAATTGAACAACACCATTG
Organism: Polaromonas sp.; assembly: GCA_031424795.1. Lineage (GTDB taxonomy): Bacteria > Pseudomonadota > Gammaproteobacteria > Burkholderiales > Burkholderiaceae_C > Aalborgiella. The sequence continues at coordinate 30,742 of JANPIC010000022.1, read as the reverse complement.
AGCGTTTCAACGCTGATAGATGTTGCTGCTACTGTGCGGTCTTCGGCAAACTTTGCTTTGACAACAGTTGTAATGCCTGTGTCGTCAACATAAGCGCCAATAGACTCTTGTCCACGGCCGACTGCACAACCTGTGGAGCCAATGATGGTGATGCCAGCTAAAGTGGCGAATATGAGAGCGCGAGCGTATTTCATAGTTGTATCCTCTGAGTTAATGAAAAATTGACAGTAAAACTGACTTGGTGCAAATTGCAAAAAGCTTGTCAATCAATGGCACCACACCCATTGACGAGCGGTAATTTATAGCGCCTTCAGTTGCGTGCCCTCAGCACTGCAAGCAAACTTCCTAGTGTTATCAAACGCCACGGTTTTAAAACGACTAATGCTGCGCCAACACCTGCTGCAATGCCCAGCGTTCTGACCGGATGAGTCTTGGCGTAACTGGCCACAACCGGTTGCATGATATGCAAAAGTTGATTGTCTTTTTGCATATAGTTAACAATTTCAGAACGACTTTTTGTCAGTCTTTCTTCTGGTGTTAAAGATGGCTTTGTGGTCATATCAAGCCCCCTTCACCTTGTGCTCGGCCGCCGTGCTAAGAGCGGCAGCATCGTTTACAAACTGTGTTTTGATGTTGCTGAAATGGCTTGCCCAAATGATTTTCTTTGTCCATGCAAAAGCGCACAGAGCGCAAAGTGCCATCACTCCAGGAACCGCCACTAGTACCCAATGAAATTGGTTTTGCAAAACACCTAGCATCAACGCTGTACCAGATAAAACAACACAAATTGCTACTGAAAAAACTGCTATCAACCAAATCAAAACACGGTTTACCAATGATTGACTTGCTTGATTTGCCTCTTGAGCCAACAAAGATGCATATGCGCCCATATGATTTATGACTAAATCTGGTCGTCGTATGATCGTTAAAAACAGCGGATGCATGTCGTACCTATGTGAATTTGATTAATTCGGTAAATTCAAAAGCGGCGAACATCGTCGCGTGAGCGCAATGATGTGATCGCTATTGCAACCGCAGCGCCTACCGCTGCCGCCATCAGCACAGAGCGAATGGGTTGTTCTGACACATATTGCGTTGAGGCTTTTGATGCGCGGTTCATCGCATGCTGGGCATACTCTTTGGCATCAGCTGCCATGTCCATGCTTTGTTTTGCCAATTTTTGAGCAGTGACCGCCATCAAATCAACCATGGGGTCGATGCTGCTATGCACTGCATTGCTGGCATGCTCTGCTGTTGACTCTAGAGTTTGCTCGGTAGATTGAAGCAATGCCTCAGAAGTTTGACGAATCGTATCCATCGCGTCTTTTGAATTGTTTGATTGAAGAATGTTCATGGTTGTTCCTTGTTGATATCTAGCGATTACTTTGTGGGTTTTAAATAGATTTGCTGATTATTTTTTGAGCAAGCTGATCACAAACGTGATCACTGCCATGATGGCAAAAATGACGAACAGGATTTTGGCGATTTCGACGGCGCCTGCGGCTATGCCTCCGAATCCGAAGATAGCGGCCACCAATGCGACCAGCAAAAATATGACTGAATAGTGCAACATAAAACCTCCTTGATGCGACGAAATAAAAGTGACTTCTTGTTGAAATACTTTTCATTCAACCTGTACCAAGGTTAGGCTTTTGTGTTCTGCGATGGAATCAGCTTATATCTGCTGCGGGTGTCAGAATTAATTCCACTGCTTTGTAGGTTAGCTCCTACTTTCACCCCTATTTTTTATCTACTTTTTGGCGAGTTGAATTTTGGGAACTGTTGCCAAAATATGTGTGCCGTACCCAGGCATAGATGTGATGACCAGTTTTCCACCTAGTGCTTCTACCCTGTGCTGCATGCCTAAGAGGCCGTGATGCGTACCGTCAACCCTGGTTTTGTCAAAACCTATGCCGTCGTCTCGCACTTGCACCGAGATATAAGTATCTAAATTATGCAAGCTCAACATAACATTTTTTGCTTTTGCATACTTGCTGATATTGGTGAGTGACTCTTGCACAAGGCGGTAAACCGTGAGCTGCGAATTACCGCTGATTTCAACATTTTCCAAGTCAGCTGCAATGGTTAGATGGTGCTGCTTTTCAAACTCTCGCGCTAGTATTTCTAGTGATGTTGTTAAACCTAAATGCGACAGGGATGATGGCCTTAAATCTTCTACAATGTTGCGCGTCATCACGATGATGTTGTTCAACGTGCTGTTGAGGTGTGTAAATCGTACTTCAGCATCGGGTACGCTGCTTGACAGCTGCGATTTCAGCCTAGCAACGTCTAGTTTTGCAGCTGTCAGTAGAGAGCCAAATTCATCATGCAGTGCCCGTGCGAGATCACCGCGTTCGTCTTCACGCATATTTTGCAAATGTGTAGCTAATTGCGCAAGGTTGTCAGTCCTTTCCTTGACCAAAGACTCAATTTGGTCTCGTTCACGCTGCAAAGACTCTTTTTCTCGAAGGGATGTATCCACCAAAAGAGTGTTTTGCCGAAGATAGAGGTAAAAGGCCAAAAGCCCCGTCATAGCAAACAAGGCGATGCCTATGCGAGAAATGACTAAAGTGGTTTGTATTTGACTTTTTGCAAGAATAACTTTTGCCTCTGAAATTTCGGTTAATTCAGAGATGTACTTGCGAATCGCGTTCATTTGAAATTGGCCGATGTCTGTGGAAATAACATATTTCCAGGCATCTTCGTTGCCATCTTTTCGCATGCGCACTGTCAACTCTAGCTCTGCAAGTTTGCGAGAAATATGTTGCACCATCTCCTGATATATGGCGGACTGTTTGGACATATTTCCGATCAATGCACGCAATGTATCTAAAGATTTGTTGATTTCAATGGCTGAATTGGTATATGGCTTTAAATACTTTTCATTACCGCTGAGCAGATATCCTCTTTGCCCCGTTTCAGCGTCTACCATTTGCCCCTGTAATTCATTTAAAACGGCCAGCATTTTGGTAGACTCTTCAATTTGCAAAGTAGCAGCTGTCGAGCGGTAAAAATTTTGATCATTGATAAAAAACAGCACGGCAACAACCATGACCGCCAGCAGCATGCTGGTGCCTGTTTTGGGGAATACAAATTTCTGCATATTAATTTTCCTCACACGGTTCGCTCAATTGCGTCAATAATGGCTTGTGCATGTCGCACAGCTGGAAATTGAAAAATGATAAATATTGGAATTGTTGACGACCATGCCATTGTGCGCTCAGGGCTTAAACAGTTCTTTTCGGATTTCGTGGATCTGCGCGTGATGGGCGAAGCCGCTACGGGAAGAGAAGCTATTGACTTGGTGCGCAACGTTGAGCTGGACGTGTTGATCATGGATTTATCTATGCCCGGTCAAAGCGGCATTGATGCGCTGGCTATGATTCGTGCAAAAGCGCCAGATGTTGGCATTTTGATTTTGAGCGGCTACCCAGAAGAGCATTACGCCGTGAATTTGATTCGGCAGGGCGCTAGCGGTTACTTGAACAAAGCCTGTGAGCCGACTGAAATTGTCGAAGCGATTCGTGTGATTGCGCTGGGGAAACGATTCATCACGCCTGCGGTTGCAGAGCTGCTGGCGCAGCAGCTGAACAGACCTGGCAATCTGCAAGCCCATGAGCAATTGTCTGAACGTGAATTTCAAGTGTTTTTGAAACTGGCCAAAGGTGAAACTGCTGGCGACATTGCAACTGCGTTGTCGCTGAGTGTCAAAACCGTCAGCACCTACCGAAGCCGCGTGATGGAGAAAATGTCCTTGGCAACCAACAGTGACTTGACCTACTACGCGCTGAAGCACAAGATGATTGATTAATTGGGCATTGGATGTCGCCAAGATAGATAGTGGTTCAACTTGGTGACTCGCTGAGATTGACGCAAAATTCAAGCAGTTGCTCAATCTCGGTGGATTTGTCAAACACAGCATCTACACCCAGCAGCGCACATTGCTTGCGCACATCTGACGTCGCGTAGTTGCTTAAAACAATGACTTTTTGCGCGAGTGAGCGTTTTTTGCAAGCGGATACGACACCCAACCCCGTGCCTTGCTTGAGAAAGAGATCAACAATCGCTAAATCCCATTCGTTGCTGCTGTTCGTTAACCAATCAAGGCCTTCTTTTTCAGTTTCTGCGGTGCCGACGGTGGTAACGCCTGTCAGCTCTTCCAGAGTGGCAATCAAGTTGTCCCGTATCGTCGGACTGTCTTCTACTACGTAAGTTTTTATTTGCACATCGTTTTACTCTGGTACTGCTCTTACTGTACGTCTTGCAAAATGTTTGATCTGTAAGCCGAAGCGACGAAGGCGTGTAGGTTGTGTCCTACACGCTAGGTTTACATTTAATCGCAGGTTTGGCTACTAAGTTTTAACGAAGGCTAGGCACAATCACGTTGTAATAATAACTGGCACCAATAATCGTACCGGGGCTAGGTACATAGTTTTCTGTTTCACCGGCGCAGAATGTCGGTGCTGAATAGGCACGATGCAACGGGTTTGCGTACAAGTCGTACGTTCCGTAAAAAGCGACCAAATCACGTGCAACTTGTTGACCTTCTGCTGATGAAGATTCGATAAAGATATCTTCAACACAAACGACACCATTTCCATATTTGAGATTGTCAACTGACAAAAATGCATGCGATTGAGCGGTGTCGCCATCGCCACCACCACCACCACATGCGCTTAGCAACGCAATGCTGGCACTTATCAAAGCTAGTTTCATCGTATTTTTCATGAGATTTCCTTTTTTTTAAAATAGTTTTGTTTTTAAGAACGTGGCTCACCAGCACGGTTGACAGATATCGTGCGTCCTGGCGGCGTTGTCATTTGGATACGGTGCTCAATATTGCGGAATGAGTAGGTCACATCCCAATATTCTGGGCGGGTTTGCGCTGGCGTGGTGGTGCAGCGTTGCACGTTTTGCGTCACTATTTGCTGGCCACCGCCGTTGCTGCCTAAGTTTGACCCTAAAGTTGCACCTGCAATCGCGCCGCCTACCGTGGCAAGGTCTTTACCGCGTCCGCCACCCACTTGGTGACCCAAAATACCGCCCAAAATAGTGCCTGCAATCACCGCGCCAGCATTGTCGCCACCGCCGTTTTGAACCACCTGCTCACGCTCAACCCAGCAGCGCTGTGTAGGCGCGCCAAGCACGGCACGAACGGATGTGACGTTTGCTTCATAGATGCCTTCGCCACCACGGCGGCGGTTGTCATAAACTGGGTAAGTCGGCGGTGCATAACGGTCTTCAGTGAAGCTTGAGCTGTAATCAACGACACGAACCGACGAAACGCGGTCATTGATGCCCATAGCGCTGAAAGACGGGTAACGCCCTGGGCGCAACACCGTGCATTGGCCACCAAAACGGACGTCGTCACACACTTCCACGCGGTTATTCATGACAATGACAGACGATGCGCGGTCATTGAAGCCAAACCGTTCAAAGTTAGCGACATTTCGTTGCGTTGTGAAGGTACGACCCTGAAAATTGTCGTATTCATAAAAAGTGATTTGAGCCGCAGCCTGCGTAGCAATCGCAACCGTCGCAACGGCCAGTAGGGTTTTGAGTTTAAAAGTCATAAATACCTCCAAAATAGGAATTAAATAGTTTGTAGGCCAAGTATTGACAACACAGCCGCCGTACAAAAGCGGACAAAGCGCCGAAGCCGTGTAGGCAAATGTCCTACGCAAGGCCTGTATCAAAGCACTTGAGTGGTTTAGCCGGACATTCGGGCCGCAAAAGCTTCGTGTCAGCTAAAAATTCGATAATCACTGTACCCAAACGCAGTGCCAGCTATTTCGCAAAGGCACGGCTCATTAGGAAATTACCATGTCAAATCGTCGCGAATTTATCGTTCAGTTTTCAATGGCTACAGGTGCTTTGGCCGCTGCCGCATCAAACACAGCTTTCGCCCAAGGCGCCATGGTTGATGAAAAAGATGCGCAAGCTGCAGCATTGGCTTACAAAGCCGATGGCACGAAGACAGACAAAGTCAAATTCCCCAAATACGCTGCCACGCAAAATTGCAGCAATTGCGCTTTGTACCAAGGTAAAGCTGCAGATAAATCAGGTGGATGCCCACTGTTTGCAGGCAAACAAGTCGCATCCAAGGGCTGGTGCAGCGCTTGGGCTAAAAAGGCTTAAAAAGACTTAAAAAGAACGGAAACGTTTCTAGCCATGCAAAGTTTGACCATTTACTACGATGGTGAATGTCCGCTTTGCTTGGCTGAAATTCACTTTTTAAAAAGCCGAAATAAACTCGGCTTGCTTGATTTCGTTGATGTGGCTGCGCCTCAATTTGACGAAGCAACGCATCAAATCAGCTGCAAACTAGCCTTGGCGACCATGCAAGGTCGGCTCGGTGATGGCACCCAGCTCGAAGGAATTCCCGTATTTGCCGAAGCTTACAAACGGGCGAATTTGCCAACGATGGCTTGGCTATTTTCTAGGCCGTGGCTAGCGCCCATTTTGAACGCCAGTTACCACGTTTTCGCCAAATACCGGCACAGCATCTCAAAAACGATAGGGCCGCTGATGCTGCGTTTGTCCAAACGGTTCGCTGCAGAAACCAGCCAATGAGCTACAGCGTCGTTTGGTTCAAGCGCGATTTACGCGTGGTTGACCATGCCGCACTGCACGTAGCTGCGCAACGCGGGCCGATTCTCTGTCTTTACGTTATTGAGCCCAGCGTGTGGGCGCAGCCAGATGCGGCACATCAGCACTATCAATTCCTTCTCGAAAGTTTACGTGACTTGGATGTTGATTTACGTCGTTTGGGTGGTCAATTACACGTTATAGCCGGCGAATTTATTGACTCATTAGCTAGATTAATGATAGCAAATCCGTTTGAAGCTGTTTACGCGCATGAAGAAACGGGGAATGACATCACCTACAAGCGCGACTTGGCGGTGGGGAAGTGGTGCGAGTCAAACAAGGTTGAATTCCATGAGTTTAGGCAATTCGGTGTGGTGCGCAAACTCAAAAACCGTGACGACTGGAAAAGCCATTGGGACAAACATGTGCGTTCGCCTTTGGCGCCTGTTCCAGCGCTGGAAAGCCTTCAATTCGTGCCACTGCCATGGCCTGCGACTTTGTTGCCGAGCCCTACAAAGTTGGGATTAGAGTTCGCACACTCCAAGCTGCGCCAACTTGGCGGCCGACGCTTAGGTTTAGACGTCTTGCAAGATTTTTTGAGTGACCGAAGCGCGCAATACCGTGGGGGCATCTCGTCGCCGTTGTCTGCGCCGACTGCATGTTCGCGTTTGTCGCCATATCTGGCATTTGGCTGTGTGAGCCTGCGCGAAGTGGTGCAATCGACTTATTCCGCCATAGCTGAGTTACCGGCTGGAAATTGGCAAAAAAAGGGCTTGGTTGCCTTCGTCAGCCGTTTGTACTGGCATTGCCATTTCATCCAAAAGCTAGAGTCAGAGCCCGAGCTGGAATACCAAAACGTGCACCGCAGCTACGACGGCCTGCGTGAAAACGACTGGAACCCCGCGCATTTTGAGGCCTTGACCACCGCCCGCACTGGCTGGCCGCTGGTTGACGCCTGCGTGGTGATGCTGCGTGAGACGGGCTGGCTTAATTTTCGCATGCGTGCCATGCTGGTGTCCGTCGCCGCTTATCCGCTGTGGCTGCACTGGCGCCCCGTGGGGCAGTGGTTGGCGCGGCAGTTTTTAGACTACGAGCCGGGCATCCATTGGAGCCAGATGCAAATGCAATCGGGCACAACCGGCATCAACACGCCGCGCGTTTACAACCCCATCAAACAAGCGCAAGACCACGACCCACATGGCCATTTCGTGCGCCGTTGGCTGCCGTATATGCGCCGCGTACCAGACGCGTGGCTGTTTGAGCCTTGGCGTATGCCGCCAGTGATACGAGAGCATTTGGGGTTAACCATCGGGGTAGGTTCAGAATTCGACATCCCCGAACCCTTGGTTGACCTGCAAACCGCCACCCGCGAAGCAAAAGCGAAGCTTTTTGGGCTGCGCGCCCAACCTGAGGTGAGGGCGGGCAAAGCGGCGATTGTTGAAAAGCACGCTTCAAGAGCCAAAAAGCCGAGCACACTGGCAAAGCGTCAAAAGTCAACGTCAACTAGCCCTCAAATCGCCTTGGATTTCTAGATTCCCCAGTTTATGAAAATGATCAAAAAAGCCAATCTGCCCAGCAAAGTCTGCATCCACTGCCAGCGGCCTTTCACGTGGCGCAAAAAGTGGGAAAAGGTCTGGGACGAGGTGAAATACTGCTCTGACCGCTGCAGGATGAGCTATTCAGGAAATAAGGGCGGCAAGACACCATGACGGTCAACGCTGCAGCTGTGATTTACTGGTTTCGCAACGACCTACGCCTCAACGACAACCCCGCATTCGCTCAAGCACGCCATCGTGCTAATCAAACGACGACGAAACTGCTCGCCGTTTACATTCACGACCCCAAGCACAGCCTTGAAACCGATTGGGGTTTCAAGCGCATGGGCGCGCATCGCAAAACGTTTTTGACCGAGCGTTTACAAGATTTAGCCCTGCAATTGAAAACGACAGGCTGCGAGTTGACGCAGCTGCACGGTACGCCAAAAGATGCGCTTTTGAATTTCGCCAAATTGCAAAATTCCGCTCAAGTCTTTTGCGAAGACATCGCCGCGCCAGAAGAGCAGGCTGACTTTGCCGCTTTGAAAGCCGCTGGTTTGGACGTCAATGCGCTGTGGCAATCCAGCTTGCTTGAACCGGCTGATTTGCCTTTCGATGTGCAAAATTTACCTGCCGTGTTCACCGCTTTTAGAAACAAGGTCGAAAAGCAAGATATCAAGCCCCGAGCGGTTGACGATAAGGTGTTCAATTTGCCCGAATCCGCAGCTCAAAAGCACCTAAAGCACTACTTCTCTGGCGATTTTGCGTTGACGTACAAGTTGACCCGAAATCAGCCCATGAATTGGTCGCCCGAGCAGCGCTTTTCCACCAAATTCTCCCCGTGGCTGGCTTGCGGCGCTTTGTCTGCGCCCATGATTTACGCGGAACTGAAACGCTTTGAAGCCGCGCGCAGTGCGAACGACAGCACGTATTGGATTTGGTTTGAGCTGCTTTGGCGCGATTATTTCCGATTTTTGCATTTGCAGAACGGTAAAAAACTCTATAAAAAACAAGGGCTTGGCGAAGATGCATTGTCAAAAGTCCCGGATAACAAGCAAGGTTTTAAGCGCTGGTGCGATGGTAAAACGGGCGAGCCACTGGTCGATGCTGGCATGCGCGAACTGGCCGCCACGGGCTGGCTGTCCAACCGCATGCGCCAAGTTGTCGCCAGCTATTTGATTTATGACCTGAAAGGCGACTGGCGCGCTGGCGCGGCGTGGTTTGAGAACCAGCTGATTGACTACGACGTCTATAGCAACCAAGGCAACTGGCTCTACATCGCAGGCCGTGGCACCGACCCGCGTGGTGGGCGGCGCTTTAACCCGCAGATGCAAGCGCAGCAGCATGATGCAGATGGCAAATACAGACAGTTTTGGGCTGCAAGTTGAAGCCTAAAGCATCATTAAAAGCATCATTAAAAATATCAAAAAACGCTATGATTAATATAGCTGTTCAGACAATAAATATGCCGGCTATAGGTGAAAAATGGCACTTAAAAACACATGAAAAATGATAGCAAACCAGAAAAACAAAGAAAATAGCACCGATATGGTCAAAAATACGCTCAGATTGGTTCTAGGCGACCAGTTGAACCCGCAGCACAGCTGGTTTACAACGGTGGACGACAGCGTGATCTACGTGCTGATGGAGTTGCGCCAAGAGACGGATTACGTGCTGCACCATGCGCAGAAAATACTCGCCATTTTTGCGGGCATGCGCGATTTTGCGGCGCAGCTCGAAGCTGCGGGGCATCGCGTGCATTACGTGGCCATCAGTGACGCGTTGAACGATGCAGCGAACTTGCCAACGATCACAGACAAGCTCGATGCGCTGATTGCCCAATACCAAGCCACCGCGTTTGAATACCAAGCGCCAGACGAATGGCGGTTGGATGTGCAGTTAGTAGATTATGCAAAGTCGCTATCAGTATCAACGCAAATGGTTGATACAGAACACTTTTTCACGACGCGGGACGAAGTTTCTTTGCTGTTTGGCGATCGTAAAAAGTGGTTGATGGAGACGTTTTACCGGCAAATGCGGGTAAAACACAGCGTGTTGATCGAAACTGGCTCAAAGCCGCCCAAACCTTTGGGCGACCAGTGGAATTTCGATGCTGAGAACCGCAAAGCTTGGCCCGGCTTGCCGCTTGCGCCAGCGGATATTCGCGTTCTGAATCGCAAAACGTATGACCATTCCGTGCTGTGGGCGACGGTTGTGAGAGCGGGCGTGAAAAGCTTTGGCGAACCCAACGCCGCCCAATTCGCCTGGCCGTTGAACCGCGCTGAGGCATTGGTGCAACTGGATGCTTTTATTGACCAAGTACTCCCCAATTTTGGTGATTTTGAAGACGCCATGAGCAACAAGTCGTGGCGTTTGTTTCATTCTTTGCTATCGTTTTCAATGAACGTGAAAATGCTAAATCCGCATGAAGTGGTGGCAAAAGCGGAAGCCGCAGGTCGATCAGGTGCTGCGCCGTTGGCTGCGGTAGAAGGTTTTATCAGGCAAATACTGGGCTGGCGCGAGTTTGTGCGCGGGTTTTATTGGGCCAAGATGGGGGAGGCTGCGGGGGTGAATCCCAACACGACACATGATGCCAGCTATGCTGACAGTAACTATTTCAACCACCAGTTGCCGCTACCCAGCTGGTTTTGGACCGGCCAAACCCAGATGCGCTGCATGGCTGCTGCCGTTGGGCAATCTTTGGAGCAAGCCTATGCCCACCACATTCAACGGCTGATGGTGATTGGCAACTTTGCGTTGCTAGCGGGTTTGAACCCTAAGGAACTTCACCACTGGTATTTAGGTGTTTATATCGATGCTTTTGAGTGGGTGGAGTTGCCCAACACCGTGGGCATGAGCCAGTTTGCCGACGGCGGACTGCTGGCCACCAAGCCCTACGTCAGCAGCGCCGCCTATATTGACCGCATGAGCGACTACTGCAAAGGCTGCCATTACGACAAAAAGCTGCGCGAAGACACGTCAACCAAGCAAGCTTGCCCCTTCAACGCACTGTATTGGGATTTTCACCTCAAGCACGCTGACAAACTAGCCAGCAATCCACGCATTGGCATGGTCTACCAGCAGTTGAAAAAGATGGATGCGGGGAAGATTGAGGCGCTGCAGGCGCAGGCGGCGCGTTTGCTGGGGCGGCTGGATCAGCTTTGAGTGCATAAATCCACACCTATCCACATTTATTCACGTCTGTGGGGCGTTTATGATCAGGGCATGATTTTTGATGACTTTTTGCCTACTGCTGAATACTGGCTGTATCGCACGGGCAGCTACTTGCTGACCAACGTGATGGACGACCCAGCTTGGTTGGCGTTGATTTTTTGCTGAACGTGAACCGCTTATGAAACCCATGCTCTTAGAAGATATTTTGTACACCCAAGGCTTTGGCACGCGGCGCGTTTGTGCGGGCTTGCTGGAAAAAGGCTTGGTACAGGTTTACGGCTTTGAAAACGCATCTAAAAACGATATAAATTCGACTTTAGCCGGCGTATTTACTGCTTCTAAAGCTACTGAATGCATAGCAGAAGGGCTGCGCTTTAGGGTGCAAGGTGAAGATTGGGAATACCACGACAAGGCCTATGTGCTGTTCAACAAACCGACGGGCAGCGAGTGCTCGCAAAAGCCGTCCATGCACCCCAGTATCTACACTTTTTTGCCATCACCATTGCGGTTGCGTCCGCAAAAGAGTGCGATTCAGGGCATTCAGGCGGTCGGACGGCTTGACCAAGACACGACTGGCATGCTGCTGATGAGTGACGACGGCCAGTTCATCCACCGCATGAGTTCGCCCAAAAAGCATGTCTCCAAAGTCTATGAAGTTACGACAAAACACCCGCTAGACGACAAACAGGTGCAAAAACTGCTTTCAGGCGTGGTGCTGGACGACGACCCCAAGCCGGTCAGAGCGGCAGCGGCTGAAATGGTGTCAGAATTTCACCTCAAACTCACGCTGACTGAGGGCAAATACCACCAAGTCAAGCGCATGCTGGCAGCGGTTAGCAATCGTGTGGAAGGGCTGCACCGCTCGCAAATTGGTGGCTTGAAGCTGCCGGATGATTTGCTGCCTGGGCAATGGCGTTGGCTATCTGAAGCGGATATGGCGCTGATGTTGACGACCTCGCCCCAAGGAAAAAAATGAAAATCTCCTTGAAATCTTGCCTAATTTGCTGCTTTTGGTTGTGTTCAACGCTGCCCGTCATGGCGCAAAAAAGTGTTTATTTAGAAGAGCTTACGACGCAAGAGGTCGCCGCGATGGTGAGCCGCAGCCCGACCTTGCCATCCGTTGTGATCATTCCCGTTGGCGGCACCGAGCAAAACGGCCCACACATGGCTATGGGTAAGCACAACGTTCGCGTCAAGGTGTTGGCAGGAAGAATTGCGCAGCAATTGACGGCTTTGAGCCTGCCCACTATCGTCGCACCTGTGGTCAGTTACGTGCCCGAAGGCAGCATCAACCCGCCAACCGAGCACATGAAATGGCCGGGCACGGTGTCGATTTCAGAAGATGCGTTCAAAAGTATGCTGTTGTCAGCCGCGCGCAGCTTCAAGCAGCATGGGTTCACAGACATTGTGCTGATTGGCGACCACGGCGGCTACCAGTCGGCTTTGGCTGCGGTGGAGGCGACTTTTAACAAAGAGGTTAATAAAGAGGCTAAATCCAAAGCCAAAGTGCACTTCATTGCCGACTATTACCAAGCCATGGCATCCACGCAATCCAGCTACATTGCCGCGTTGCGCGCTAAAGGTTTGAGCGATTACGAGATTGGCACCCACGCGGGCTCGGCAGACACCTCTTTGCAGCTGGCTATCGACCCCAGTACGGTCAAACCCGAAAAATTTGCTGAATCTGCAAAGTTGGGCAGACCCGGCGGCACACTGGGCGACCCTAAAGCAGCGAGTGTTGCGCTGGGTCAAATTGGCGTGGATGCAACGGTTAAAATGGGTGTTTTAGCAATACAAAAAGCGATTTTGAAATGACGATGCGTATGACGTTGGTGAAGAAGTTGGTAGCGGCTGCTGCATGTGTGTTGGCTGGCAGTGCGGTAGTAGGTGCATGGGCTGTTACGCAAACCCCTCAAAAAAACGTTGAAAAGGCAAAAATAGAAGAAAAAATGACTGCAGCCGACGTGAATAATGCCTCTGCAGCTATAAATACAGTAGCGGGTATGCCGCCGGTGATTGATTCTAAAAACCTCTACAGTGAAACCGCCGCTGGCAAAATGAGCGCGGCGATGGACGGCGTATTAGAGCGTGTGTATGTGCCAAACCGCGGTGCCAACACGGTTTCTGTGATTGACCCGAACACGTTGAGAGTCGTCGACACGTTTGGCGTGGGTGTGCATCCGCAGCATGTCGTGCCATCGTGGGATTTGGGCACACTTTGGGTGGCGAACAATGCCGAAGGCCGCACCGATGGCAGTTTGACGCCTATTGACCCGAAAACGGGTAAAGCAGGCAAATCTATCCCTGTGGATGACCCATACAACCTGTATTGGTCGACCGACGGCAAATACGCCATCGTGGTGGCTGAAGCTTACAAAAGGCTGGATTTTCGCGACGCCAAGACCATGGCGATGCAGTTTTCGATTCCGACGCCAGCTTGTGCGGGTATCAACCATGCAGATTTCTCCATAGATGGCAAGTTTGCGGTGTTCACCTGCGAATTCAATGGGTCCATCACCAAAATCGATATGGTGAATCGCAAAGTGCTAGCTACTGTCAAACTCAATGCGTATTTTGACCGCCCCAACGCCTTGGCTGCGATTGCTAAAGTCAATCCGAGTTCGAGTAGCGCACTCAGCACAAAAATGCGTTACATCGCAGACCCTGACAGCCCAGGCTCGCAGATTTGCGCCACACCTGGTATGCCGCAAGACGTACGCATTTCGCCTGATGGCTCAACCTTTTACGTTGCGGACATGATGGTTGATGGTGTGCATGTGGTGGATGGTGAGTCGTTCAAGCAGATTGGGTTCATTCCTACGGGTAAGGGCGCACACGGCATTTACCCTAGTCGCGATGGCAAAAGCTTTTATGTGGCTAACCGTGGCAGTAATAAAATTCGTGGCACGCCAAATGGACCAGGCAGCGTTTCTGTGGTTGATTTTGCAACACGAAAAGTCACCAGGCAATGGGACATTCCAGGTGGCGGTAGCCCAGATATGGGTAATGTCAGCGCGAATGGCAAGTACCTATGGCTGGGCGGTCGTTATGACGACACGGTGTACCGCTTTGACACAGACACCGGCGCGGTAGACAAAATCAAAGTGGGCCGTGAGCCACATGGTTTGACGGTTTGGCCGCAACCAGGGCGCTATTCTCTGGGGCACACAGGCAATTTACGCTGACACCATTGAGCGTTTAAGTCAAAAGCGCTATGCTGGAGAAAACTAGAAAGTTAATTGATGAACTTGATGCTTAACTCCTTCTGGCGCGCGGCTGCTTATTGCATGCACCCGCGCGTGATCGCGCTGTCGTTTTTGCCGCTCATCATCATGATAGCTTTGGCTTTAGGCTTGGGCTATTTTTTTTGGGAGCCTGCTCAAGATTGGGTGCGCGTGTCGTTAGATTCCTTTGGCTGGATGAATACGTTTTGGACTTGGCTGCAAAACAACGGCATGGGCAGCCTGAAAACCGTTCTAGTGCCCTTGCTTATCATCTTTGCCATCACGCCGCTTGTGGTGATTATGTCGCTCATATTGGTCGCCGTGATGATGACGCCAGCCATGGTGACACTGGTCGCTGAGCGCCGTTTTCCTAAGTTGGAACGTAAAAATGGCGCATCGTTTGCAGGTTCGGTGACGTGGTCATTGAGCGCCACTTTGTTGGCAATTATCGTGCTAATTATCAGCATTCCGCTGTGGTTTATTCCACCACTCATTTTGATTTTGCCACCATTGATTTGGGGCTGGCTCACCTATCGCGTCATGAGTTTTGATGCTTTGGCGGCGCACGCCAGTGTGGACGAGCGCAAAGCCTTGATGAAAAAGCACCGCGGTAATTTGCTGGTGATTGGTGTTATCAGTGGCTATCTAGGTGCTGCACCTAGCTTGGTGTGGGCGTCGGGCGCTTTGTTTGCCGCTGCGTTTGTTATTTTGGTACCGGTAGCCATTTGGATTTATACCTTGGTGTTTGGCTTTGCCTCGTTGTGGTTCAGCCATTATTGTTTAGCCGCTTTGGCGCAAATGCGAGCTGAACAAGCCGTCATTGATGCGGCAAAAGTCGCACAAGCTGAAGCCTATAAAAC
The DNA here is from genome assembly GCA_031424795.1 of Polaromonas sp. Lineage (GTDB taxonomy): Bacteria > Pseudomonadota > Gammaproteobacteria > Burkholderiales > Burkholderiaceae_C > Aalborgiella. Next base: position 15,361 of record JANPIC010000022.1, on the reverse strand, counting down.
AGCGCCTACATTTGGCAACCAAGACGCACCGGCCATTTCATCAAATCCTTCAACTTCTACATCCACTTTGCCTAACGTCGAGCGATTGAATTAATGACAGATAGTAAACAAATGCGGCCTAAATTTGGCCTCATCATCATTGGCGACGAAATCATGTCGGGCAAGCGCACTGATAAGCATTTGCCTAAAGTTATTGAATTGATGGCAGAGCGCGGCCTGCAACTCGACTACGCTGAATATGTGGGAGACACACCTGAGCGCATCACTGCAACCCTAAAACGTGCGTTTGATTCGGGTGATGTTGTGTTTTCAACAGGCGGCATTGGCGCGACGCCTGACGACCACACCCGCCAATGCGCGGCCAAGGCACTGGGTGTTGAGTTGGTATTGCATCCCGAAGCTGAAGCGTTGATTCGTGAGCGCATGCAAGACACGGCTCGGGACAATGGTACGACGTATGAGCCAGAGCATCCGGACAATATTCACCGCTTGAATATGGGTGTGTTTCCGGTTGGTGCTCAGATCATTGTGAACCCGTATAACAAAATTCCAGGATTCAGTTGCGTTGGCGAGCTAGGGCGGGGCGCTGTTCACTTCGTTCCAGGCTTTCCTGTGATGGCTTGGCCTATGGTGGCCAATGTGCTTGATTCGCAATATGGACATTTGTTTCAAAAATCGACGTATATTGAAAAGTCGGTGATTGTGTTTGGTTCTATGGAAGCAACACTGACACCGCTGATGATTTCATTAGAACGTGATCATTCTGGTGTGAAGGTGTTTAGTTTGCCAAGTGTGGATCATCCGACGTATGGACGACATATCGAGCTGGGGGTTAAGGGCGAGCCTGATGCGGTCAACAAAGCTTACCCAGCGATGTTGGCGGGCTTGCACAAATTCGATACCAAGCTAGGGCCTGAGATGGTGCGTTGACTAGGTATATTGATTTTTTGCTTCTATTTGGTGCATTAATTGCAGCATCGGAAAAATGCACCAAAATAGCGCAAATCGAGATGGAGTAATTTTTCGTTTCTGGTGCAATTGGGCTCTTTTTGAGCAGGGAAACTTGTAAAATCCCAGAGTTAATTTGAATCAGTAAATGATTTAGTGGTGTGAGAATGAAGAGCTGAGCAAGCATCGATAAGGTGCAGATTGGCACAATTCATGCTTCATAGTTTGTTTTATCAACCCGCCAAATGGCGTTTTAGGAGATTTTGATGGCAAAGACCGTCGCTGACGTGATGAAAATGGTTAAAGACAATGAGGTCAAGTTTGTTGACTTCCGCTTTACCGATACCCGTGGCAAAGAGCAGCACGTGACCGTGCCTGTGTCTCACTTTGACGAAGACAAATTCACTTCAGGCCACGCGTTTGATGGTTCTTCTATCGCTGGTTGGAAAGGCATTGAAGCCTCTGACATGCAATTGATGCCTGATGCTAATACAGCGAACATCGACCCATTCTTCGAAGAAACAACCTTGTTCATGAGCTGCGACGTGGTTGAGCCTGCTGACGGCAAAGCCTACGACCGCGATCCACGTTCTGTGGCCAAGCGTGCTGAAGCGTATTTGAAAGCATCTGGCTTGGGCGACACAGCGTATTTCGGTCCAGAGCCGGAATTTTTCGTGTTTGACAGCGTACGCTGGAACACAGATATGTCTGGTTCGTTCTTCAAAATCGACGAATACGAAGCACCTTGGAATTCAGGTTCTAAGTTGGAAGGCAACAACCACGGCCACCGTCCAACCGTCAAAGGTGGCTACTTCCCAGTGCCTCCAGTTGACAGCATGCACGACATGCGCTCTGAAATGTCTTTGATTCTCGAATCTTTGGGCATTCCTGTTGAAGTTCACCACCATGAAGTTGCAGGCCCTGGCCAGAACGAATTGGGCACCAAGTTCAGCACACTCACAGAGCGCGCTGACTGGACTCAAGTCTTGAAATACGTGGTTCAAAACGTGGCGAACGCTTACGGCAAAACCGCTACATTCATGCCAAAACCCATCGTTGGCGACAACGGGTCTGGCATGCACGTTCACCAGTCCATCTGGAAAGACGGCAAAAACTTGTTTGCTGGCGACGGCTACGCAGGTTTGTCTGAATACGCTTTGTTCTACATCGGCGGTATCATCAAGCACGCACGTGCCTTGAACGCGATCACCAACCCAGGCACCAACAGCTACAAGCGTTTGGTTCCAGGCTACGAAGCACCGGTCAAATTGGCTTACTCTGCCAAAAACCGTTCTGCATCCATCCGTATTCCACACGTGGCAAACCCGAAAGGTCGCCGTGTTGAAGCGCGTTTCCCAGATCCATTGATGAACCCTTACCTCGGCTTCGCAGCCTTGATGATGGCTGGTTTGGACGGCGTGGAAAACAAAATCCACCCGGGCGAAGCAGCGACCAAAGACTTGTACCATCTGCCACCGGAAGAGGACAAATTGGTCCCAACCGTGTGCCACAGCTTGGACCAAGCCTTGGATTGCCTCGACGCAGACCGCAAGTTCTTGACCAAAGGTGGCGTGTTCACCGACAGCATGCTCGATGCCTACATCGAACTCAAAATGGGTGAAGTCACACGTATGCGTATGGCAACTCACCCAGTTGAGTTTGACATGTACTACTCTCTGTAACACGAGAAATGCTGACTAAGTTGTTGAACTAATTCAGTATTCTGTAGACTAAAAAGGACGGTAAAGCTTAGGTTTTACTGTCCTTTTTGTCTTTTAAGGCTTAATTTGTTCGGTATGTTGGATAATGTTGTTATGAAATTTACTCCTGCCGTTCGTTTTTACTTCCTGATGCAATGTTCGCTTGGCATCTTGCTTTTGAGCGCAAACTATGCGGCTGCACAAAATAAAGCCGTTTACAGATGTCCGCCTATCGACAAAATCACGCACTTTACAGACAATAAAGCTGAGGCAGAGAACAAAGGTTGTTCATTGATGACGGGCGGCAATGTCACCGTGGTGCAAGGTACGCGTGTCGGAGGTGTAGAGCCAGTTCGCGTCGCTTCGGTTACGCCGAAGACAACGACGACAAGTAGCAACAGCCCACGCAATGACAGCGCTGAGCAGAAGACGCGTGATTCTGATTCACGCAGCATCTTAGAGGCTGAGTTAAAAAAAGCTGAGGCCAAACAGGCAGAGCTTCTCAAAGAATACAACAATGGGGAGCCAGACAGAAATGCGCTCGATATTAAAAATCCGCAGCGCTACGTTGACCGTTTGGCTGAAATGAAAGCCAATATTGCACGCAATGACAGCGATATTGCGGGCATCAAGCGCGAATTGGGACGTAACCAAGGTTCCACCGCTCGCGTCAATTGAAGTCGCTTGATTTACTGGCCACCTCGGTTGCGGTGGTTGAACGTTCAGGTATCGTTCTCTTTGCCAATGCTGCATTTGAAGACGCCTTAGGCACCTCGCGCCGTGCGATTCAAGGCACGCATATCTCGCATTGTTTCACTGAGCCCGAGTTGATGGATTCAGCGTTAACGGGTGCGATCGCCCATCAATTCGCAACCCTGCGCTACGACGCCAAGCTCAAACGCACAGGCCAAGAGCCCATGCCGGTACACGTCATTGTGACCCCGACTGAAACGGCGGGCGATATTTTGGTGGAATTGTTGCCCATTGAGCAGCAAACCAAGCAAGACCGCGAGGAGCGCTCGCAAGAGCAGGCGCAAGCCAACAAAGAGCTGATTCGCAACCTTGCCCACGAGATCAAAAACCCCTTGGGCGGCATTCGCGGTGCTGCGCAGCTGCTTGAGATGGAAATTGCCGACAAAAGCCTGCATGAATACACGCAAGTCATCATCCATGAGGCGGATAGATTGCAATCCTTGGTCGATAGGCTGCTCGCCCCGCACCGCAAACCCCATGTGGTGGGTGATGTCAACATTCATGAAGTTTGCGAACGCGTGCGTTCTTTGGTTTTGGCTGAATTTCCTGCGGGTTTGTGTATCAAACGCCAGTACGATATTTCGATTCCTGAGTTTAGAGGCGACCGCGAGCAGCTGATTCAAGCTTTGCTCAACATCGTTCACAATGCAAGTTACGCTTTGGAAGGACTGATTCAAACTTCAACGGCCGAAATTGTCTTGCAAACCCGCATTGCAAGGCAGGTGACATTTGGTAAGCAGCGCTATAAATTGGCACTGGAATTGCATGTCATAGACAACGGTCCTGGCATACCGGAAGCAATCAAAGAGCGCATTTTTTACCCCTTGGTTTCGGGTAGAGATGGCGGATCAGGTTTGGGGCTCACACTGGCGCAAACCTTTGTTGGGCAGCACAATGGCTTGATTGAATGCGACAGCGTGCCGGGGCGGACGGATTTTAAAATATTAATACCGCTGCTTTGATACAAAATCGGGCAGCTACCGCAAGATAAAAAGGTTTGAACAGCACATGAAGCCCATTTGGATCGTAGATGATGACCAATCCATCCGCTTCGTTTTAGAAAAAGCGCTGCTGCGCGAAAACCTGCCCACCCGCAGCTTTACCAACCCGCGCGACGTGCTCACCGCACTTGCAGAACTTGAAGACGGCAGCGACCCAAATGGTGACTTGGGGCCGCAAATCTTGGTCAGCGACATCCGCATGCCTGGTGGCTCGGGGCTAGACTTGCTAGAAAAAGTCAAACAAAAATTCCCGGGTTTGCCCGTCATCATCATGACGGCATATTCCGATTTGGACAGCGCCGTCTCCGCCTTTCAAGGTGGTGCGTTTGAGTATTTACCCAAACCATTTGACGTGCCCAAAGCCGTCGAGCTGATTCGCCGTGCGGTTGACGAAAGCCTGCGCGAAGAAGTGGCCGAAGAGCGCATGGTCGCGGCACCTGAAATGCTGGGCCAAGCGCCTGCCATGCAAGATGTCTTCCGTGCCATCGGCAAATTGAGCCAAAGCAATGTCACGGTGATGATCACCGGCGAGAGCGGCACAGGCAAAGAGCTTGTCGCCCGCGCTTTGCACAAACATTCTCCACGCGGCGATGTGACCAAATCAGCGGCTAAAACTGGTTCCAACTTGCTGCCAACGTTGACCCGTGAAGGCCCCTTTGTCGCCATCAACACCGCCGCCATTCCCAAAGATTTGTTAGAAAGCGAACTTTTCGGCCATGAACGCGGTGCTTTCACAGGCGCACAAACCATGCGCCGTGGTCGTTTTGAGCAAGCCGATGGCGGCACGCTGTTTTTGGACGAAATTGGCGACATGCCGTTTGATTTGCAAACGCGATTGCTGCGCGTGCTCAGCGATGGTCATTTCTACCGCGTCGGCGGTCACACAGCCATCAAAACCAATGTTCGTGTTATCGCAGCCACGCATCAAGACCTAGAGCAGCGCGTGAAAGAGGGCGGTTTCAGGGAAGACTTGTTCCATCGTTTGAACGTCATTCGCCTGCGTTTGCCAGCGTTGCATCAGCGCCGTGAAGATATTCCGATGTTATCCAAGCACTTTTTGATTCAAAGCGCCAAGCAGCTTGGCGTTGAACCTAAGCGCTTCACCGAGGCTGCACTGGCGCAATTGGCCGGTTTCAGCTTCCCTGGAAATGTGCGCCAGCTGGAGAATATTTGCCACTGGCTCACTGTCATGGCACCTAGCCAAGTGATTGAGCCTAAAGATTTGCCGCCAGAAGTGCAGCAAACGCAAAATGTGGTGTTCACAACACAAGCCGTGACTGATGAGCATTGGAGCGATGCCATCACTGCAGCCATTCCTCTCGTTCCTCCCGCAGCGCCAGTGGCAGCGTCGCCTACCGCAAATTCTGTTGTGACGCACAGTGAGATCAATGGATCATTCGCCGGTTTGTCTACCGGCGCTGCACCAGCGGACAACTGGGAGCAGGGCATGTACAAAGTTGCTCAAGAGCTACTGGCTACTGACCGCACAGACGTGTGGGACGAGATGACCCGCCGTTTTGAAACCCATTTGATTCAAGCCGCCCTCGCCAGCAGCAAAGGCCGCCGTATCGACGCAGCGCACAAACTAGGTATCGGCCGCAACACCATTACCCGAAAAATTCAAGAGCTGGGCTTGGGTAAAGAGTAGGTGTAATAAATCGGGCTAAAATCGACTTTAGCCAGCGTATTTGTTGGTTGGATAGCTATTATTCTAATAGCAAAATTATAGTGTAACAACCACAGGCGCATGGTCGCTGGGCCGTTCGTTTTTGCGAGGTGCTTTGTCAATCACACAGGCTGTGACTGATGCTTTCAGCGCGTTGCTCACCAGGATATGGTCAATCCGCAAGCCCTTGTTTTTTCTGAATCCAAAGTCTCGGTAATCCCACCAACTGTAGTTTTTCGCCGGTTGGTCAAACTGGCGAACAGCGTCCGTCAAGCCCAATGCAATCAATGCCCGCAGCTGGTAACGCTCTTCCTCTGTGCAGTGAATCGTGCCTTCTAAGCCAACCGGGTCCCACACGTCCAAATCGTCAAAAGTGATGTTGTAATCGCCCATGATGACGAGCTTGGGGTGCGCGGCCAGCTCCTCTTTGAGCCAATCGCGCAACCCACGTAGCCAGCTCATTTTGTAGTCAAACTTCTCGCTGCCAGGCTCTTGTCCGTTGGGGAAATACGCGCCGATGACGCGAATGCTGCCTAATTTTTCATCAGTAACCGTGGCTGTAATCACCCGTGCCAAATCGTCGGTAAACCCAGGAATGTTCTTTACCACATCGGTCACTGGCAACGCGACTTTACTCAGCAGCGCTACACCGTTGTAGGTTTTTTGGCCAAACCATTGCGCGTTATAACCAGCCTCAAGAAACGCGGCGGCCGGAAACTTGTCATCCGTCATCTTGGTTTCTTGCAGCACCAGCACGTCCACAGGGTTGGCCGCCAGCCAGTCAAGGACTTGCGGTAACCGCACGGTGAGAGAGTTGACGTTCCAAGTGGCTAGTTGCATGAAAGTTGTATGATCAGCGTAAAAATGTTGAAAAAAGGCCTAAAAATGACTCTAGCCGGCGTATTTGTGGCTTTGGGTGCTATTGATAATGCAGTAAATCAATAGTGCAATGCGGCCATCACACCAACCACCAAACCAATACCCGCCAAACCAAACATCGCGTATTCAAACCACTTCTTTTTGGTCAGCAAAGCAATGGCGGCCAAGGCAATGGAGACTTGCAACACGGTGGTCGCCTGCGCCCAGCGGTGGTGCTGGTGCATTTGTTCGTCGCTTTGCTTCTCCCAACTCGTCACTTCGGCTTCTAGCTTTTCAGCGTTGAGTTTGATCTCGCCCTTTTCCTTCTCGTAGCGGTCAATTTTGGCTTGCAGCTTCTCTTTTTTGTCCTCGGGTGACAAATCCATTGCAAACTCAGTCAAAGCCTGCTTGGTGCTTTTGGACTGGAAGTAGCTCCACTGGTTGGACGCTTCGGTTTTCTTGATGGCCGCATTGTTTTTGTACAAACCCGCATTCGCCTGTGTTGCACCGCCTTGGTACGAGAAGATCGCGCCAACGGTTGCGATGATGGCTGTGACAACGGCGATTTGGCCAATAAAACCGCCTTTGTCGCCATCGCCATGGTCGCCGTGCCCGCCTTGAGCTGCATGCTCTAGCTCGTGGTCGTGTGGGCCGTGTACGTGAAATCCGTGTCCTGACATGCTTTATCTCCGTTTGTATTTTGAAAAGTTGAAATTATTATCGAAAAATCATTGTCGAATATAGGTGATAAAGCTGAAAGTTAAACCCGTTTTTGAGATGTGTTGTTCACGCTCAGTCTCGTGCCAATCAGCGCCTAGCTTAGGCGCAAACGCATCGCCTTCAAAGTCGGCGTCAATCTCAGTCACCACAATTTTGTGCGCCAAGGGCAACGCTTCTGCGTAGATTTGCGCTCCGCCAATCACCCATACTTGCGTTGGTTGGGGTTTAATTTGCTCACAAATCGATAGCGCTTTAGACAGATTATTCGCCGGCAGAGCGCCATTTTCCCGCCAATCACTCTGGCGCGTAATCACCACATTGGTGCGACCCGGCAGGGGGCGAAATTTAGGCGGCAGCGAATCCCAAGTTTTGCGCCCCATGATGACAGGACAGCCCAACGTGGTGCGTTTGAGATGCGCCAAATCTTCCGGCAAATGCCACGGCATGGTGCCGTTCATGCCGATGACGCGTTTGTGGGCTTGTGCCCATATCAAATTAACTTGGAGCATAAAAAAGGCTTTAGTTTAATGAACTAAAGCCTTTTTTTGCGCAAGATGCGCGGGGGAATGCAGAATAATTAAAACAGGTGGTCTTTTTTGCGATTGAAATACTCACCAGCACTGAATATTGCCAAAATTACCGCAGCACCCAATATGCCACCAGCAATCAAGCCGGCCGTTGCAGACACATCGAGCACTGCGCTCAGGTATTTGCCCCAATACAAAGCACCTGCTACCCCAGCAATGCTGTTACCCAGTGCACCCAAGCTGTAACCGATTAGCAGAGCGGACACGAGACCCGTGAAAACACCGATAGTGAGTAATGTTAGCAAATCCATCATATAACTCCTTAGAAACTTCCATTGAATAACTAAGTTAAAAGTATACGTATTTGCCAAAAAATAGCTGGTAAATAATACCAATTATTACGTTGTTCTACACCTGAAACAGGTAGTTACAGGTGGTTTGAATCGTCAAAAATTGAACTAAAAAATCAAACCGCAACAGGTGCCTTAATAGCTGGGTGGCTCTCATAGCCGACGATTTCAAAATCTTCATATTGGTAGTCAAAAATCGATTCTGGCCGGCGTTTGATGCGTAAAGTGGGGTAACCCATAGGTTCACGGCTCAGTTGCAGTTTGACCTGCTCAGCGTGGTTGCTGTAAATATGGCAGTCGCCACCCGTCCAAATAAAGTCGCCCACATCCAAGTCGCACTGCTGCGCCACCATGTGGGTGAGCAGGGCGTAGCTGGCGATGTTGAAGGGCACGCCCAAAAAGATATCGGCACTGCGTTGGTACAACTGGCAGCTCAATTTGCCTTTGCCACCAGCCACAGTTGAAGGCGCCACATAAAACTGGAAGAACGCATGGCAGGGCATCAGCGCCATTTTGGACAAATCAGCCACGTTCCAAGCGCTCACGATGATGCGGCGCGAATCGGGGTTGGATTTCAGCGTTTTGATGACTTCTGAGATCTGGTCAATGTGGCTGCCGTCCGCCGTCGGCCAACTGCGCCATTGCACGCCGTACACAGGGCCTAGATCGCCATCCGGCTTGGCCCATTCGTCCCAAATCGTCACGCCGCGCTCGGTCAGCCAGTTGTTGTTGGATGAGCCCGTCAAAAACCATAGCAGCTCGGTGATGATGGCTTTGACGAAGACTTTTTTCGTCGTCACCAGCGGGAAGCCCAGGCTCAAGTCATAGCGCATTTGGTAGCCAAACACGCTTTTCGTCCCCGTGCCCGTGCGGTCCGCCTTGAACACGCCGTGGGTGTCGACATGGCGCAGGAAAGTTTCGTATTGGTTTGTCATGGCGAAATAATAACCTAGGGAAAGCGATAGAGTTTAAAGTTTGATGACATCGTAAGATTATCCTATGCGAGCTTACTAATCGTAAGTCTATGTGGATAATTCAAAACAAATGAGAAAATTAAGGAGAGAAGACATGAAAATCATTCGAAAGATCGCTGCAGCAACTTTGGCAGTTGGTGCGCTTGCTAGTGTTATGTTTGCAAACACAGCGCAAGCGCAGACATTCCCAGTAAAACCTGTCACCCTGATGGTGCCGTATCCCGCAGGTGGCTTGTCTGACGTGATTGCACGACGTGTTAATCCGCTGCTGAGCAAGTCTTTGGGGCAACCTGTGTTGGTGGATAATTTAGGTGGTGCTAGCGGCAGCATTGCAGCGCAAAAAGTGCTAACTTTGCCATCAGACGGCTACATGGTTTTTCAAGGTTCGCCGAACGAGTTGATTTTTGCGCCTTTGGCGATTTCGTCCGTGAAATACAAACCAGAAGATTTCCGTCAAATCCACCGCGTCGGCATGGCACCTATGGCGATCATGGCACGCGCTGATTTGCCGGCCAATACTGCTGACGAATTGGTGGCTTATGCCATCAAAGCCGCGAAAGAGGGCAAATCCATGACGTATGCCAGCGTCGGCATAGGTTCTTTCTACCATTTACTGGGTGAGCAAATGAGCAAAGTCATTGGCGCGCCCATGCTGCATGTGCCCTACAAGGGTGCTGCAGATGTTTTCAAAGACATGATGGGCGGGCAAGTCGATATCTTTATGTCGCCCTATGGCGCACCGCAAGTTGAACTTGCCAAGGGTGGAAAAATCAAATTCATCGCAGCATTGTCACCAGGGCGTGGTCCGCTGATGCAGCAACTGCCAAGCACGTCAGAGAGCAAATTGCTGAAATCATTCACGGCTGAAATTGGCACGGGTTATTTTGTGAAACGTGACACGCCAGAGCCAGTCGTCCAAGCACTGCACAAAGCCATTCAAGCAGTGATGGTAGACGCAGATTTCAAAGCCAGCATTGTTGCACTAGGTCAAGAAATGTCACCTTTGCAATCTTTAGACGCCGCGAACAAAGCCTTCGCAGACGAAACAGCACAATACCGCACCATTGCAAAAGCCATCAACCTGCAGCCCCAGTAAAAGTGTTTTTAGGGCAATAAATATGCCACCAGCCAGCGTATTTATTGATTAATTAGCTATTAAAAATATAGCAAATATCAAGTCAAACGATCCAGCCAGGTGGTCACAACCAGCATCGCCAACAGCAGGGCGACAACCACAGGCATGATCACCTCCAGCCCCGCCCAAGTCGCCAGCAGGCCAAACGCTGCTGGAATGACGGCAATCCCGATGTAGGCAAAAATCATCTGCCGGCTGATGACGGTGCGAGCGATATCGTCAGGAAAGCGACGGGCCGTTTCATGCATCAGCGACGGGAAGATGGGCGCACAGCCCAGTCCCATTAGCACCAACCCCGCCAAAGACGCATTGTCTAGCCAGCTATGCCATCCATGCGCTGCAAACAGCGCTGCGCCTAGGGTAGCCACAATAATGCCCAGTTGCACCAGCTTGCGGTTGCCCAGCCAGTTGGCAATCAGCCCCACGGCAAAACGCCCCACGGTGATAGCGCCAAAATACACGGCAACCCACACCCCAGCTTGGGCAAGCGGCATGCCCCGGTCGGTCGCCAAAATGCTGGCCGCCCACAGGCCTGTGCCCATTTCTGCGGAGACGTAGAGCAAAAAGCAGGTCGGTGCCAGCCACATCGCAGTCGGATTGAGTGGTTTAAACAGGGTTGCAGCGCTCTGGGCGCTTGCATCCTCAGCATGCGTGGCCTTTTCACGCGCCCACAAAGCCAGCGTCAAAAACAGCGTCACAGCCAAAGCCAGCTGCATCAAACCGATGGTGCGCGTGCCCAAAGTCCAGCCCGTAGGGGTTGTGACAGACCAGCTCATGATCAGCGGCCCCAGCGTCGCGCCCACACCCCAAAAACCGTGCAGCCAATTCATGTGCCGCGACGAATAATGCGCCGCCACAAAGTGGTTCAAACTCGTGTCCACCGCACCCGCGCCTATGCCCATAGGGATGCTCAAAGCCACCAGCCACATAAAAGAGGGCGCAAAACCATACCCCACCAGTGCCAAAGCCGTCATCAAACAACTGGCCGCAACCACCACACCCGTGCCCACCCGCTTCACAATCGCGCCGGCAAAATAGCTAGAAACAGCGGCACAAATCGTGCCCACAATCGTAAAAATCCCCACCGCCGCCAGCGGCTGCCCCATATCCACCCGCACAGCCGGCCAAGCCACACCCATCACGCCATCGGGTAGCCCTAGGCTGATGAAAGAGACGTAAATGATGCCTAGCAGGAGTAAATGCGCCAATGGATACCTTTTTTGAGGTTAAATATGATTATAGCCGGCGTATTTATTGCATAAGTAGCTATAAAAAGCATAGTAAATTCAACCATCAAACCCGCACCACCCGCCCCGGATTCATGATGTTTTGCGGATCCAGCGCCCGCTTGATCGTGCGCATCAACTCAATCGCCACAGGCGATTTGTAATCCGGTAGTTTCTCAACTTTCAGGCTGCCTATGCCGTGTTCGGCGGAGATGGAGCCTTGGAATTGCATCACCATGTCAAAAACGAGCTCATTCACGCCGGGTTCTTGAGTCGCTAAAAACGCGGCTTGGTCTGCGCCTTCGGGGGCTTGCAGGTTGTAGTGCAGGTTGCCATCGCCCAAGTGGCCGTAGTTGACCAAGCGTGCGCCAGGGAAGGATTCGGCCAACTTGGCGTCGGTCACGCGGACGAACTCTGGGATGCTAGAGACGGGGATCGAGATGTCGTGCTTGATGTTCAGCCCCTCTTGCGCCTGCGCCAGTGGAATGCTCTCGCGGATGTGCCACAGCTGCTTGGCTTGCGTCATGTTTTCGGCCACCACAGCGTCCAACACGCAGCCATCTTCCATCGCGGCTTCCAGCAAACGCTCAAACTGCTCGCGAGCGTGGGCTTCGGATTCATGGTCGGAATTCTCCAAAACCACGCAATAGGGCGCATCAGGCATACCCAAAAACGGCACACGCTGCTGCGGGAAATGTTTGCCCACCAAGGACAATGCAAACTGCCCCATGACCTCAAACCCCGTCAAACCCGCGCTCAGGTATTTGTGCGCCAAACCGAGCAAGGCCACGGCTGCATCCAACGACGGCAGTGCAGCAAACGCTATCAACTTTGAAGCAGGCAAGGGATACATCTTCATGGTCGCACCGGTGATGATGCCCAGCGTGCCTTCCGCACCAATGAACAAATCGCGCAGGTCGTAACCCGTGTTGTCCTTGCGCAGACCGGAAAGACCACTCCAAATCTCGCCCTGTGCGGTGACAACTTCCAGCCCCAGGCACAGCTCCCGCGTGTTGCCAAAGCGCACCACCTGCGTGCCGCCAGCGTTCGTGCCCAAATTGCCGCCAATCGTGCAGCTGCCTTGCGAACCCAAACTCAAGGGGAACAAATACCCCGCGTCAAAACACGCCTGCTGCACATTTTGCAGCACACAGCCCGCATCCAGCGTGATGGTACCGTTACCAGCGTCCAGCTTGCGGACGTTGTTCATGCGCTGCAGGCTGAGCACAACTTGCGTGCCCGACTCGTCCGGCGTAGAGCCCACCACCATGCCCGTGTTGCCGCCTTGCGGCACGATGCTGACCCCCGGCGTTGCAGCGCAGGCTTTGACGATGGTGGCGACTTGCTCGGTCGAATTGGGTCGCACCACCGCCAAAGCGATACCTCGCTCACGCCCGCGCCAGTCGCGCACGTATTGCACGAGGTCGTTGCCGTCGGATTCGATCAGGACGTGGGCGGGGCCGACGATTGTGCGTAGAGTTTCTAATAAAGTTTTTAGAGAATTGGGATTCATAGCTGGAGATTTAAAATGAGGTAATTATGGCGAATTCGCCATAATCAAAACCACGATGAAAACGGTGATTGATTTGAAATTGGCGCCAATAATGAAAATATGCGTATAATTTGCGTAACACGGCCCCTTTCAACGGTGTTGCTTCGGCAGCAAAGTTGCTTAGGGGTTTTTTCTTGGGCGCTCAAAATCATGCTACCAATTGGCATTCCAGCCATCGGCTGCCCCCATGCCCAGACGGTTCAGTCCCAAATGATCAAGGTTAGGGAAAGCCTGTAAGTGGTCTCTCATACGCGTTGGCCATGAAGATGTTGGATTCACAACCAGCAACAAGTGCCGCATCATGCAAAGCAACAAATAGCATCTTGCGCGAGCGTGTGGATTTCCTTCAAATAGCGCAACCCACGGCATGACGACCGCGTCGGGCAGTTTGGGTTGATCCACGATATTGCGGTTCCACAAGCGGCTGTGGTGAGCGCATACGTTACGCAGGTAGTTCAAACTTCGCAGCCAAGTTGCAAACGTTCGTCCGTTGGCAATGCCGTATTTCGCAGAAATCACATCCTGTTCTGCCTCCCTCATGCCGCTGAAAAGCGTAGACATCGTGCCAAAATCCCACACCTCGCATGCCACCCACACCGCCAGTGGCAGGCCATACTTGGTTTTGTTGTGATTGACAAATTCTTCTTTCGAGCGACTGATCAGCTGCGCATGCTTTGTCAGCCAAACGTGATGCTTTGTCAGACCTGTCTGTTTGTCTAACTCATTACTGAAAGTTGGGTGAAACAAATCACCGCGCAAATAGGCAAAGGCATCAAGCTTGCCCAAGGCATGCGAAATATCAACCCGCAAAGCGATCTCAATACGCTCTAAGGCGTCCATCGCCAATAGCCGAAGTTGCTTGTCAAATACATACAAGTCAACTGCGTTTTGAAACGTGGCGTTGGGCTTGAAGTCATCTGTTAGTTTTGCAACTGCATCACGTCGCCGAAACGCAAACCAATAACCGCTCAGCCGGTAGTAACCAATGCGTTGGAGGCAGTTCAGCGCTTTGTCGCGGTCAGACACCTGTAAACCCCGTTCTGTTAACTGATCGAGTTGTTCGTCAATATTTATCCAAGGTTTTACATAACTCATAACAATTTATTTCACATCAAACTTAGCCAACTTCTTCTCCACCGCCACATTCTTCAACTGCACATACACCGGCAAGCCGTTTTTGTATTTTGGATAATCCTCGCCAGCAATCAGCGGGTTCAAATACTTTTTGCATTTGTCGGTGATGCCAAAGCCGTCTTTACTGATGAAGTTGCGGGGCATGAATTTTTCGACGTTGGCGACTTTGGCCAGGTCTGCGACGCCGATTTTGTATTTGTACGGCACGTCCGAGATGCGCTCTACCGTCGGCATGACGGCATTTTTGCCGGCGAGCGCCAGTTCAACCGCTTTTTGGCCGAGTTCGTAGGCTTGTTGTACATCGGTTTTGGAGGCGATGTGGCGCGCTGCGCGTTGCAGGTAGTCGGCCACGGCCCAGTGGAATTTGTAGCCCAAAGCTTCTTTGACCATGTTGGCCACCACGGGCGCCGCGCCGCCTAGCTGGGCGTGGCCAAATGCGTCTTTGCTGCCTTGTTCGGCCAAAAAGGTGCCGTCGGGGTGGTGGCAGCCTTCGGACACGACGACGGTGCAATAGCCGTGTTCTTTGACCAGCTTGTCGACGCGGGCGAGGAATTTCTTCTGGTCAAACACGATTTCAGGGAACAGGATGACGATGGGGATGCCGTGGTCTTCGATCAAACCGCCGGCAGCGGCTATCCAGCCGGCGTGGCGGCCCATGACTTCGAGCACGAAGACTTTGGTCGAGGTTTTGCACATGGAGCGCACGTCAAACGAGGCTTCCAGCGCCGACACGGCGACGTATTTGGCGACCGAGCCAAAGCCGGGGCAGCAGTCGGTGATCGGCAAGTCGTTGTCCACGGTTTTTGGCACGTGGATG
>JANPIC010000021.1:0-6164 GCA_031424795.1 Polaromonas sp. | reverse complement strand
AGTACGACATCTACCACGCGCAACGGATGGAAGGCGAGCTGGGCAACACCCTGTCGAAAAACATCGATCGCATCGGCCACATCCAGCTGGCCGACAACCCCGGCCGCGGCGAGCCGGGCACGGGCGAGATCAACTACGCCTGGCTGTTCAGGCACATCGATGCGATCGGCTATGCGGGCTGGATCGGTTGCGAATACAAGCCGCGCGGCACTACGGCCGAAGGTCTCGGCTGGCGCGAAGCATTGACTAAATAAAGAGGAGACAACACCGACATGACCACACCGCAAAAAATCGGCTTCATCGGCCTGGGGATCATGGGCGCGCCGATGGCGGCGCACCTGCTCGATGCCGGCCACCAACTGTTCGTCAACACGCACGGCACGGCGCCCGAGCCCTTTGCGTCGAAGGCCACGGTCTGCGCCAGCGGCGCCGAAGTGGCGCAGAAAGCCGACATCGTCTTCGTCATGGTGCCCGACACGCCCGACGTGGAGAAGGTGCTGTTCGGCGACAACGGCGTCGCCACCAGCCTCACCAAAGGCAAGGCCGTCGTGGATTGCAGTTCGATCGACCCCATCGCCACCAAGGGCTTCGCCGCGCGGATCGCCGAACTCGGTTGCGCCTATGTCGACGCACCGGTGTCGGGCGGCGAAGTCGGCGCCAAGGCCGCCAGCCTGACCATCATGTGCGGCGGGGCGCAGGCCGACTTCGAACGCGTCAGACCCTTGCTCGAAAAGATGGGCAAGAACGTGACGCTGGTCGGCGACGTGGGCGCCGGGCAGATCACCAAGGTGGCCAATCAGATCATCGTGGCGCTGAACATCGCCGCCGTCGGCGAAGCCTTGCTGTTCGCCAGCAAAGCCGGGGCTGACCCTGCCCGTGTGCGCCAAGCGCTGATGGGCGGTTTCGCCGCCAGCCGCATTTTGGAAGTGCATGGCGAACGCATGATCAAGCGCACCTTCAACCCCGGTTTCCGCATCGCCCTGCATCAAAAAGACCTGAATCTCGCGCTCGCAGGCGCAAAAGCCATGGGTCTGGCGCTGCCGCAAACGGCGTCTGCCGCGCAGCTGATGCAAGTGTGTGCAGCGAATGGCTGGGACCAGTTGGATCACTCGGCCCTCGTCAAGTCGCTGGAGCACATGGCGGCGCATGAGGTAGCCAAGGCATAATATAGGGATGGATTTACCTGCCCACCAACTGTCCATGACCGTGCTGATGACGCCCGATACCGCCAATTTTTCGGGCAACGTCCACGGCGGCACGATTTTGAAGCTGCTGGACCAAGTTGCCTACGCCTGTGCCAGCCGCTATGCCGGGCGCTATGTCGTAACGCTGAATGTTGACCAAGTGATGTTTCGCCAACCCATCCACGTGGGTGAGCTGGTGACGTTTTTGGCTTCGGTCAACCACACCGGCACTTCTTCCATGGAGATCGGCATCAAGGTGATTGCCGAAGAAATCCGCACCCGCGAGGTGCGCCACGTCAACAGCTGCTTTTTCACCATGGTGGCGGTGGACGAAGCGCGCAGACCCGTGCCGGTGACGCCGTTGAAGCCCACATCCATCGAAGACCGTCGCCGCTTTGCCGCCGCCGAGGTACGCAAAGACATGCGCCGCGAGCTGGAAACGCGCTTTGCCGCCATCCGTGCGATGCAGTAGCTTTTAGGCGTTTCAGCCGGTGCTGCGGTAAAATCGCGGCCTTACTATCAAATATCAGCCGCTGGATATAAACCAGTCTCTGCTGCACTTATGACACATTCCATTCTCAAAAGTTCGATTTTTGCTATATTATTTATAGCTATTCAGGCAATAAATACGCTGGCTACAGCCCAAATAGCACGTCATTTTCCGGATTCTGCCGTGCGCGGCAAAATCGCTTTCAAATCACCTCCCCAAATCGAGCTGGACGGCAAAGCTGACCGCTTGTCGCCCGGTGCACGTATTCGCGACGAGCAGGGCATGCTGGCGATGACGGGGGCTTTGGAAGGCAAGGCGTTTACGGTGAACTTCAGGCGCGAAGCTGGCACGGGCTTGGTGCATGAGGTGTGGCTGCTCTCCGCTGAAGAGGCCAAAGTGAAACTGGCAGGAGAAAAGAAATGAGTGCGGAAATGAGTGAAATTTTGAACCCTATCAACGACTTGGCGTTGTCTGAAACGCCTTCCGAGAGCGTTTCCAAAAAGGTTTTCATCAAAACCTTCGGCTGCCAAATGAACGAGTACGATTCCGACAAAATGGTCGACGTGCTGCACGCTGCCCAAGGCTATGAAGCCACACAAAACATGGACGAGGCTGATTTGATCTTGTTCAACACCTGCTCGGTGCGCGAAAAAGCGCAAGAGAAGGTGTTCAGCGACCTGGGTCGCATCAAGCACCTGAAAGCCAAGGGCGTCAAAATCGGCGTGGGCGGTTGTGTCGCCAGTCAAGAGGGTGCCGCCATCATCGCCCGCGCCCCGTTTGTGGACGTGGTATTTGGCCCGCAGACCTTGCACCGCTTGCCTGAGCTGCTGGCAAAAAGAGATTCGTTGGCGCGCCCACAGGTCGATATCAGCTTCCCCGAGATCGAAAAATTCGATCACCTGCCACCCGCCAAAAACAACGGCGCGAGTGCGTTTGTCAGCATCATGGAAGGCTGTTCCAAGTATTGCAGTTACTGCGTCGTGCCCTACACCCGTGGTGAAGAAGTCTCGCGCCCGTTTGAAGACGTGCTGGTCGAGGTGGCCGGTTTGGCCGACCAAGGCGTCAAAGAGGTCAATCTTTTGGGTCAAAACGTCAACGCCTACCGAGGTAAGATGGGCGATTCGGGCGAGATTGCCGACTTTGCGACGCTGCTGGATTACGTTTCCGACATCCCCGGTATTGAGCGCATCCGCTACACCACCAGCCACCCGAACGAGTTTAGCCAGAGCCTGATCGACGCCTACGCACGCTTACCCAAGCTGGTGAACCACCTGCACTTGCCGGTGCAGCACGGCTCCGACCGCATTTTGAGCGCCATGAAACGCGGCTACACCGCGCTGGAATACAAAAGCACCATCCGCAAACTGCGGGCGATTCGCCCCGAAATGGTGCTGTCCAGCGACTTTATCGTCGGCTTCCCCGGTGAAACGGACGATGATTTCCAGAAGATGATGAAGCTCATCAACGATGTCGGCTTCGACACCTCCTTCAGTTTCATCTACAGCCCGCGCCCCGGCACCCCCGCCGCCGCGCTGCACGACGACACCCCGCACGCCGTGAAATTGGCACGATTGCAACACCTGCAAGCCACCATTGACGCCAATGTGGTCAAAATCAGCGCCAGCCGTCTAGGCACAGTACAGCGCGTCTTGGTCGAAGGCCCCGCCCGCAAAACCCCCAACGCCCTGTTCGGTCGCACAGAATGCAACCGCGCCGTGGTCTTCACGGGGCCAGATCGCCTGATTGGGCAGTTGGTGGACATCAAAGTCACCGACGCGCCGCAGAGGATGTTGCGCGGTGAGGTGGTGACGCTTGAGGTTTGAAAAACAACACAATTTGCAGCTTTATGGTATTCTGACGATATGAATGCAGTCCTAGACCCCATCATTTCCGAGTTTGAAACTGAAAATCAGGCGGCCAGCTATGACCTGTGGTTTCGTGGACAAGTGCAGCAGGCGCTCGATAGCAAAGCGCCACGCATCCCGCATGATCAAGTGATGGCTGAGATGGAAGCGATTATTGTTCAAGCAGAGCAACGACTTACGGCTAAACAGGCCTGATGCTTCAGATCGTTTGGTCGGATGAGGCGCGCGGCGACTTGCGCAGCTTGATTGAGTACATTGCCCCGCGCAACCCAATCGCAGCGCGGCGCATGAAAACCTTGCTCGATGAAGCCATTCTTCCCGCCGTCGAACACCCTTAACTTTTCCGACCCGGTCGCGTAGCTGGCACAAGAGAAATCGTCGTTCACCCAAACTACATTCTTGTTTACCAAGTTGCGGATGGCGCTTTGGTCGTTCTTCGGGTTTTACATGCGCGGCAGCAGTATCCGTAATGGGGAAATAATTGCTATATATTTAGTAGCTGCTTAGGCATTAAATACGCCGGCTATATTCATATCTACCCCCTGTTTTTCGCGAGTCTCCAGCCCTCCGACCCTAATTTATGTTCTCAATCGACGCCCAACTGACTTTACCTCTCACACATCCATTACGATACGTTGATGATTCCAGACAACATCCGCGCCGAAATACTCCGCCGTATGCACAACGCCGAAAAAGAACACGGCGTTCGCATTCTTTTAGCCGTTGAATCGGGTAGCCGTGCTTGGGGATTTGAATCGCCCAATAGCGACTTTGATGCACGTTTCATCTACGTTCACCCGCGCGACTGGTATCTTTCCGTAGGTTTGGAAGAACAGCGCGATGTGATCGAATATCCCATTGTTGACGACATTGACCTTAATGGCTGGGATTTGCGCAAAGCACTGCGCCTATTTTGGAAGTCCAACCCCGCTTTCGTCGAATGGATTCAATCACCCATTATTTACACACAAAACGGCAGTTTTGCCGAACTAGCTCGCAGCCTGCTACCCAGCGTCTACTCCTGCGAAAGCGGTGTTCACCACTACCGAAGCATGGCTAAAACGAATTTTCGTGGTTACCTCAAAGCTGATTTAGTGCCCCTTAAAAAGTACTTCTACGTCTTGCGCCCCCTCATGGCCGTGCGCTGGCTAGAGCGTTACGGCACAGCCGCGCCGATTGAGTTTCAAAAAATGCTGCATTTGATTGAAGACAATCCAGCACTGGTAGCCGACATCATGGTGCTGCTAGAGCGCAAGCGTAATACCCCAGAGCTTGGGCTAGATTTGCCAGTACCCAGCATCAACGCCTTCGTCGAAGCCGAGTTGGCAAGGCTAGAAACCTATGAGCCACCTGCGCATTTGCGTGGTGATGTACTGCCCAAGCTGAATGCGGTATTTCATCAAATTTTAAGTGAAAAGTATTGATTTTCTATGATTAAATGCTATATATTTAATAGCTGTTCAGGCAATAAAGACGCCGGCTAGAGTCTAAAATCGCAAGTAAAAAGACCAAATTATGAAGTTTGCACGTCTTCTCTCAGTAATTCATCCAAAGCTCGCCCCGCTTTGACCCCACAAGCTGCGCACCAGCGGGAAAACAGCAGTACATCCACAAAGTTTTCACCGCGTTCAACCTTCGAAACGTAGGATTGCCCCACTGACAAAGCTTCTGCCATTTGCGTCTGAGTAAGCTTAGCCTTTAAACGCATATCACGCAGTAAAGCACGTAAGGCTTCATATTCGGCGTGATAAAGAGAAACAGACATGACCCAATGGTCTAGTCTGAATTGGAATAGTCGTAATCAGACTAATTTTGAGATAAACTAGCCAAAATCACACAATATCAAGGAGAGAAATCATGAACTGGATATTTAAATCGATTGCAGCATTAACTTGCACCTTATTGTTAGCTGCATGTGGCGGCGGTGGAAGCTCGTCTGCGCCGCCTACTGTTAATGTGACCGGTGAGTGGAAAGGGACGGCACGCGACGCAAGCAATGGTGCTACTGGCTCAATGTCATTTAGTTTGAACCAAGTGGGTGCTGATGTTGGTGGCAGTTTTTCATCACCAACCAATACCTGTTTAAAAGTCGGGTCAATATCAGGAACTGTCAGTGGTAATGAATTCACAGGAAAAATTGCTTCTGGCGATGCAACTGGAACTTTTATAGCAACTGTTGTTGGAAACGCAATGAGCGGCACTTACGAGGCTAAAAGTGCAACATGCGGCTCAGGTAAAGGCAGTATTAACATGACGAAGTAACTAATTTACTATATATTAAATAGCAGTCTAGACAATAAATACGCCGGCTACAGTCTAAAATGACATGTGAAAAGTGGTTTTAAAGGCAAAAACCACTTAAAACGGCATTTTCGGCATCCCCTTCATGCCACCCATCTTTTTCATCATCTTCATCATCCCGCCGCCGCTCATTTTCTTCATCATGCCTTGCATTTGCTCAAACTCATTGAGCATACGGTTGACTTCTTGGACGTGGACGCCTGCACCATTGGCGATGCGGCGTTTACGGGTGGCTTTGATCAGGTCGGGCTTGCGGCGCTCCAGTGGGGTCATGCTGAGGATGATGCCTTCTTTGCGGCGCATGTCTTTTTCGGCTTTGCCCAT
>JANPIC010000020.1:0-17191 GCA_031424795.1 Polaromonas sp. | reverse complement strand
CTCTTGCGACAGTTCTAGCCATTTCGCTTCCAAGGCTTCAATTTCCATTTGCACCGTCTTCAGGCGCTTACCTGCTTGCGCCAAATCTGCGGGTTGAAGGGGCTTAGCAAGGCGGTTTTCCAGGTCTTTGCCTTCGTGGTTTAGGGTCGCCAGTTGGTCGTCCACCTGCTGCAACTCGCGTTTGAGCGGGGTGAGCGACTTGGTTTTTTCGCCTTTTGGTAATTTCGGCGTTGATTTTGCGGCTTTGGCAGATGCGGCGGCTTCAACTTTGAGGGCTTGCTGCTCTTCTTTAACAGCTTCGCGGGCGCGTTTGGCTTCGTCCAGCAGGTATTTTTGGTAGTCGTCCAAATCACCGTCAAACGGCTCCACGCCGCCGCGCGTCACCATCCAGAATTCATCGCACACGGCGCGCAGCAGAGCACGGTCATGGCTGACCAGCATCACGGTGCCTTCAAACTCGTTGAGTGCCATCGCCAGCGCTTCGCGGGTGGCCAAGTCCAAATGGTTGGTTGGCTCGTCCAGCAGCAACAGATTCGGGCGCTGCCAGACAATCATGCACAGCACCAAACGGGCTTTTTCGCCGCCGCTCATGCTGCCCACGGCCTGCTTGACCATGTCGCCACTGAAGTTGAAGGTGCCTAAAAAGCTGCGCAACGATTGTTCGTTGGTTTGCTGGTTGCTCAATTTACCCGCAGCCTGGGTTTCGCGGGCGAGGCGGATCATGTGCTCCAACGGTGTGTCTTGCGGACGCAGCACGTCCAGTTCTTGCTGGGCGAAGTAGCCAATATTCAGGCCTTTGCCTTCGATGATTTCACCCTTGACAGGGGTCAAGGCCCGGGCGATGGTTTTTACCACGGTCGATTTACCTTGGCCGTTCGCACCCAAAATGCCGATGCGCTGGCCGGCCAGCACCGATTTGTTGACGCGCTGCACAATCACTGTTGGCGGCGTGCCTTCGGGTGCGTCGTCTGGCGCGGGGTAGCCGAAAGAGCAATCCGTCATCGACAACATCGGATTCGGCAAATTCGCTGGTTCTTTGAATTCGAAGGTAAATTCCGCTTCGGCAAGCAGGGGCGCGAGTTTTTCCATGCGGTCCAGCGCTTTCACGCGGCTTTGCGCCTGCTTGGCCTTGCTGGCCTGCGCCTTGAAGCGGGTGATGAACTTTTGCAAATGCGCAATTTTGTCCTGCTGCTTGCCAAAAGCGGCTTGCTGTTGCTCCAGCTGCTCGGCGCGCATATCTTCAAACTTGCTGTAATTGCCGCCAAAACGATTGAGTTTACCCATTTCGACTTGCACGGTCACACCGGTCACCGCGTCCAAAAACTCGCGGTCATGGCTGATGACCAGCATCGTGCCTTCGTAACGTTTCAGCCAGGCTTCCAGCCAAACCAGCGCGTCCAAGTCCAAATGGTTGGTCGGCTCGTCCAGCAACAAGAGGTCAGACGGGCACATCAACGCGCGTGCCAGTTGCAGCCGCATGCGCCAGCCGCCTGAGAAGCTGTTGACGGGATTGTCCAGCTCGGTGGTTTTGAAGCCTAAGCCCAAAATCAGCGCCTGCGCACGGGCGGGGGCGTCGTACGCACCACAATCTGCCAGCGCGGTGTAGGCGTGGGCCATGCGGTCGTAGTCGTCGGTGGCTTCGGCGGCGGTGCATTCCAGTTGCGCGGCCAGCAGGGTGACGTCGCCGTCGATCACAAACTGGGTGGCACTTTGTTCGGTTTCCGGCATGTCCTGTGCGACTTGGCCCATGCGCCACTGGCTGGGGATGAAGTATTCGCCGCCATCTTCATGCAGCGTGCCGTTCAAGAGCGCAAACAGGGTTGATTTGCCCGCACCGTTACGGCCCACAATGCCCACGTTTTCACCGGGGTTGATGGTCACATTGGCGCTGTCAAGCAAGACTTTGGCACTGCGACGCAGCACCACGTTTTTAAGAGTAATCATGGATAAGAGGTAGAGATGTCGCCAAAGCTATGCCTAGGCGTAACTAGGTATTATCCCTTACTTCTGCCTTTTGGGACTCAAATTTCGCCCATGGCATCTGCCGTAATCGCTGCCTGCGACATCAGCCATTCGCAAAATGCCTGCACTTCAGGGCGCTGTCCACTGCGCGAACCGACGATGAGCCAGTACGCCAAAGGCGTTTCCATACGCTCTGCAGGTAACAATTCAATCAAATCGCCTTTTTCCAAATGGTCAGAAATCAACGGCAGACGGCACAGCGCCACGCCTTGGCCGGTGAGGGCGGCTTGCACGATTTGGTGCGAGTAGTTGAAGTACAACCAGCGTTTGGGCTCCAAATCAGGCAGTTTTTGCGCAACAAGCCAACGCTCCCATGTCAGCCACTCGTTGTGTTTGAAGCGGTTGTCGTGATCGGCCTCAATCAACGAAAAGTGGCTCAAATCAGCAGCTTTTTTGATGGAACGGTTACTTTTCAACAGCCAGGGGCTAGCGACCAGTGCCAATTGCTCGCCAAAAAGTCGGGTGGCGTGCTTGGGTACAGAGCTAGGCTTGGCGTAGCGCAGTACCAAGTCAACATCACTGGTTTCCAAATTAATCGCGCTGTCAGTGGCTTCGATGCGCAGGTCAATATCTGGGTTGTCGTGCTGAAAAGCCTCCATGCGCGGAATCAGCCACTGCGTTGAAAACGACGCCCAAGTCGATATCGACACGATTTTGCGCCCTGCGGTGCGGCGAATCTGCCGAACCGCGCCGTCGATATTTTCCAACGAAGGCATCACCGCCCGCAACAATTGCGAGCCTGCACCCGTCATCTCCACCGAACGGGTGTGCCGCAAAAACAGGCTGACCCCAACTTCGTCCTCCAGCGCCTGAATCTGCCGGCTGATGGCCGATTGCGTCAAAGCCAGCTCTTCAGACGCAATTCGAAAGTTCAAATGCCGCGCCACCGCCTCAAAAGCGCGCAAATGCCCGACTGAGAGGGCACGGGTGCGAAGTTTTGGCTTGGTGTTGGCGTTGTGATTTTTGTTGTTTGAGATGGTCATGAGGATAATTCTACGGCAGAAGCAACTTTCATTCATTCCAAATTCGCATGAATTTGATACTGCTATTTCATTGGACTGTGTCTGTTTAGAGCGAGATGATAGAGCTTCATTCATTCGCATCTTGCAACTAAGGAGTTTCACATGAGCAGTCTACAAGTTATCAGTTTATTTGCTGAACAAGACAGCGAGCTATCCATCAAACAAGGCCGCGTGTGGGCGACGGTTGGCGCAGGCGGAGACAATGTTGATGACAACTATGGCGATCACTTTTTAGAAGTGGGCCAAAAATTGAGCGTTTTAAAAGGGCAAAACTTGGTTTTCGAGTCCATACAGGCAGATATGCCTGTGTTTTTTGATTTTATGGCTGTTTAGGCATACTTTTTGGCATCTAGCCGGCGTATTTATTGCTTAAGTAGCTATTAAAATAGTAGCGTTTTGTGGTGTAGAAAGTTTGTAAATTTTATGGTTTATTGCTGGCATGGTATTTTCTTGCGACAATAGCTTCCAATTGTTCAATCACCAAGCATTCATCACCAAGGAGAAGCCATGAAAGGCGACGCACAAGTTATCTCTCACCTGCAGGCGCAGCTTAAAAACGAGCTGACTGCAATCAACCAGTATTTTTTGCACTACCGCATGTACAAACACTGGGGATTCACCAAGCTGGCGAAAAAGGAATACGAAGAATCTATTGGTGAAATGAAGCATGCTGACATGCTCATGGACCGCATTTTCATGCTTGATGGCCTGCCAAACTTGCAAGATTTGGGTAAATTATCTATCGGCGAAGATGTGCCAGAAGCCTTGGCCTGCGACTTAGGCGCGGAAGTGGGCGCGCAAGCAACCATCAAAGCGGGCATTGCGCACTGCGAAAGCGTACGGGACTATGTTTCACGCGATTTGCTACAAGGTATTTTGGACGACACGGAAGAGCACATTGACTTTTTAGAGACCCAAATCGACTTGTTAGCAAAAGTTGGACTGCAAAACTACCTGCAAAGCCAGGTTGGTGAACTTGGCTAATTCGGGTAAATGTAAGCGATAAGGCTTGCTGGCTGGGCAGCAAAGCTTGCGAAAAGAAGCTGTAAGGCGCAAGGCGGGAATTACATAAACATAGATGCCTAATTCATGCAAGGTAAATGGTTGTTGACAATAAGAACGATTCGCATTTACAATGCAAATCTATCTGAGCATAAATGTCCATAAACCTCTAACCCGCCTTAATCATGATTGTCTGCATCTGTCACCACATATCTGACCGTGAAATCTCCAAGCACGCAAATGCTGGCATGAGTTTTGACGATATTCAGTTTGAAACTGGCTTGTCCACGCAGTGTGGCAAATGCGAGGGATGTGCGCGTGATGTGGTAGCGCAATGCAGTGCCAAAGGGAAAATTGCGCATTTGCGTCAAGAGTGTGCAAAGTCTTCTGGCATGACTTGTGCGCCTTTAACAGCTGCTTAGGCAGCACGCAAAATAATCTTCATCCATCAGCGCCATGGGAGATATCTCCGCCATTTTCGCTTTTATCTTGTGTCTAGTGGCTGTCGTAGCGTCCGCTTGGTGGGTGTGTCGCAAATGATTCTACAAAGCTCGGCACGCTGATCTTGACTAAATAATTTGAATAAAATGTAAATCTAATTGAGAATCGTTCTTATTTGCATTACAATTCAGACACAATAACTTTACTTGTGTCTTTTTTGCAACTTAAATGGAGGTTCTCTTGGCTAATTTACCTAATCGCTTACGTCAGCGTACTGCGCAACAATTTGTCTTGCTGCCAGTTGCCGCGGTAGTGCTCTCAGTGAGTACATCAGTTTGGGCTCAAACAGCAGCTGCAACAGCCACGGCTGAGAAAACGCTGGCTCCCGTCTTGGTGATTGAAAAAGCCATTGCCCCAGAAGGTAAAGACTCTGTTCGTGCCACTGAAACTGGCATCGGCAAAGGCAAACAAGCCTTGCGTGATATTCCGCAGTCCATCACTGTGGTGACAGAAAAGTTAATTGATGACCGTAATTTGGATACCTTGAAAGAAGCGCTGCACAATACGGCGGGCATTTCTTTCTTGGCGGCAGAGGGCGGCGAGGAAGACATACGTTTGCGCGGTTTTTCATTGGCTGCGACAGGTGACATCTTTGTAGACGGCATGCGCGACCCAGCGTTTTATGACCGCGACACGTTTAACAACGACCGCATCGAGCTTTTGCGCGGATCAGCTTCCATGCTCTTTGGCCGTGGCTCCACAGGCGGCGCGGTGAACCAAGTGAGTAAGCCAGCGCGTGCGATGGACGAAAGCTCTGTCGATGTGACGGTGGGTAGCCATGGCTACAAACGCGCCGTGGGCGATTTCAATATCCAAACCGGTGAAAACGCAGGCTTGCGCATCACCGCGATGGCGACCAAAGCAGACAGCAATGGCTCTGGCAGCAGCATTGACAAAAAGGGCGTGGCTGCAACTTACCGTTTGGGCATTGGCACAAAAGACGAGTTTTCAGCCAGCTTGTACTATTTGGACAACAACAATGGCATGAACTATGGCTTGCCTTGGATTCGTGCCAATGGCAACGAAACCAGCAATGTCGGTTTGATGACCAATGTCGATCCCAATGCATACTACGGCATGGCGAGCGACTACAACAAGGGTGGTGCAAAAGCTGCGACCCTGACCCATACACACCGTTTTGACGATGGTGGCGAACTGAAAACCAGCGCACGCCAAGGCTCGTACGACCGTGATCAACGCGCTAGTGCGGTACGCCGCCAGCCAACCAACAAAGACGGCATAAGCTGCCAAACACCGTTTGTGACTGGCTCCACAACCACGCGTCAAACGGCGGTGTTCGGCGTTTTGGATGACCGCACCGTGTTGTGCCGTGGCACCAACAACAAAATCCAAGACATGCAAACCACGTATGTGCAAAGCGATTACAGCAAAAAGTTTGATGCATTAGGTGTCAAGCATGAAGTGTTGACGGGTATCGACTACGCCCACGAAAAGTTTGCGAATTACAACGCCACAGGCACCTTGGTCAAAGCCAATACGACTGTTGGCACGCCTAGTAACGGCGTGGGTGTGAATGAAAACTTGCGTGTTTTAAGCGTTGGACGTACCTTTGACGCTACGGCCTTGGGCATTTACGCTCAAGACATGGTGCAGCTCACGCCAGAGTTGAAAGTGTTGGGCGGCTTGCGTTTGGATAATTTCAAAGGCAAATACACCGCAGCTGCTGCAACAGCAACGGCTGCAGCGTACAACGAGCGCTCAGATACATTGCTGAGCAAACGTTTGGGTGTGTTGTATCAGCCATCAAGCACAACGTCGTTCCATGCGTCTTACGGCACCTCGTTCAACACCTCTGGTGATACTTATCAGTATGACAACCAAACCGCTAAGACTGGCCCTGAAGGCAGTGTGAACTACGAAATCGGTGCAAAAATTGACACTGAAGACAAGCGCTTCACCACGCGTCTAGCTTTGTTCTACGCGGTCAAAAACAACGAACGTAACCGTGACCCTGATTCCGCTGCAACACAAAACTTGCTCTCTGGCAAGCGCCACGCTGCCGGTTTTGAAATTGACGTGACCGGTAAGTTGACCAAAGAGTGGGAAGTCTACGGCTCTTACGCTTTCACGCCGATTGCTAAAATCGACATCGGCGCGCCGGGATCGACTTCCATCAACGGTGTGGGTGAAGGGGCTGGTGCGCGTTCATCGCTCACGCCTAAGCACAGCGGCACGGTGTGGACGACGTACCAAATCACGCCACAATTCCGCATTGGCGGTGGTTTGAACTTCCGTAGTGAGCAGACGCCAAACCGCAACCCAGGCTGGGCAGCGCCTAGCTTTGTGACGGCAGATTTGATGGTTGAATACGCGTTTGAAAAATTCACCTTGAAGGCTAACGTCAGCAACGTGACGAACAAGCTCTACGCTGACGCGCTTTATACTGGACATTACATTCCAGGTGCGGGCCGTGTGTATGCGTTGACTGCATCTGTGAAGTTTTAATCACCTTCCAGTTAACGGAGAATTCGGCTATGCTTCAACACATCAAACAAGTCTTGAGTCTCGCAGAAGTGCGTCATGCACAAGACTTGCTTGCTGATGCCCCTTGGAGTGATGGCCGAGCCAGTGCGGGCACGCAAGCCGCACTGGTTAAAAACAATACCCAACTGCCGCATGACTGTGATGCGGCCAAAGCTTTGCGCACCCTAGTGCTCAAAGCCTTGGATAGACACCCGCTGTTTTTTGCAGCTTCGCTGCCTAAAAAATTGTTCACCCCTCGCTTTAACCGCTATGGCCAGTCCGACAATGCCGAGCCCATGTTTTACGGGCGGCATGTGGATAACGCCATCCGCTTCGCGCCAGATACAGGACAGCGCGTGCGCACCGACATATCCGCCACCTTGTTTTTGTCAGCCCCTGACAGCTACGAGGGTGGTGAGTTGGTGGTGCATGACAGCACGGGCGAGCAACGCATCAAGCTTGTTGCAGGCGACATGATTTTGTATCCTAGTACTAGCGTTCATCAGGTGACGCCCGTCACACGTGGCACACGTTTGGCTTGCTTTTTCTGGATAGAAAGTATGGTTCGCAGCGATGAACAGCGCAACCTGCTCATCGACTTAGACAACACCATCCAAGCCCTGCGTGCTAAACACGGCGAAACGGATGAGGCGGTAGCGTTGACAGGCACTTACCATAACCTGCTGCGGCAGTGGGCGGATTCGTGATGACGGCAAACTTGAGTACAGCGCTGCGTTCTGTCGATGCCGTCCCCAAGGTCGCAGCCATTCCTGCAGGCTTGGTGACTTTGGCCGACCATGAAAACCATGCACGCAAAGTACTGGACGACAACGCACAAACTTACTTTTACGGTGGAGCAGCCGATGAGCTAACGCTGCATACCAACAGCTATGCATGGTCAATATTGAAGTTGCAGCCGCGTGTGCTGCAGCCCTTGGCTGGCGGGCATACCCGTACCCAGTTGCTGGGTAAAACGCTGGCGCACCCTATTTTTCTCGCACCTGTGGCTTACCAGCGCATGGCGCACCCAGATGGTGAATTGGCCACAGCCCATGCAGCGGCTGCACTTGGGGCTGGGATGGTGCTGAGTACCCAATCTAGCACCTCGTTGGAATCAGTCGCTGCTGCGGTGTTGAGCGCTGGCAACAACGCCACCCGTGGCCCACTGTGGTTTCAGTTGTACATGCTGTATGGCCGTAGTTTCACCAAAGATTTGGTGCTACGCGCTGAAGCGGCGGGTTATGAGGCGCTGGTCGTTACCGTTGATGCGCCCACACAAGGTTACCGTGACCGTGAACGACGCGCGAATTTCAAGCTGCCCCTTGGCGTATCCGCCGTGAATCTTGCGGGTCTGCAAGACGAGCAAACTGCTGCGTTGCGACCCGGTCAAAGCGCTTTGTTTGACGGT
This sequence comes from Polaromonas sp., assembly GCA_031424795.1. Lineage (GTDB taxonomy): Bacteria > Pseudomonadota > Gammaproteobacteria > Burkholderiales > Burkholderiaceae_C > Aalborgiella. Next base: position 8,752 of record JANPIC010000020.1, on the reverse strand, counting down.
TTATTGACAATGGCACCAACATGGGATGACATTGCATGGCTGCAAAGTATCACCCGACTGCCCATCATTCTCAAAGGCATCCTGCACGAAGACGATGCGCGCCAAGCTGCAGACATGGGGCTGGCGGGCATTGTGGTGTCTAACCATGGTGGCCGCACCTTGGACACAGCAGTGGCGACAGCCGATGTGTTGCCACGCATCGCACAGAAACTGGCCGGTGATTTGCCTATTTTGGTCGATGGCGGCATTCGCCGTGGTACCGATGTGCTCAAAGCCATTGCTTTAGGGGCCACGGCGGTGATGGTGGGGCGACCCTATGTGTACGGCTTGGCCAACGCCGGCGCGGTGGGCGTGGCGCATGTGCTGCGTTTGCTGCGTGACGAGCTTGAAGTGGCGATGGCTTTGTGCGGCTGCTCCACCTTGTCGCAAGTCACCACCGAAGTCATTTATCAACCCGCAAAACTATAACTGTTCTCTTTTTGATGTCTTCTTCCATGTCTTCTGCTATGCCTTTAGCGCTCTCTAAACCGTCTTTTTTTGCAACGAACCGCAATGTTGTCATTGCTGGCTCGGTGCTGCTGTTTCACGCGTTGGCGATTTGGGCGCTGCAAACGGGTTTGCTGATGCGGGCTGTGGAGATCATCGTGCCGGTTGAGGTTTTGGCGCAGATGATTGATTTGCCGACGCCTAAAACTGCGCCAACGCCTCCGAAACCACCTGAGCCGGTCAAACAAGTGGTCAGCAAGCCAAAGCAAGTCACGCAAGTGGCCCCGACTTTGTTGGCCGTGGCAGACGCCACGCCTACGCCCAATGCACCGTCGGTTCAGCCCATTGCACCACCAGCGCCGTATGTGCCTACCGTGGCAGTCGCAGCTGTGGCAGCTCCTATGCCGCCAGCGCCGCCTGCTGCCCCCAAAATTGTTTTGCCCTCTAGTGATGCTGCTTATTTGAGCAACCCCAAACCGCCATACCCCGATAAAAGTAATCGCATGCGTGAGGAGGGAACAGTAAGAATCCGTGTGCTTGTCAGCGCTGAAGGCTTGCCGTTAAAAGTGGAGTTAAGCAAGTCAAGTGGTTTTGAGCGATTAGACCAATCTGCTCTTGCGACAGTGCCTAAATGGAAATTTGTACCCGGTAAACGTGATGGTGTGGCTGAGGATATGTGGTTTGTTGTGCCCATTCCTTTTAGCTTGATTTAATAATTTATTTATGGTTTTGGTTTTTTTGTAGTTTGATTTTTTGAATATTTGGAGTTAAGTTAAATGAATTCGCAATTTGGTTTGATGAACGTGTGGTCTCAGGGTGATTTGGTCACCAAAACGGTGGCTTTGCTGCTGTTGGCGATGTCATTGGCATCTTGGATGGTCATCATCATCAAGACGCTGGATATTTTTAAATACAAGCGTTTAGCCGCCGAAGCCGAAGGTTTTTGGCACAGTGAAGACTTCTCCAAGGGCGTTTCACAATTGGGCGGTGGGCCTGAAAACCCACTGCGCCAGTTGGCGCTTGAAGGCCGCGAAGCCACAGCCCACATCTTGCACACGGATGGCACACCCGCCAAAGCCCAGCTGCACGACAGTTTGGACAAAAGCGACTGGATCACCCGTAGCCTGCGCAACACGCTGGATGAATTTACCGCCAAACTGCAGTCTGGCTTAGCGATTTTGGCTTCCGTTGGCTCTACCGCGCCATTTGTCGGTTTGTTTGGCACGGTTTGGGGTATTTACCATGCGCTGTTGAGCATAGGTGCAGCTGGTCAAGCCACTATAGATAAAGTGGCGGGCCCGATTGGTGAATCCCTGATCATGACCGCGCTGGGCTTGGCCGTCGCCATTCCGGCCGTGCTGGGCTACAACGCGCTGGTGCGCGGCAACAAAGGCATTTTGATGAAGCTAAATCGCTTTGCACATGACTTGCACGCTTACTTCGTGACAGGCGCTCGTGTTGGCAGCAGCGGTGTAGCCGCTAAAGCGGGCAAAGTCGTTGCCATGAACAAAGCTTGATTTAGGAGCAAACCATGGCTTTTGGAACCCAAGACGACACAGATGAAGTGATGAACGAAATCAACATGACGCCCATGGTGGACGTGATGTTGGTGCTCTTGATCATCTTCATCATCACCGTGCCCGTGATGAAACACGCGGTCAACATTGACCTACCTCGCGCCAGCAACGTACCGCAAGACGTCAAACCCGAGACGATTCGCCTGTCGGTAGACGCAGCGGGCGACTACTTTTGGAATGAAAACAAAGTGACGGAAGAAGCCATGCTGTTGCAACTCAAAGCCGCAGCTACGCAAAACCCGCAGCCCGAGCTGCACATTCGCGGCGACAAAGCCGTCCGTTATGAACGCGTCGCCACGGCGATGGCTGCGGCGCAACAAGCAGGTGTTCGGAAAATTGGATTCGTGACTGAGCCGAAGAATTGAGTAAATCATTTTGCTTTTAGCGGGAGTTTTTACATTCAGTATCCAGATCGTGAATGGTTCTCATTTGGTAACAATTGGGGCTTGAAATTTACCAATTGTGGGCCATGCAGCACTGTCACGTGCCTTCAGTCTAACTAAGATGCAATTGCGCGGTTCAGCAATTACCGCACCGCTCACGCAGCGATCAGCGTGTCCACTGAGGGGAACATTATGTTTAAGAAATCTCTGAGATCGCCACGCCGGATCAGGCGTGGCGCTGCTGCTGGTCTGCTGCTTGGCGTGCTGGCTTCTGGAGGCGCCCAGGCCGCAGCGTCAGCTGGCTGCGAGGGCGGCGGATTCACGGTGCTGGGCAAGAGCGGCACACAAGACACGACGGTGCCGGCCAACCAAATCACAACCACCTTCGATGTGGTGGGCAAGTATGTGAAGTTTCAGGTCGTTGCCGCCACCCTTGGCATTCGCAACTACACACTCACGGGTGCACCCAACCAGCTCGACATGACAGGCGGCAGGGAAACGCCCGTCTTTGCCAGCAAGCTGCCTGAGCACCGCGGCCTGACGCTCACCAGCGAGGTGTTTGTCGAACTTAAGGACGACACTCTCAGCATCGGGCGGGAAGGTCCGGGTCTGGTGATGAAGCTGCAGGCCAAGGACTGCGCTCAAGGCGGAGTTTTCCAGATGGAGGTTGAGCGTGCGGACGAAAGCACCACTTTGTTCACGCACACGCTGGCGGGCGCCGACTCCGCCCGCGATCCGCTCACAGCGTTTTATTTTGACAACCGCAATTTCCGCAACCGCGAGGGCGACACTGTGCCGTACAAGGACACCACCATCGTTGTAACGCCGCGCGTCAATTTTGGGAACGACTTCTCGGCCAAATTCGTTGGCCGCGACAGTCCGCAGGTGGCCAGCCGAGTCAACGACAGCGCCTGCGCCAACGTCATCCAAAGGCGTGCCGGCCTGACGCCGGCCACCGCGACGGTGGCCCACTGCGGCGGTGTCTCGAAATGGATGGTGGCCAGTGGTGGCCGCATGGGCATGGTGTTCGGCGAGGATGCGACCGAGGTGGCGCCACCGGCTACCCTCTGCGTGCAGAACTGTCAGGCGCAGAACCGTGTCAGGGGAGGCAGCACGGTCCTGGGCTTTCCGTTCCCGGTGAATCAGGCCGACCGCCTGAAGCCGCGCCTCGGGACGCCCTGAAGCTGCACCGGTTCTAGCGTCGTTCCCTTTTAATCAGCTTGTTTGCTTTTGGCTTGGCTTTGGCTTTCGCTTGCACCGAGCAAGTCATTGCCAGCCGCGCCCACGGCAACATCGCATCGGGTGATTCCATGGTTTCATCGGGCGTGGTGAAGTAGTTCATGCCCATGGTTTTGCCGTCTTTAGATTCCATTTCGAAGCGCTTGCCGCCAGCCGCCAAACATCCGTTTAGCCACAGGGCTACCCACGCCGCTGAGCAGCTATTTAATTTGTGGTGAAATTTATTCACTGCTGTTTATTTGTTGTGATGGAAGATGGTCTGCCAGCATCTTCCAGTCTGTATCCTAGGCCACGCTGTGTATGTATCAAAGGTCTGTCGAATCCCTCATCAATTTTGCCGCGCAAACGACGAATAAAGACATCAACAATATTTGTTAATGGGTCTTCGTTTGTCCCCCATACGTTGGCTAATATGCGTTCGCGACTGAACAATCTGCCAGGTGCCGACATCAGTAGCTCTAGCAAGGCTAGCTCTCTCGCTGTTAGTGCAATCGCACGGCCTGCTCGGCTCGCGCGCATAGAGCGCGTATCCAGCGCCAAGTCTGCAACGATTCGTATATCGTTCGCCGTGTTTTTTTGTACCGAGTCACGCCTTCCAAGAGCTTCGATGCGTGCAAGCAGTTCTTCAAATTCAAACGGTTTTACCAAATAGTCGTCCGCTCCTAGACGTAGGCCGCCTACCCGATCTTCCAATGTGCCGAGTGCGGTCAGCATCAAAATTGGAATATGAATTTGGGAAGCCCTAAGCGTTTGGCAAACTTCCAAGCCGCTCATACCAGGTAGCATCACATCCAACAACATGACGGTGACTACACCATCCTCGCTGGATCGGCGAGATGCATCACGTGCCATCGAAAGACCGTCAATGCCATTTCTGGCAACTTGTACACGGTAACCCTCAGCACGCAGCCCACGGTCTAGAAAATCCGCAATGCGAGCATCGTCTTCCACCAAAAGAATATTCATAGCATTTCCTTGGATGATGCTGTTAGCTTCGGTAGTTGAAGTGTAACGGTTGTGCCTAGCCCTTGTTTGCTGTCAATCAGGATCTCTCCGTCGTGCGCGTGTGCCATGGCCCGCCCTATTGATAAGCCCAAGCCGCTGCCGTTAGCGCGGTGCTTGCGCGCCTGCTGGCTGCGAAAGTTGCGCTCAAAGACCCTTGGCAGATCTTCTGCTCTGATGCCGATTCCATGATCCGCGATCTGCAACTCACAATACGGTTTATCGCCGGTCTCGTTATGTTTGCACCGCACTGAAATTTCTACGGTGCCATTTAAATGAGAGTAATGCACAGCGTTATCCAATAGCAAGATAAGCAATTGACGTAAGCGCTGTGGATCGGCCAGTACTGAGATTGCATGGTTAGGCATATTTACAACTCGCAAGGTGATGTTTTTTTCGTGCGCTAATGCCGTTGCTTGTTGAATGGCTTCCTTTAGCGGTCCAGTCACATCTAGCGGATGCCGGTTGAGCGCAAGTGTATCGATATCACTGCGTGCCATCGTCAGCAAGTCATCAATGACAGCGCCTAGTTGTTTTGATGTCGAAACAATGCGCTGCAATGCGGCTCGGTAGTCATGAGAAGGCTTGTCAAGTCCGCGCAAGGTAATTTCAGCCTCGCCCAAAATGGCTGTCGTAGGGGTGCGCAGTTCGTGGCTGATATCTGCAAACAGCCTGCGGCGTCGCGCGTCGACGCGTTGCAATGCGTCTAATGCACCTTGCAGCTCAGATGTGCGAGCCTGCACCAGTTCTTCAAGTTCTTGCCTTACTTGAGTTTCGTATGCCTGGTGTTTGGACAACTCTACGGCCATAGCATTCATGCTGCTCGCTACTGCAGAGAACTCGTCAACGCCATCGAGTGGAATTCGATACGTTAACTCTCCTTGCTGTAGTGCCTTTGCACCTGCGTTTAGCTCGTTGAGTGGGCGTCGCAACGCCCTTGCGAACCCCACCGCCAAAAGCAATGCTGCAAGTGCGATGGTGCAAGCAGCCCCTAGTAAAAGATTGTGCATCCAACGCAAGGCCTTGTCTGCAGCGGCACGCTCGCGTACTACAGCAGACGCCTCGCGTTCAATGCTATCAGCAAGAAGTTGACGCAAGTCGCGCCCCCGCGAAATATCAAACAGCTCACCAGCAGCAAGCCAAGCCTGGCGCGTTTGGATGCCTAGTCGCAATGGTTGCACTTTTGAAGCGGCAGTTTCTAACACTGCAACGCTTTCTGCCAACACATTAAGTGTATCCAGACGTTCACGGTGCTCAGTTTGGGTGGCATCGCTCCTGTCTAAATTAATGGCTCTGGCGGATAACTGGTTTAGTTGTGTTAATGTTTTACGCATGTCAGTTTGATACTTCTGCCGCAAACTGTCAGTTGCAGTCGGATCTAGCTGTGCTTGTGTAAACCAAGCGCGTAACCTGAGCTTTGATATCGTCAGTTCCTCAAAGGCAAGTTGGATATCAGACGCCACGCGACCACGCAGCACATGATCGTTCGCGACATTCAGCGCCCATATCGCGGCCAACCCTTCCAATACTGCTGCGCCGGCAATGGCAGCAAGGGCGATGGTGAGACGGCGTGCAAACATGATTTAAATCATCGCACAATTTGCGCTGTAACTTGAGCCTAAAAACATGAACAGCTGATGAACATCAGTTCTCGCGCATGCCTTTGTCATCTGCGGTTCATCAAGCTTTCATTTGAGGCTCATTCAACTTTCATAAGGGGTTCAACTGGGCAGTATCAAATATTACTTGTGCACTGTTGCACTTGAACATCATCAATTGGAGTCAAAAAATGAAATTCACAAAAATTACTCTCACCATGGCTTCTCTCGCATTGGCCAGCGCGGCCTTTGCCAAAACACCTATCGTCAACACGTCCATAAGCGAGGCCGAAGTACTGGCTGCACAAAAGGGTTGGGGCGATGCGTTGATTGCAATTAGCGACACTTATGAGAAATCTGGCCAGCCAGCAGCCAAAGCGCTCGCAGAGAAGGTCATCGACGGGGCTTATGGTTACAACCTAGGTCCAGTACTTTTCAAACCAACGTTGACGGAAGTACCTCAGACTTTTCGAATCACACGCGCTGGCGCATTGTCGTATTTTGTAGGTGGTGACAGCACGTACCCCAAAGACACTGGTTTTGCGTTGAAGGGCTGGAAAAAGGTCAATGTCGAGAACGCTGCTATATTCCTCGCCGGAGACGTGGCTACATCTATGGGTAACGTGAGCTTCACAGATAAAAACGGCAAAGTAACCACGGTCGATAAAACTTGGAAGTTCAAGAAAGATGACCTCGGCAATTTACGTATCGTAGTCCACCATTCTTCATTACCTTACAGCAGCAAGTAAAGCTTTTTCGGTATTTGCGTGCAGGTGAATACCGAAACTCATTTTGTTGAAACCTTCACCGACTTGATAACCTTTGTACGGCTTTTCGGCTTGGCTTTCGCCTTGGCATCCAGCGCCACATTCAGCGCCAGCCGCGCCCACGGCAGCATGGCGTCGGGCGATTCCATGGTTTCATCGGGCGTGGTGAAGTAGTTCATGCCCATGGGTTTGCCGTCTTTGGACTCCATTTCGAACCGCTTGCCGCCAGCGGCTTCAAACTGCTTTTTGGTCACGTCATCGACTTTGAGATACAGTTTCTCATTGCTTCCTGTACCTTTGGGGGTCAAGTCCGCAATGATGGCAATCGTTACCCCATCTACACTGATGCCCCAGCCACCAAACATCCGCTTAGCAACAGGGCTGCCCACGCCGCTGAGCAGTTCACAGCAATAGTCGGCAAAGTCTTTGGAGATGGCCATGCTCAGATGATAGCTGCTGAGATCTGTTTGATAGCCGTCACTTCAATCTCAATCTTCATGCGCGGATCGGCCAAACCCGCCGAAATCATCATCGCCGCAGGCCGCACCTCGCCAAAGTACTGGCGCAGCACCGGCCAGCAAGGCTCAAAATCAGCCGTTTGCGGCAAAACATAGGTCACGCGGACAACATCTTGCAGGCTTGAACCGGCTTGTTCAAGCGCTAAAGCGATGTTCTTCAAACACTGCTCGGCCTGCATCACCACGTCGTCCGAAATCGTCATCGTGCGGTAGTCAAACCCTGTCGTGCCAGACACAAACACCCAGTCACCCGCAACCACGGCGCGGGAGTAGCCGATTTGGGCTTCGAAGGTTGAGCCTGAGCTGATGAGGGTTCGGTTCATGGAATCTCCAAAAACGATATCTAAGCTAAAATTTTGCTATAAATAAAATAGCTACTAATGCAATAAATACACCGGCTATAGGCATATTTTTGTGTCAAAACTGTCTTCCAAAGCCGTTTTTGTGATCAGCAGCACAGAATCTGCCCCAGCACTGGTTTCCAGCCAAAAAATCTCCAAATCAGGGAAGGCAGCTTCGAAGAAGGCGCGTTCGTTGCCGATTTCTAGGATCATCACGGCGTGTTCGCTCATGTGGGCGGGGGCGGCGGCTAGCAGGCCGCGGATGAAGTCCATGCCGTCTGTGCCGCCGGCGAGCGCCAAAGCGGGCTCGGCTAGGTATTCAGCGGGTAGGCTGGCCATGCTGGCGCTGTTGACGTAGGGGGGGTTGCACAGGACGAGGTCGAAAACTTCGTCTTTCAAGCCATTCCAACTGTCGGATTCAACCAGGCTGATGCGATCTTGCAGGCCGTGTTTATCCACATTAATGCGGGCAACGGCTAGTGCATCAGTGGATATGTCAGCACCGACAACCGTTGTTTCGGGGTAGGTCATCGCCGCCAACACGGCTAAACTGCCGTTGCCGGTACACAAATCGAGCACGCGCTCGGTGTGCGAGCCTAGCCAGTCGTCAAAGCTGCCATCGGCGAGTAATTCGGCGATAAAGCTGCGCGGCACAATGGCGCGCTCGTCGATGTAGAAGGGGATGCCTTGCAGCCAGGCTTCTTGGGTGAGGTAGGCGGCGGGTTTGCGGGATTCAATTCTTGCTATGAATAAACTAGCTATTGAGGTAATTAATTCGCCGGCTAGAGGTGTATTTGCCACTGAATTTACATCAATTTTAGGATCATCCAACGATGAGTCT
>JANPIC010000019.1:0-5510 GCA_031424795.1 Polaromonas sp. | reverse complement strand
GTTATCAAAGGTGTTAGTTTTACCTAGCTTTAAGTCAAACTAAACCGTATTTACAAGGAAGTCCTTGATTAGGGTTGATAGTGCATTGTCAGATGTATTGATCGAAAATATTTCAGACATGTGGCTGTGCCCCATCATCTGGTAAAGGCGAAATGGCTTACCCGCTTTGCATAAAGCAGCGTGCAATTGCTGGCTTTGAACATGAAAATCTGGTGGATCTAACTCTGCAAAGGCCAACAGCATAGGCACGTCTGTTGCAGTAAGGCCAGGCACAGCTGACCGAGCTGAATATAACGATTCATCGGAACCAAAATAAGCCTGTAAAGGGGGGTTGACCTTAGCGGTAGAGGGATCAAAAATACCTGACAACATGACTGCGCTGGCGATACCACTGCTAGAAGCCACGTGAAACTCTGGAAATGCCAAATACTGCGCCACATGCGCCGCACCTGCAGAATGCCCCATCAAAACAATGCGATTGATGTCTGCACCAAGCAGATGCGCATTCGCCCGCAGCCACGCCAATGCAAACCGAATATCATGCTGCGCAGCCGGCCAACCATGCGCAGGCGCAAGTCGGTAGGTCATATTGATGCCCAGAAAGCCTTGCCGAGCAGCCCAGACAGCAATATTGTCATTGAACGGACTGTTGCCAAAGCGTCTGTCTCCGCGAATAAATGCCCCGCCGTGCACAAACACCAGCACAGGACGATTGGTTTGGCCGTTCTCTGGCGTAAAAACATCCAGTAGATTCCGTGCATCTGGCCCATACGCCACATCACGCTGAACCCGCACGTCCGCATAGGGTTCGAACTCGCTCAACGGGGTGTAAAGCGCTTCTGTTGGTGGTGGGGCGACAACCCTGCCTAACCTTACCAGTTCTGAATGAAGGGCGTTGGGCACCTGCGAAGGAACATAAACCAGTGCATCTATCGGCACAGCGCCAGCAAAATCGGGAGTCATTGGCATATCGCTCATGGCGAACCAAATTGCGGATTTCGCTTTTCCAACCTTGCGCGAATCCCTTCGGTTTTGTCAGCTGTAGAGAACAGCAGCTGAAACGATTTTCGCTCGAACTGCAGGCCTTGGTCTAAGGGAAAATTCATGCCCTCGATAACGGCTTCTTTGATGAACTGCAATGACATGGCGGGTAATGCTGCCAGTTGTACCGCCAGTTGCAGGGCGCGTGCCTCTACTTCGGTATCGAGCACCACCTCACTTGCCAGCCCCATGGCCAATGCAGTGACGGCATCAAAAGGCTCACCACACAGCAAAATTTTCATGGCTGTAAACTTGCCTACTGCCCGCGTGAGGCGTTGGGTTGCACCACCACCAGGCATGATGCCGATCTTGACTTCGGGCTGACCAAAACGTGCACGTTCACCCGCGATGATGATGTCTGCATGCATGGCCAGCTCACAGCCGCCGCCCAGCGCATGACCGCGAACGGCGGCAATCACCGGTTTACGGCAGCCACTGATCGCACCCCAGAGTTGATCCATATGTCGGCCAATGATCTCCGGTGGACTGGCATCCACATACTCGTTCAAATCCGCACCGGCGCAAAAAGCACGCTCACTACCAGCAAGGATGACGACGCGCACTTGCGGATCAGCATCCAAGCGGGTGAATGCCGCGGCCAAGTCGCGCCGCAATTGCAAATTCAATGCATTCAGCACATCCGGACGATTGAGCCGCAACAGGGCAACGCCCGCTTGGGGTCGCACTTCCAGCAATATTTCACTCATATTCGGGGTTCATCACTTTCGTTCAAACACGCTCTATGGCCAAGGCGATGCCCTGCCCTACACCTATGCACATGGTCATCAAGGCACGCTTGCCGCCAGTACGTTCCAGCTGCCGCATGGCCGTAAGGGCTAGGCGCACGCCCGACATGCCCAGCGGATGCCCGTAGGCAATAGCACCGCCGTTGGGATTCACATGCTCGCCATCGTCTGGTAGCCCCAACGCGCGCAACACCGCCAATCCCTGCGCTGCAAAGGCTTCATTGAGTTCCACCACATCAAAGTCGCCAATGCGCAGCCCTGTTTGGGCCAGCAGTTTTTGTACGGCAGGTGTGGGACCAAAGCCCATCACACGTGGCGCTACGCCTGCGGTGGCAAAACCGATCACGCGTGCCAGTGGCTTCAGGCCATGGCGTGCAGCTCCTGCTTCGCTAGCCAAGAGCATGGCTGCTGCGCCATCGTTTACCCCTGATGCATTGCCCGCTGTGACGGTACCACCTGTGCGAAAAGCGGGTTTAAGTCTGGCTAGACTGTCCAAGGTGGTGTCGGCGCGTGGGTGCTCGTCCTGGGTCACCGCTTTGAACTCGCCTTTTTTACCGCTGGGTACAGACACGGCAACGATCTCGTTGGCAAGCACACCTGTGCTTTGCGCACGTGCTGCACGTTGCTGGCTACGTAACGCAAAAGCGTCTTGGTCTTCGCGGCTGATGCCGTACTCTTGGGCTACGTTTTCAGCCGTTTCTCCCATGGCGTCAATGCCGTAGAGACGTTGCATTTCAGGGTTCACAAACCGCCAGCCAATGGTGGAGTCGTGAATCTCCGTATGCCGTGAGAACGCCATGGTTGCCTTGGGCATGACCAAGGGTGCGCGGCTCATACTCTCTACACCGCCGGCCAAAGCCAAATCCAGTTGTCCGCAGGCAATACCACGTGCCGCACTGGCAATGGCCTCCAGCCCAGAACCACACAGGCGGTTCACCGTTGCAGCCGCCACGGTAACAGGCAGTCCCGCCAGCAAAGCACTCATACGCGCCACATTGCGGTTGTCTTCGCCAGCTTGGTTGACGCAGCCGCAGTACACCTCCTCCAACTGATCCCAGTCCAAGCTGGGGTGGCGCGCCATCAGCGCCTTGATGGGCAAGGCACCTAGGTCATCCGTGCGGATGCCTGACAGCGCGCCACCGTAACGGCCAATGGGCGTGCGCACCCCGTCGCAAAGGTATGCGTCCTTGAGCGTAAGCTGCATCACAAACCCAACACGCGTTCGGCGTTGCTGTGCATGATTTTTTCCATCACTTCAGGTTTGTAGCCCAGCTCGTTCCACTCGCGCAAAATACGCTCGTAGGGCAGACTGGGATAGTCACTACCAAACATGATTTTGTCTTGCAAACGCCCACGAATGTCCACTTTTAAGTTACCCGGAAAGTGTTTAGGTGCCCAGCCGGACATTTCCCAATACACATTACCCTTATGCAGAGCCACAGCGGTAGTCTCTTCCACCCATGGCCAGCCGGGATGCGCCATGATGATTTTGAGGTTGGGGAAATCCGCTGCCAAATCGTCAATATGCGAAGGGTGCGCATGGCGCACCCGCGCGCCGTTGCCGCCCGGCATGCCTGCCCCCATGCCGGTGGTGCCCACGTCAATCATGACCGCAGCACCCAAGCCGTTGATGACTTCAAACAGGTCGTAGTGACGGCGATCATTCACCGCAAAGTGCTGCATGATAGGGTGAAAGTGAAAACCAATGAAGCCCAACTCCTTCACCGCCTTCTCAGCTTGTCGAATGGCAATTTCGCCTTTGGCGGGCTCCACAGCCCCCCAACACTGAATGACCCGCTGGGGGTGGCGCTTCCACATGTCATGCACGTATTCGTTGGTGCACGGAGGTGTGGCAACGGTGGTTTCCAAATCCAGTGCGACCAAGCAAGCGTCTACACCTGCAGTGGTAAATTCAGCAATCACGTCGTCTTCCGACTTGGCCACCCAATCGCGCTTCCAATAGGTGGCCAAGGCCTCAGGATAGGGGCCTTGGGAGTCGATCCAGGTTTGGGTGCCGGGGTAGCAATGCAGGTCTATGATTCGCATATTTTGAATACTTTGTTTGAAATGTTGAAAGAGTTAAGCCGCAGCTTCGGCTTGAAGCTTGCTGGCGACCAACTCGCCTAATGCTTTTTTGGAAACTTTGCCAAAGGTGGATACCGGAAAGTCGGCCAGCACTTCAAGCCGCTCGGGTAGTTTGAATTTGGCGATTTCTTTGGTCATCAAAAAATCGACCAAGGCTTTAAGCTGCAACGATTGACCGGCTTTCAAAATCACAAACGCGCACATCTTCTCGCCCATATTGGCATCTGGCATGGGCACACAAGCCACGTTTTGCACGGCAGAGTGCATCAGAATGAGGTTTTCTACTTCTTCAGCGCTGATCTTCTCGCCACCCCGGTTGATCAAATCTTTTTTGCGGCCTTCAACCACGTAGTTACCCGAGGGGTGCATGCGCATCAGGTCGCCCGAGCGGTAGAAACCATCGGAGGTAAACTGCTTGGCGTTGTACTCAGGCACACCGAAATAGCCACGCAAGGTGTAGGGGCCTCGCACGGTGAATTCTCCGACTTCACCCATGGGCACTTCGCGGTCGTCTTCATCCATCAGCTTGACCTCGTCGTCTTCGCATACCGGACGTCCGCAGGTCTCTAACTTGACTTCTTCAGGATCAGTAGCGCGCACAAACATCAGCATTCCTTCGGACATGCCAAAGTTCTCTTGCACAAACACACCCGGAATCAGCGCGCGGGTTTTGGCACGTACTTCGGGTTGCATGCGTTGACCGCCACTTTGAATTAATTTGAGGCTGGAGAGGTCATAGTCCCCTACCGATGGGTCATTGATCAGGCGGATTAGCAACGCCGGCACGACTTTCAAATGCGTGACCTTGTGCTTTTGAATCAACGCAAACATCTCGGCAGGACGGGTGTTAGCGTGCACCACCACCTTGGCCCCGTTGAACATAAAGCCCTGAATGCCTGGACAAGCCAGCGGCAAATTATGGGCAATGGGCAGCACCAGCAGCAGCACTGATTCCGCGTCCACCTCACATACGGATGCCGCCACTTTAGAGTTGTAGGCATAATCGTTGTTGGTGCGCGGAATCAACTTTGGAATACCGGTGGTTCCCCCGGATAGCTGAAAAATGCAGGGATCGGTGGGGTCGATACGGATCTCAGCCAAACGTGACACAGGCAAGGTCGCAGGCCTGTCAATCAACTCGCGCAGCGAATGCTCCCCCGCCTTGGCGTTGCCTAATACGATGCGAATTTTCAACGATGCATTCTCAGTTGCTATACGGTCAATGATGGGCGAAAAGCTGAAGTCACCCGAGGTCTCGGGATAAACACAGGTGGTCGCACCTGACAGGTTCACAAACTGGCTGATCTCTGCATAACGGTGAGTCACCAAAGCGGCGATCGGTATAGCGCCCAGCTTTTGCAATGCAAAGTACAACAGCACAAACTCGTGCACATTGGGCAAAACGGGTACAACGCGATCCAAGGGCTTGAGACCGATTTCAAGTAAATTCAAGGCCAAATTTGTCGTTATGGTGTCTAACTGGGCATAGGTAAATGCTTTGTCACCATCCACAATGACGGTGCGGTCTGCGAAGCGTTTATAAACAGCTTCAAATTCTTGCGCTAATGAGTTGTCTTGCCAATAGCCTTTTTCACGGTAGCGCGCGGCGAACTCTGGAGGAAATGGTACAAATCCATT
>JANPIC010000018.1:0-6379 GCA_031424795.1 Polaromonas sp. | reverse complement strand
CGCATGGGCGGCGCGTTTGGCGGCAAAGAGGGCAATGCCAGCATCTTCTCGCAAAGTGCAGCATTGGCCGCCTTCAAGCTGCAAAAGCCGGTAAAACTGCGTGTCAACCGCGATGACGACATGATGATCACCGGCAAACGGCACGATTTCCGCGCGGATTACGAGGTCGGTTTTGACGATGCAGGCCGCATTTTGGGCATCGACGTGGTTTTAGCCTCGCGCTGCGGTTACAGTACCGACTTTTCTGGCCCGGTGAATGACCGCGCCGTGCTGCACATTGACAACTGCTATTACCTGCCCAACCTGTCCATCATCAGCCACCGCTGCAAAACCAATATGCAAAGCGCCACAGCGTTTCGTGGCTTTGGCGGCCCGCAAGGCATGTTTGCGATTGAAACCGTCATCGAGCAAATTGCCCAAAAACTCGGCAAAGACCCGCTGGACGTGCGTAAAGTCAATTTGTACCAAGACGAGGCAGTTTCAGGCGATATTGCCACCATCACCACCCAGTATGGCCAGCAGATTGAAGACTGGATTGGCGACAAGGTGATGGCGCAGCTAGAAGAGGAATCCGACTATAGCCAGCGCCGAACAGGCATCGCCAGCTACAACAAGGCTAGCAAGTACAAGAAGAAGGGCATCGCCTTGGTGCCGCTCAAATTCGGTATCAGCTTCACCGCCACCATGCTGAACCAGGGCGGGGCGCTCTTGAACGTCTATATGGACGGCTCGGTCAGCGTCAACCACGGCGGCACCGAGATGGGGCAGGGCCTGAACACCAAAATGGCGCAGGTCGCGGCGGATGGGCTGGGCATTCCCGTCAGCTTGGTGCGGGTCATGGGCACGGACACCCAGAAAGTGCCGAATGCCTCGGCCACGGCAGCCTCCAGCGGTGCGGACATCAACGGCGCAGCGGTCAACAACGCCTGTGACCAGATGCGGGTGCGCTTGGCAGCGGTGGCGGCACGGATGCTGAATTGCACGCCGGATACTATTAAATTTATAGCTGGTCAGGCAATAAATACAACGGCTACAGGTGAAATTGGCGTTAAAAATAGTTTGAATGATGATAAAACCTCGGTAAAAATTTCGGTATCATGGCAAGAAGTCGTCAAACAAGCCTGGCTGGACCGCGTCGGCCTGTCGGTGACCGGTTTTTACATGACGCCGGACATCAAATACGACTTTGCCACCCTGAACGGCAAGGCGTTTTACTACTTCTGCTACGGCGCAGCGGTGACCGAGGTTGAAATCGACACCCGCACCGGTGAGTGGTGGCTGCAAAAGGTCGACATCGTGCACGACGTTGGCAAATCCATCAACCCCGCCATTGATCTGGGGCAAATTGAAGGCGCTTACGTGCAAGGCATGGGCTGGTTGACGATGGAAGAGTGCATTTGGGACATGAAGGCCAAAACAATCAATGGCGTGGACGGACTTGGCCGCGGCAAACTCCTGACCCACGGCCCCAGCACCTACAAAATCCCGGTGGCGAGTGACATTCCTGAGCATTTCAAGGTCAGCCTGTTTGACTGCGAAAACGTCAAACCCACGCCTTTCAAAAGTAAAGCTGTGGGCGAACCGCCGCTGATGCTGGCTTTGAGCGCCTACTTTGCCATCCGCGACGCCGTCAGCGCCTCGGCAGACCACAAAGTCCCCGTTTTCATGGATGCACCGGCCACGCCAGAGCGGATTTTGATGGCTTGTGAAGCCCTGAAAACTGCGCAATAGCGGGCTTATCGTGAACTTCACAGCCGAATTTCAGCGACTTTTGGCCAGTGAAGACGCGGTAGTCGTCTCCATCGCATCCACCCAAGGCTCCGTCCCGCGCGAGGCGGGGACGTGGATGGCGGTGTTTGCGAACGAGCTGATTGGCACGATAGGCGGCGGCCATGTCGAATTTGAGGCCATTGCCGAAGCCAGAGCGCTGTTAAACGGAAGCGATACACCCGACCTGTCATTCCCGCGGAGGCGGGAATCCACAGCCGATGCATACGAAAAGCGTTACGTCCTTGGTCCCAGTCTAGGTCAATGCTGTGGTGGTGTGATGACTTTGCACTATGAAAAATATAGCTGTTTAGGCAATAAATACGCCGGCTACAGCCAAAAAATGCCTTTAAATTCAGTATTTAACCCAATTCCTGCTCCAAAACACCAAAATGTCGCCCTCTTCGGCGGCGGTCACGTCGGTAAAGCGATTGTCAACATCCTCAGCACCCTGCCCATGCAGGTGATGTGGATCGACAGCCGTGACGAAATCTTCCCAAATGAGTTGCCAAGCAACGTCGTTTGCGAACATTCCGACCCCGTGCAGGCAGCGGTCAATGACCTCGATGCCATCTCAGCAGGCAGCCACGTCCTAATCATGAGCTTCAGCCACGCCGAAGACCTGGATATCGTCGCAGCTTGTTTGTTACGTCAACGGGAACGGGCGGATTTGCCTTTTATCGGTTTGATCGGCAGCAAAACCAAGTGGGCGACTTTTCGGCACCGGCTGGAAGACCGTGGGTTTTCAGAAGCTGAGTTGGCGCACATCACCTGCCCGATTGGGGTGGATGGCGTCAAAGGTAAAGAACCTGAGGTGATTGCGGTGAGTGTAGCGGTGCAATTGTTACAAATGGAAAGTCTGAGGCGCTGAAAATATTACTAAAGTGTGTGAATATTCACAATTTTTTTGAGTTTCTGATTTTGTGTGTGTGAAATACCTACAATTGGATACCGTTACAAGTTTTTTGTAACGTTTAAATTCAATATCAAACAAAGGTTTTTCATGAAAAAGTTAGTGCTTTCGTACTCAAAAAATGTATTCGCAGGCACAGCCTTGGCGCTAGGTTTGATGGGTAATTCAGCCTGGGCGGCATGCACATTTACTTCAATGTACAACGCCCAACAGTCTTGTCTTGATACTGTAAATAACACAGAAACAGGGCTGGCAACAACGAATACCAACTTGGCAACAACGAACAACAATTTAGCCACCACCAACACCAACTTGGCAACGACGAACAACAACTTAGCGACGACGAATGCCAATCTGGCAACCACAAACAGCAATTTAGCGACCACAAATGCAAATCTGACCGCCGGCGACGCAGCAACTTTGGCGTCTTCAAAAGCATACGCTGATGCAAAGGCTATGTCTGCAGGAGCTGAAACGCTGGTTGCAGCCAACAACTACACCAACGCCAAAGCCGCTGAAACCTTGAAGTCTGCCAATACGTACACAGACACGCGCGCGGCTGAGACCTTGAAAAGCGCCAATGCGTTCACCAGTGAGCAGATCTCCAAACTTGAGTCTAAGACAGCTGGTGGCATTGCTGCTATTGCGGCCATGGCTTCTGTGCCTCAATTGTCTGCTGGCAAAGACTTCAGCGTGGGTGCTGGCGTGGGCAGCTATGACGGTAAAACCGCAGTATCAATCGGTGTGCACAAGCGGGTTAACGAAAATATGACTGCGCGTTTCAACTTCGCTAGTGGTGTGGGTAGTGGTTCTAAGCCTGTCGTTAGCGCAGGTGCTGCGTGGGAATTTTGATAAAACCATAGATCTTTAAAACAATATAAAAAGACTGATATTTTCTCTTTCTAGATAACATATTTATTGTCTAAGTAGCTATTAAAATAATAGCAAATATAAAGATTCTTGAATTCAACTACGAAGTGCGCGAAACAGTAATTTAAGAGAGGCCCAGATGTGTAGACATAAGAGCCTCCTTGAACTACCAATTCTGAGAAGCACTCATGAGATATACACACCTGAGCCAAACTGAACGTCACCAGATTTCCACCATGCTGAGGCTGAACTGCCGCATTATTCAAATAGCGCAGCATTTAGAACGCCACGAATCCACTATCCGACGCGAGATACTGCGTAATAGTGGTGAAAGTGGCTAGCGAGTCTTCCAAGCCACGTCACCAGTAGCGTACGCGCATTGGCAGCCGTAATGCGGCGCGCGTTCCCCAAATACTGTGGTCACGCGTTGAAGCCTTTTTAAACGTACAGCACAGCCCCAATAGCCAAGCGCCGTGGCATTGATCTGCGTCCTGCCAGTGTCGAACTGCGTGCTCGCATTGGTCACTGGGAGGTCGATACCATCATTGGCAAAGGGCAAAGGGCAAAGGGCAAAGGGCAAAGGGCAAAGGGCACAGGGCACAGGGCACAGGGCAAAAGCGCGTTTCAGGGCGGTTTGTTTGGCAAATTTAACATCATGCTCGGTCAATAACGTTTTACTGCAACACAAACTGTAAACCATGGTTTACTATTAACTCATGTTTGAAATCCTACAAAGCGAAACTTTTAAGCGCTGGCATTCGGGTCTCAAAGATCGGCAAGCTATTCTGCGCATCAATGCACGGCTTGAAAGGGTGCTTGATGGCAATTTGGGGGATGTCAAAGCTTTGCGGGAGCGGGCGGATTTGTCTTTTGTCGGTTTGATTGGCAGCAAAACCAAGTGGGCGACTTTTCGGCACCGGCTGGAAGACCGTGGGTTTTCAGAAGCTGAGCTGGCGCACATCACTTGTCCGATTGGGGTGGGGGGCGTGACGGGTAAAGAACCTGAAGTGATTGCAGTTGCAGTGGTCGCCCAATTGCTGGTTCAGCGCGCAAGGGTGGTGACGTGATGTCTCAACTTAAAACCACATGTTGTGTCGTGGGTGGCGGCCCTGCAGGTTTAATGCTTGGACTGTTGCTTGCCAGATCTGGCGTCACGGTGACGGTCATAGAAAAACATGGCGATTTTTTGCGTGATTTCCGTGGCGACACCATTCATCCGTCAACCCTTGAATTGATGCATGAACTTGGGTTTTTGGAAGAATTTTTAAAACTACCGCACAGCCGTATTGCTCAGCCCAAACTGTGGATTGATGGGCTCGAATTTGAGGGCCCTAATTTTGCCTCTTTGCCGACGGTATGCAAATTTATAGCGCTCATGCCGCAATGGGACTTTTTGAACTTCATCGCCGAAAAAGCGGCGCATTACCCAAACTTTACGCTGTTGATGCAAACACAAGCCACGGCGTTGATCGAGGAGAACGGGCGTGTCGTTGGCGTCCACGCCGTGAAAAAACGCGATGCGCAAACTGATCCAAAGGCGGCTGACGACATTGACATACGCGCAGATTTGGTGGTTGCTTGTGATGGACGGGATTCTTTGCTGCGTAAACAAGCCAATCTGCCGTTGAAAGAAATCGGCGTTCCCATCGATGTGCTTTGGTTCAGAGTCAGCGCAGTTGTTGGGCAAGAAGTGCCTTCATTGGGTCGTATAAAGCAGGGCAAACTATTGGTAACTTTGCCGCGCGGCAGCTATTACCAATGCGCTTATGTCATCAAAAAAGGAAGCTTTGACGCGCTGAAAGCAGAAGGCTTGGAGGGTTTTCAGCGCACATTGGCAGATATGGCCCCCTACCTTGAAAAGGCTGTCGCGGAAATTGACAGCTGGGACAAAGTGTTTTTGCTCAGTGTTCAAATAAACCGGCTTGAATGTTGGGACAAGCCTGGTTTGCTGTGCATTGGCGATGCCGCGCACGCCATGTCGCCTGTCGGTGGCATTGGGATCAATCTTGCCATTCAAGATGCGGTAGCCACAGCCAATGCAATCGCCGAGCAATTACGGCAAGGATATCTGAGTGTTGCGGATGTAAAAACGATTCAAAAACGCCGTGAATGGGCGGTTCGGGCCACACAGGCCCTACAGCAGCGCGTGCATTGGCAGATAGAGCAAGCGCGCGTCTTCAGCCCCTTGATGATGCCAAAATGGCTGCGATGTATCATTCGCTGGAGTGCCCCCCTATTGCGCTGGTTAGGGGCACGATTTATTGGTATGGGTTTCAGGCCAGAGCATATCCGAACAAATCCTCACCCATAACGTAGGTAATCCTCATGTTAACCAGCAGCCATGTCCCCTGAAGAACTCAAACGCATCGCCAGCCAAACACTCGCACACTACGAAAGCAGCGCGCAGGCGTTCTGGCAGGGCACCAAAGACCATGACGTCAGCCAAAACATTGCGGCACTGCTGCACTACATTTCCGTGCCCGCACCATTTGAATTGCTCGATTTCGGTTGCGGGCCAGGTCGTGACCTGACAACCTTCACAGCGCTGGGGCATCTCCCGATCGGACTGGAAGGGGCGGCGGCTTTGGCGGCGATGGCGCGAGTGAATAGCGGCTGTGAGGTCTGGGAACAGAATTTTCTAGAACTTGATCTGCCAAAAGCGCGATTCGACGGTGTTTTTGCAAATGCGGTGTTGTTTCATGTGCCTAGTGCAGCTTTGCCTGGCGTATTGGCGCAGCTTTTTGCGACACTCAAACCCGGTGGTGTACTTTTTTGTTCCAATCCTCGGGGCGAAGGCCAAGAAGGCTGGCAAGGTGATCGTTATGGCGC
>JANPIC010000017.1:0-9001 GCA_031424795.1 Polaromonas sp. | reverse complement strand
TTGGCTTGTCCGCCAAATTTAGCTGCCAACACAGTGGTGATTGCCGCTGTGAGCGTGGTTTTACCGTGGTCAACGTGACCAATGGTGCCCACGTTCACGTGCGGCTTGGTGCGTACAAATTTCTCTTTTGCCATTTTGAATTTCCTAAAAAATTACCAACAATAAACAACCAGAACTGGTGCCCGTTCCGGGAATCGGACCCGGGATCTCTCCCTTACCAAGGGAGTGCTCTACCACTGAGCCAAACGGGCTAAATCTCTTTATATTTCAACAACTTAGCTGGAGCGGAATGTCAGAATCGAACTGACGACATCAGTTTGGAAAACTGAGGTTTTGCCATTAAACTAATCCCGCTCAATTCTCTAAAATCACTCGCAAAATTCATCATTACACGTGGTGGAGAGAGCTGGATTCGAACCAGCGTACTCGTAAGAGGGCAGATTTACAGTCTGCTGCCATTAACCACTCGGCCATCTCTCCCGTGTCGAACCTCGGATTATGCCACGGAAAAGACTTCTTTGTCGAATCCCGCTACTAATCTTTGCAGTAATTTCACCAGTTAATCGGCTGCAAACCCTGTTTCATTAAAAAAGCATTTGCCAACCCAAAATGCCCGCAGCCGATGAAAGGCGTGGGTGGTCGCATGGCGGACAGCGGCGACGGGTGGTTGGCACACAAAATTAAGTGCTTATTTTCACGTGCCAAGGGAGTTTGTAACAATATCTGCTTCGCCTGCGCATGTGCACCCCAAAGCATGAAAATGACGTTTTTGTTGCGCTCCGCCAACAGCGAAATCAGCGCATCCGTCAGCCCCTCCCACCCCAGCTTGGCATGGCTGGCGGGCAGCCCGTCTTCCACCGTTAAACTGGTGTTCAGCAACAACACGCCCTGCTCCGCCCAACGAACCAACGAACCCTCTTTCAGGTTTGAAATCGTCAGATTCCCCGATTCCCGTCCAATTTCCTTGAATATATTCCGCAGCGACGGCGGAACTTTCACGCCGGGCGCAACCGAAAACGCCAACCCCTGCGCCTGCCCAGCCCCGTGGTACGGGTCTTGCCCCAAAATCACCACGCGAACCTGGTTCAGCGGTGTTAATTCCAAAGCTTTGAGCGGCGTAGGCGGGTAAATCACTGCGCCAGCATCGATTCGGCTTTGAATCGCTTTGCCCAAAGCCTGCCCCGCTTCACTGCTTAAAAATTCAGCAACAGCGTCGCCCCAACCCGCTGCAACCGGCCAATCGTTGGGCTGCCAGCGGGTCAGGCGAATTGATTCGCTAGATGGTTGAAATAGCTCGTTTTGCATCAAAAATAGGGTTAAATAAGGCTCTAGCTAGCGTATTTACTGTCTAAGCAGCTATTTTATTTATAGCGAATTTGGTAAATTTTTGACCAGCCAAATATGCGCCCACCCCAACAAGTATGCCAACGCCGTCCGTTAGCCAATCCAACCACTCTCCATGCCGCGTTGTGGTCAGCAAACTTTGCAGCACCTCCATCAGCCCGCCATAGAAAACCAGCCCCAAAACCACCGTTTTGCCGTATTTCGGAAAAGCCAGCAACCCCGCCACCGTCAGCGTTACAAACACCAGCACATGCTGCGCTTTGTCATAAAAATCGAGAGCTTTGGGTATGTTGTACGATGGAATGAGTAGCAAAACAGTAGTCAATGCCAAGCCAGCGAAGAACGCAAACGGCATGATTCGCTTAAAAAGCTGCTTCATGGAGGGGTGCATGTAAATAAGCCAGTTTATAGTGCAAGATGCAACTCTAGCCAGCGTATTTATTAACTAAGCAGCTATCATTTATATAGTAAATTAAACCGTAAACAACTTCGCCAAAGCCTCGCCCGGATCGCCCGCCCGCATGAATGCTTCGCCGACCAGGAAGGCGTGAACGCCCGCCTCCCGCATACGCGCCACGTCGGCCGGCGTGGTGATACCGGATTCGGTGACCAAGATGCGGTCTTTCGGCACCTCCGCCAGCAGGCTGATCGTCGTGTCCAGCGTGACCTCAAAGGTCTTCAAATTGCGGTTGTTGATGCCGATGAGCGGCGTTTTGAGCTTCAAACCGCGCTGTAATTCAGCGGCATCGTGCACCTCCACCAATACGGCCATGTCTAAACTGCGGGCAATGTGCTCAAATTCCGCCATTTGCGCATCGCTCAAGCTGGCGGCGATGAGCAAAATCGCATCCGCCCCCATGACGCGGGATTCATAGATTTGGTAGGCGTCCACCATGAAATCTTTGCGCAGCACCGGCAGCGGGCAGGACGCGCGGGCTTGTCGCAGGTAGTCGCTGCTGCCTTGAAAAAAGTCTTTGTCGGTGAGGACGGACAAACACGCTGCGCCGCATTCTGTGTAGCTTTGCGCGATGTCAGCCGGTTCAAAATCCGCCCGCAACACGCCTTTGGACGGGCTGGCTTTTTTGATTTCGGCGATCACGGCGGACTGACCAGCGGCGATTTTGGCACGCATGGCACCCACGAAGTCGCGGGTTAAAACACGAGATTCAGCATCGGCGCGCACGGCTTCCAGCGATTTGCGCTGTTTAGATGCCGCGACTTCTAGGTGTTTGACGGCGGTGATTTTGTCGAGAATGTTGTCGTTTTTAGCTGTCATTGGGGGCTCAATTGCTTAGTGATGTTTGATAATTCAGCTAATTTCGCCTTAGCCGCTCCTGATTCAATAGCAGTCTTGGCAAGTAATACGCCGGCTTGGATCGAATTTGACACATTGGCGGCGTAAAGGGCTGCGCCGGCGTTGAGCATGACGATATCGCGGGCGGGGCCACTCTGGTTGTCTAAAACGCCCAAGAGCATGGCTTTGGAGTCTTCGGCGGTCTCTACCCGCAGGGCGCGGTTGCTGACCATGGGGATGCCGAAGTCTTCGGGGTGGATTTCGTACTCGGTCACTTCGCCGTTTTTCAGCTCGCCGACCATCGTCGCAGCGCCAGTGCTGACCTCGTCCATGCCGTCTTTGCCAAAAACCACCAGGGCGTGCTCGGTGCCCAGGCGCTGCAAGGCGCGGACCTGGATGCCGACCAGGTCTGCATGGAACACGCCCATCAGGATATTTGGCGCGCTGGCGGGGTTGGTCAGGGGACCGAGGATGTTGAAAATCGTCTTCATGCCCAACTCTTTGCGGATGGGGGCGACGTTTTTCATGGCGGGGTGGTGGTTGGGCGCGAACATGAAACCGAGACCCACGTCGGCAATGCACTGGGCTATCGCGGCGGGTGGGAGGTTGATGTTGATGCCCAAGGCCTCCAGTACGTCGGCGCTGCCGGACTTGCTGCTGACGCTGCGGCCACCGTGTTTGCTGACTTTGGCACCGGCTGCGGCGGCGACAAACATGGAGCAAGTGGAGATATTGAAGGTGTGCGAGCCGTCGCCACCCGTGCCGACGATGTCCACCAGATGGGTTTTGTCCGCCACCTCGACCTTGGTGGAAAACTCGCGCATGACCTGGGCGGCAGCGGTGAATTCACCAATCGTCTCTTTTTTGCCGCGCAGACCGGTGATGAGCGCCGCCATCATGACGGGCGACATCTCGCCGCTCATGATGAGGCGCATCAAATGCAGCATCTCGTCGTGGAAGATTTCGCGATGCTCAACAGTGCGTAACAGCGCTTCTTGGGGGGTGATTTTGCTTGTCATAGTGCTTTAAAACCTCATTTTATGCTCTAAATATACCTCTAGCCGGCGTATTTATTGCTTAAATTGCTATTAAATATATAGTGAAAATACGGTTACTCAATCTAAGAAGTTCAAGCCAAAAAGTTCTTCAACATCGCATGTCCATGCTCCGTCAAAATCGACTCTGGGTGGAACTGCACGCCTTCCATCCGCACCGCAAACGGCAGAGTTTTGTGGCGCACGCCCATGATTTCGCCATCGTCCGTCCAAGCGGTGATTTCCAGATCGGCGGGGCAGCTGGCCCGCTCAATCGCCAAAGAATGGTAGCGATTGACGACGAACTGCTGCGGCAGACCGGCAAACACACCCGTTTGCGTGGTGCTGATGACACTGGTTTTACCGTGCATGAGCTGCTGCGCGCGGATGATTTTGCCACCCAGCGCCGCGCCAATCGCCTGATGCCCCAAACAGACGCCCAGAATCGGCAACTTGCCTGCGAAGTGAGTGATCGCTTCCACAGAAATACCCGCCTCTGCTGGCGAGCAGGGGCCGGGGGAGATGACCAGGCGGTCAGGGTTTCGGGCGGCGATGCCTTCCAAAGTGATTTCGTCGTTGCGAAAAACCTCGACTTCAGCACCCAATTCGCCGAAATATTGGACGATGTTGTAGGTGAACGAATCGTAGTTGTCGATCATCACTAGCTTGAGTTTTGCTGTACTTTTCATGCCAAGCCCTCCTCAACCAGTTCGCTCGCTCTGAGCAAGGCGCGCGCCTTGGCCTCCGTCTCGGCCCATTCCAGCTCGGGCACGCTGTCGGCCACCACACCGGCTGCCGCTTGCACGTAGAGGATGTCGTTTTTGATGATGCCGGTGCGGATGGCGATGGCCACGTCCATGTCGCCGGCAAAGCTGAGGTAGCCACAGGCACCACCGTATAGGCCGCGTTTGGTGGGTTCGAGCTGGTCGATCAACTCCATGGCGTGGACTTTGGGCGCGCCAGTCAGGGTGCCTGCGGGGAAGGTGGCTTTGAGCACGTCCATCGCCGTCATTCCATCTAAAAGAACGCCTTCGACGTTGCTGACGATGTGCATGACGTGGCTGTATCGCTCGACCGCAAAGGCTTCGGTCACCTTGACCGTGCCGGTTTTGGCGATGCGGCCTATGTCGTTGCGGGCCAGGTCGATCAGCATGACGTGTTCGGCGCGCTCTTTGGGGTCGTTGATGAGTTCGACTTCGGCGGCTTTGTCAGCCTCGGGCGACGCACCACGCGGGCGTGTGCCGGCCAGCGGACGGATGGTGATTTTTTGAGCAGCTGCACCATCCACCGTGACGGCTTCTTGCCTGACCAAGATTTCTGGGCTGGCACCGACCACATGAAAATCGCCAAAGTCGTAGTAATACATATATGGCGACGGATTCAGCGAGCGCAGGGCGCGGTACAGGCTGAGTGGGGACTCGGTGTAGCGCTTTTTGATGCGCTGGCCGACCTGCACTTGCATGAAGTCGCCACCGGCAATCAACTCCTTGGCGCGCAAAACGGCGGCCAAATAGTCTGCCTTGGCGAAGTCGCGCACGGCGGGGTGCATCGTCGAAGGGTTGATTTCTGGCGCATTGACACTGGACTTGAGCATTTCCTTCAAAGCATGCAAGCGCGCTTTGGCCACGGCATAGGCGTCGGGCTGGGCGGGGTCGGCGTAGACGATGAGGGAGAGTTTGCCGGAGAGGTTGTCGATCACCGCCAGTTCTTCGCACTGCAACAGCAAGATGTCGGGGCAATGCAGCTCATCGGGTGGGCAGGATTTCTCCAGCTTTTTCTCGATGTAGCGGACGGCGTCATAGCCAAAGTAGCCCGCCAAACCGCCGCAAAAGCGCGGCATGCCGGGCTGCAGCGCGACTTTGAAGCGCTGCTGGTACTGGGCGATGAAGTCCAGCGGGTTGATATGGCTGGTTTCAACGACGACGCCGTCGGTGACGACTTCGGTTCTCGCATCAGCGCCAAAGCCGCTAGACCTGAGCAAAGTGCGCGCTGGCAGACCGATGAAGCTGTAGCGGCCAAAACGTTCGCCACCCACGACGGATTCAAGCAAAAAACTGTTCTTTCCAGCGTGATTGTTGCTTATATCGCTATTATTTTTGACATTTTGTGTCAGCTTTAAATACAACGAAAGCGGGGTTTCCAGATCAGCAAAGGCTTGCAGCATCAAAGGGATGCGGTTGAAGCCTTGCGCGTTGCGTTGGGTAAATTCTTGTTCGGTAATCACAATAGAAGCCTTCTTTTCTTTTATAGGCATGCGCTAAAAATGCTTTTGGGTTTTAGCGGCTACTTCTGCGGTCAAACAATAGTGTGTTGTTGCGGCAAAAGCGGTTCAAACAATGTTGCCAAGATTCTGCAGGTTTTGCAGTATTCAGCAGAAAGAGGTGAGCGTTACAGTGAGGGACGCCAAAGCCAAGCTCCCCGGTCAAAAAGACCAGAACTTGTAGCGGCTGTGAGAACGCAATGTTTGAACATACCCCACAGTGTAGCAAAGTCTAAGAGGGATTCCTCTAAAACCATGAAAACATGACAATTTGTGCTTTTTGCAAGCGTAAACCCGAGTGGCAAATCAAACCCACGCGTTGATAATATGAAATTCCAAAAATAGCACGGTCGTTCACTTTTATACAGAAAGTATTTTTATGAAGCTCACGAAACACCTTATTTCTCGTTATTTCTGGCTTGCTGCTGTTTTTAGCACTGGCCTTATCGCGCCACTGGTCAGCACCGCTGCGGTAGTGGACATGGCTGGCGTTAAATTTGAAGAGGCTATTGATCAGCGCGGCAGCAAGCTGGTGCTGAATGGTGCGGGTGTTCGCTACAAAGCGATTTTTAAAGTTTATTCAGCTGGTTTGTATTTGCCTAAAAAGACGACTTCACCTGAAGAAGCTTTGTCTATGGCTGGCGCTAAGCGTATCAGCATCACGATGCTGCGTGATATTGACTCTAACGAGCTTGGTAAGTTGTTCACGCGCGGCGTAGAAGACAACGCGCCAAAGACGGAGATGTCAAAGTTGATTCCAGGGCTGATTCGCATGGGTCAGGTTTTCAGCGACCAAAAGAAGCTTGTCGCAGGTGATAGCTTCGCTTTTGAATGGGTACCTGGCACCGGTGGCGTGTTGACCGTCAAAGGCAAGGTGCAGGGTGAGCCTTTTAAAGAAGCCGAATTTTTTATCGCTTTGTTGCGCATTTGGCTAGGGCCTGTGCCTGCAGACTACACGCTCAAAGAGGCTTTGCTGGGCAAGTAGATCACAAGAATTTTTCAAATCCTGCATTTAAATAGACAACCCCGAGAACTCGCTTTAAAGAGAAAGTAAAAAGTAAGCATGGAAAAAATTTGGCTCAACAGTTATCCCCCCAGTGTTCCTGCGGAGATTAACCCGGAAATTTATCAATCAGTGACGCAACTCCTTGAAGAGTCTTTCAAAAAGAATGCCGCGAGCCCATTTTCTGTCTGTATGGATCGGTGGATGAGTTACAAAGAGGTCGACGATTTGTCTGCAGCCTTGGGTGCTTGGCTGCAGAGTCAAGGCTTAGAACCGGGTGCACGCGTCGCGATTATGCTGCCCAATTTGCCGCAGTTTTCAGTAACGATGGCTGGCATATTGAGGGCGGGCTACACCTGTGTGAATGTCAACCCTCTGTACACACCGCGCGAGTTAGAGCACCAATTGTGCGACTCGGGCGCGACAACCATTGTGATTTTAGAAAACTTCGCAACGACGCTTACTGAAATTTTAGCTAAGACGCCCATCAAACGGATTGTTTTAGCGACGATGGGGGATTTACTCGGTGCGGTGTACGGCAAATGGATCACATTTGCGGTTCGGAACCTGAAGAAAATTGTGCCAGCCTATTCATTTTCTACAGCCAATGGTCTGCAAGTCACGCCATTTAACCAAGCCATTGCGGCGGGTAAACGTATGACGTTGAAGCCCGCCAAATCAACCCTGGATTCAATCGCCTTTTTGCAATACACGGGCGGTACGACGGGTTTGTCCAAAGGTGCGGTTTTAACGCATCGCAATATCGTCGCGGCGGTATTGCAAGGAGAGGCTTGGTTCACTCCGGCGATGGGGCGTGTTGGTGATGTGAACAAAATCAACAGTATTGCGGCTTTACCGCTGTATCATATTTTTGCATTGAACTTGAGTTTGCTCTCGATTCGCTGGGGTGCGTACATGACATTGGTACCCAATCCGCGCGATTTCACTGGGTTTGTGAAGGTCCTTAAAAAACGACCATTTCACATGTTGCCCGCTGTGAATACGTTGTTTAATGCCCTTCTGCAACATCCAGACTTCAAAACAGTTGATTTTTCAAACCTATGTGTATCGCAAGCTGGTGGCATGGCCGCATCGGAAGGCACAGCTAAAAACTGGTTGGCTGTGACGGGCTGCCCCATGATTGAGGGCTGGGGTATGAGCGAAACCGTTGCCATGGGTACAAACAACCCCGTCAACAACAAAGAATTTACGGGGACAATTGGATTGCCGTTACCTAGCATTTCGATTGCGATCAAAAATGAGGCTGGAGAAGATGTACCACAAGGTGAGTCTGGCGAGATTTGCATCAAAGGGCCGAATGTGATGACGGGCTACTACAACCAGCCAGAAGAGAATAAGCAAGCTTTTACGAGTGATGGCTATTTCAAAACAGGCGATGTTGGCATCATGGATGAACGTGGATACACGAAAATTGTAGACCGTTTGAAAGACATGATCATTGTGAGCGGCTTCAATGTTTTCCCGAACGAACTTGAAAATGCAGTTTCCTTGTGCCCAGGCGTGCTGGAGTGCGCGGTGATTGGTGTGCCAGATGAGAAAGCCGGCGAAGCCATCAAACTGTTTATCATCAAGAAGAATGCCAACTTGAGCGAAGAAGACGTCAAAGCCTATTGCCGTCAAAATCTAACAGGCTATAAGATGCCCAAGTACATTGTCTTCAGAGACGATTTACCAAAAACCAATGTGGGGAAAATATTGCGCCGCGAGCTACGAGCAGGAAAATAGTCTTGGAAGTTAAATAAAAAGGGAGCTGACTTTGTGTCAGCTCCCTTTTTTATTGCTCATTCAAATTCTGATCAACAGGGAACTTTCTATCAAGATTTAGAACTATTCCCAAGAAATCTATACATTTCGGTGGACGAAAAAAAACCCCCAACCAGTCGGTTGAGGGTTTTTCTATTATAGAAGCCTGACGATGTCCTACTTTCACACGGGAATCCGCACTATCATCGGCGCTAAGGCGTTTCACTTTCCTGTTCGGGATGGGAAGGAGTGGTACCACCTTGCTATGGTCATCAGGCATAACTTGTTGCCATGTTGATTTC
>JANPIC010000016.1:0-1871 GCA_031424795.1 Polaromonas sp. | reverse complement strand
GGCTTTGATGGGGCGGATTCGTGGGGCTGGCAATGAGTCTACCGAGGTGGCTTTGGCCAAGATATTGCGCCAAGCGGGTCTGTCGGGGTGGCGCAGGCAGCAGCATATTGGGTGGGCGCTGCCGAGTTTGTCGCCGCGCTTGCGGGCGAGCCAGCAAAGGCATCGGTTTCGCGCCACGGTTGCGCCTGATTTTGTGTTCCGGCAGCGGCGGGTTGCGCTGTTTGTTGATGGGTGTTTTTGGCATTCGTGCCCCAAGCACGGGACGATGCCATCCTCAAACGTGGATTTCTGGCAGCGCAAGTTTTCACGCAACCATGCCCGCGACCGTTTTGTGGATGCCGTGCTCAGCCATCTGGGGTGGACGGTTCTGCGGGTGTGGGAGCACGAGCTTGAGAGGCCCGATAGGTTGGCGCGCTGGCTGGTGCGCAACGTTTAGGGATGCGGGTCCGCGCGCATTATCAAGTGTTTTTGTTTGAATTTTATGGGTTAAATATGACTCTAGCCGGCGTATTTGTTGTCTAAGCAGCTATTAAAAAAATAGCAAGTTATGTGCCGAATAGGTCAACTATTCGCCCGTTTCTTCAGCCACCGCATCACCCCACCCACCACGGGCAGCTTTTCGTAGACTTCCTCGGCTGGGTCCCAGTAGTCGCGGTGGGCGGTGATTTTGCCTTGCGCGTCCAGCAGCAAATGTGTTCCGCCGCGCACGGTTTGTTCGGTGGTTTTGTCGAAGTTTTTGAAGTAGAACTTGAATTCCCAGATCAAAAAGCAGCCCGGGCCGTCGACAAGTTGGCTGGTGACGATGAAGCGGGGGGCGTTCAGCGCTTCAAACATGTGACTGTAGATGCGTTCAATGTCGGGCAGGCCGCGCACGTCGTTGAAGGGGTCTTTGAAGGTGGCGTCTGGCGCGTAGAGCACGGCCACGCGGGCGATGCTTTGCGGGGTGATGGTCTCGAAGAAGGTGACGATGTCGTTGACGGCGGTATTGGTCATCATAATTTTTACATCATAAACCCGTGAATTTTTTAATAGCAGGGAAATACAAGCGATAGGGGAGCATTTTGATGGTTTTCATCCACAGGGTGAAGCGTTTGGGGAAATGGATTTCAAATTCTCCTTTGGCCCAGCCTTTGAGTATCTCTTGCGCAGCCTCGTCGGGGGTGATGAGGGCTGGCATATTGAACTTGTTTTGAGCTGTTAACGGTGTGTCCACAAAGCCGGGGCTGATGAGGCTGACGCCTATGTTTTTGCCATGCAGGTCTAAATACAGGGTTTCAGCCAGGTTGATGAGGGCGGCTTTGGTGGGGCCGTAGGCCATGCTTTTGGGCAGACCGCCGTAGCCCGCGACGCTGCTGATCAGGCTGATATGACCGCTTTGTCGCGCTAAGAAGTGGGGCAGCACGGCGTCTAGCATGTGCAGCGCGCCCAGGTAGTTGACGCGCTGGTGCTCCAGCATGGTTTGCAGCTTGAATTCGGTGGCGCGCAGCTCTTTGTAGGTGCCGGCGCAATAAACAACACAATCTATCGCGGAGTTGGGGCTGGAGTTGAGGATGATCGCGGCTGCGTGCTTCAATTCGCCTTCTTCTGTGGCATCTAAGGGCATGGCCACGGCGCGGGGAAGGCCTTTGACATCTGTGCCGGGGTGCTGGTTCACAAAATCGCGCAGGGCGATGCCGTTTCGCGCAGAAACGATGACGCGCGCGCCCTGCGCGTGCAAAGCGCTGGCGGTGGCGCGGCCAATGCCGGTGGATGCGCCTATGAGCCAGACGGTTTTGCCTTGCCAGTTTTGCATGAGCGGGTTCAGGGACATGTTTTTATCGCTTTGTGAATGACAGGGTGACTTCACCCAGCTTGATGCCAAATTTGCTCAT
>JANPIC010000015.1:0-8525 GCA_031424795.1 Polaromonas sp. | reverse complement strand
ATATTCGTATGCCCACAAAACGCCATCGTGATGTCCAGCTCTTTATGGATGATTTGTAGCGCTTTGGTCACCCCCGCCTCGCCCATCGCCCCCAAGCCGTAAACCATGGCACGGCCGATGAGGACGCCTTTGGCTCCTAGCGCCCAAGCCTTGAGCACGTCCTGACCGGAGCGGATGCCGCCGTCCATCCAGACCTCGATCTGGTCGCCGACCGCCGCCACAATCGGCGGCAGGGCTTTGATGCTGGATTCCGCGCCGTCCAGCTGACGGCCACCGTGGTTGCTGACCACGATGGCGTCTGCTCCGCTCAAAACGGCCAGTTTGGCATCTTCCACATCCTGAATACCCTTCAAAATCAGCTTGCCGCCCCATTGCGCTTTGACCCATTTGACGTCTTCCCACGACAGGCGCGGGTCAAACTGCTCATTCGTCCAGACGGCTAGGGAGTTCATGTCGCTCACATCTTTAACGTGGCCAACCAAGTTGCCGAAGCTGCGACGTTTGGTGCCCAACATACCTAAACACCAGCGCAGTTTGGTAGACAGGTTGATGATGTTGCGCAAGGTGGGACGCGGCGGTGCGGTGAGGCCGTTTTTCAGGTCTTTGTGGCGCTGGCCGATCACCTGCAGATCCAGCGTCAGCACCAAAGCGCTGCATTTGGCGGCTTTGCAGCGGTCTATCATGCGGGCCATGGCGTCGCGGTCGCGCATCATGTAGAGCTGGAACATGAAGGGGGCGGTGGTGTTGGCGGCGATGTCTTCGATGGAGCAGATGCTCATGGTGGACAAAATGAAGGGGATGCCGAACTTCTCTGCCGCTTTGGCGGCTTTGATTTCGCCATCGGCGCTTTGCATGCCGGTCAAACCGACGGGTGCAATGGCGACCGGCATTTTGGCGTCCACGCCGACCATTTTGGTGGCTGTGCTGCGGTTCTCCATGTTCACGGCGACGCGCTGGCGCAGCTTGATGGTCTGGAAATCGTCTGAATTGGCGCGGTAGGTGCTCTCAGTCCACGAGCCGGAATCGGCGTAGTCGTAAAACATCTTGGGAACACGTTTTTTATACAAAACGCGCAGGTCTTCTATGGTGGTGATAACGGGCATTTAAAGTCTCCAGTTTTATAGTTCTAGCGAGCGCACCATTGCTCTTCACAAGGAATGCCATCCTTGTCACCGTCCATCTTAACGCCGGGGCAGTTGGCTAGAAAATACTTTGCTTCCGCGCAAGACTTCATTTGCGTGCAATATCTTCTCCCATCACAACTGAAGTTGCTAGTCACAGTAGATGCGGCAGGTGGATTGGAGGTGGTCGGAGTAAGTTTTTCAAGCCTTTGAGGATTGACAGCCGCCTTTTCTTGGACAACGGCAGGCTTTTCAGGCGTTGCGGTCGTAACTGTCTCACGTCGTTTTTTTTCTGTAGCGTTCAGTTCTTGGACCGAGGGAGGTTTGCGAACTTGGCCAATTGGACAGGGATCTTGCTGATAGGTGACTGTACCGTCCAACTTGCATTTGTACATTGGCGCAGCATTCACACCTGTGGCAACGACGAGAAGACCTACCAATGCAAGGAATGATGAAATTTTTAGCATGTTCTTATAAACTTCCGTCGTATTTTTTGCATAGTATGCTATTGAATAAATAGCAAATTTATAACCCAAGCCGTGCCACATGCCGCGCAATCTGCGCCCGCACCTGCGTTGGCGCAGTCCCGCCCAAGGTGTTGCGGGCATTGAGTGAGCCACGCAAAGAGAGCACGTCGTACACGTCTTTCTCGATTTTCGGGTTGAATTGCTGCAGCACATTCAAAGGCAGTTCCGACAAATCAACCTGATGCGAAATGGCGGCTTTGACGGCGTGGGCGACGGCTTCGTGGGCGTCGCGGAAAGGCAGGCCTTTTTTGACCATGTAATCGGCCAGATCCGTCGCGGTGGCGTAGCCTTTGAGGGCAGCGCGCTCCATGGCTTCGGGTTTGACAGTGATAGAACCCATCATTTCAGCAAAAATACGCAGCGTGTCTTTCAGCGTGTCCACCGTGTCAAACAGCAGCTCTTTGTCTTCCTGGTTGTCTTTGTTGTAGGCCAAGGGTTGGCCCTTCATCAAGGTGATCAAGCCCATCAAATGACCCACCACTCGGCCAGTTTTCCCGCGTGCCAACTCGGGCACGTCTGGGTTTTTCTTTTGCGGCATGATGGACGAGCCCGTGGTGTAGGCATCACCAATTTGAATAAAACCAAAGCTCTGGCTCATCCACAAAATCAATTCCTCACTCAAGCGGCTGATGTGCACCATGGCCAGGCTGGCGGCGGCGGTGAATTCAATCGCAAAGTCGCGGTCGCTGACGGCGTCCAGTGAGTTTTGGCAGACTTGTGGCTTGCCTTCGACATCGACCATGCCCAGCGTTTTAGCGACCCGCGCGCGGTCCAGCGGATAGCTCGTACCAGCCAATGCCGCCGCACCCAGTGGCAGGCGGTTGACGCGGCGGCGCACGTCTTGCAGGCGCTCGGCGTCGCGACTGAACATTTCAACGTAAGCCAGCATGTGGTGGCCAAAGCTGACGGGTTGGGCGACTTGCAGGTGGGTAAAACCGGGCAGGATGACCTCGACATTTTTCTCGGCGATCACCAACAAGGCTTTTTGCAGCTCGGTCAGCAGGTCGCCAATCAGGTCGATTTCGCCGCGCAGCCACAGGCGCACATCGGTGGCGACCTGGTCGTTGCGGCTGCGGCCCGTGTGCAGGCGCTTGCCGGCGTCACCCACCAAGGTGGTCAAACGGGCTTCGATGTTGAGATGCACGTCTTCCAGATCCAATTTCCACTCGAACGCACCGGACTCAATCTCCGCACTGATTTGACCCAAACCTGATTGGATGGAGGCGTGATCGACGGCAGAAATGATCTTTTGCGCCGCCAGCATCTCGGCATGCGCCAGAGAACCGGCAATGTCCGCTTGCCAGAGGCGTTTGTCAAAAAACACGCTGGAGGTGTAGCGCTTGACCAGGTCGCTCATGGGCTCAGAAAACAGGGCGGACCAGGCTTGGGATTTTTTGTCGAGTTGGTTGGTGGACATAGCTAATAAACTTCGGGGAACAATGAGAAAAAACGTAAAAATGTAGATTTCCTCTATTATCGGGCTCTATTCCCTACTTTTTGCCTCCTTTTTGAAGATGCCATCACTTCCCGCCGCCTCAAAATCAGCTTCCGTCTTGGTATTCGACGCCTGTCAGGTGGGCGTGGTGTTGCGTACGGTTTTGGTGGTTCAAGCCGTTTTAGCAGTTGTGGTGATGTTTTTTGAGAGCAGTTTCTTTGGCTGGGGTACAAAATTAGCGTTGATAACAGGCGGTGCGTTGCCCGGCACGCTGCTGTGGCTGATCGTCACCTGCAGTCTCAAGCACCCATTACAACGCCTCCCGCGCGTTGGGCAATTCGCAGCTGGTATAGGTTTGGGCTTTGGTGCTGGCATTTACGCGGTGCTGATGTTGCTGCTTGCAGCGGCCATCTCCACCACCTCAGCGCCTTGGCTGGCCAGTGGCTGTGCAGGCGCATTGTTTGCAGCGGCTTTGGTAGCGGCGCTTGAGTGGCGCGCCAAAGGGCGCACGCCAGCTGCGACGGCAGCCAAACTAGCCGAGTTGCAGTCGCGCATTCGCCCGCATTTTTTGTTCAACACGCTCAACAGCGCCATCGCCCTAGTGCGCCAGGAGCCGGCGCGCGCAGAGAATTTATTGGAAGATTTGAGCGATTTGTTCCGTGCGGCTTTGGCAGAGCATGGTGAGTCTGTCACCTTGGCGCAAGAAATTGAGTTGGCGAAAAACTACCTCTCGATTGAACAAGTCCGGTTTGGTGACAGGTTGCAAGTGGAGTGGCAGCTTGACCCTGCCGCCAAGCTAGCCAAATTGCCACCTTTGCTGCTACAGCCTTTGGTCGAAAATGCTGTTCGCCATGGCGTAGAACCCAGCGCGCAGGGTGCGCAAGTCGTTATTTCGACGCGGCGTGAAGGCGGCAAAGTTGTCATTGTCATTTCAAATTCATTGCCCGCCGCGACCGCATCTTCAGCAGTCTCGGTCACTGCGGGTCAAGGCATCGCTCTTAACAACGTGCGCGACCGCCTTCGCCTGCTGCACGACATTGAAAGCTCGTTTCAAGCCGGCGTGAAAGACGGCAGCTATGTTGTTCGTATGGAACTTCCCCTATGAACACAGTGGAAGTTTCAAAAGCTCTAAGCATACTGATCGTTGACGACGAACTGCTTGCGCGTAAAAGGCTGCGCATGCTGCTGGGCGATTGCACACAGCCGGCGGCGACGGTGGACGGCGAAGCTAAAAATGCTACCGAAGCGCTGGTCTTGCTTGAAACCGACCAATTTGACGCCGTGCTGCTAGATATTCACATGCCAGGCGGTGACGGTTTGGCGCTGGCTCGCAGCTTAAAAAACCTGCCGTATTTTCAAACCAATCCGCCCGCCATCGTCTTCGTCACCGCGCATGCTGAGCATGCGGTGGAGGCTTTTGAATTAACGGCAACTGATTATTTAACCAAACCCGTTCGGTTGGAAAGATTGCAAAATTCGCTACAAAAAATAGAGCACCATAGGCAATCAAAACGCCGGCTAGAGCCTGAAAATAGCACCAATAAAGTCGATCAAATATTAGTCATCCAAGAGCGCGGCACCACTGAACGCATACCACTCAGCGAAGTGCTTTATTTGAAGGCGGAACTGAAATACATCAGCGTTCGCACCGCTTTGAAAACGCATATTTTGGAAGGCAGTTTGAACGAGCTTGAAACGCGCTATCCCGAATATTTTCTACGCGTTCACCGCAATGCTTTGGTCGCCACCCATGCGATGCGGGCGCTAGAAAAGCACCTAGACCCTGACGAAGGCGAATGCTGGGCGGTGCGGCTATCTGGCATTGACGAAGTACTGACCGTGTCGCGCCGCCAGCTAGTCGCCGTGAAGGAGGTGATTTCTAAAGTCTGAACATTCAAACCTTGGCTTTGTCTGCCTCGGTGATGAACGAATCGGCGTAAAACTCGTCCTCAGGCAATTGGCAAGTCTTTACAAAATCTGCCTGCGCCGAATCAACCACGATAGGCGCACCGCAGGCATAGACTTGGTGGGCGCTTAAATCTGGGAAATCTGCCATCGCCGCTTGGTGCACAAAACCGGTGCGCCCCGTCCAAGCGTCTTCGGGTAAGGCGTTAGAAACGACAGGTACAAAATGCAGATTCGGCATGGCGGCTACTTGCGCCAGCACCCAATCGTTCATGTACACATCCGCAGGTCTGCGGCCACCCCAGTACAGCGTTGCGGTTCGGCTGCTGCCAACGTGCTGCATCTGTTCGATGATGGCTTTGATGGGTGCGAAGCCTGTGCCGGATGCTAGCAAAATCATCGGTTTAGCTGAGTCTTCACGCAGGTAAAAGCTGCCAAATGGGCCTTCGATGCGCTGGATTTCTTTCTCCTTCATCTCGCCAAACACATGGTCGGTAAATTTGCCGCCCGGCATGTGGCGAATGTGCAGCTCTAGCGTTTTGCTGTCAGCAGCGAAATGCGGCGCACTGGCCATGGAATAACTACGGCGTGCTCCGTCGCGCAAGATGAATTCGATGTATTGGCCAGCCTTGTATTGCAAGGTGTCGCTGGCTGGCAGCTGCAGCTTGATAACCATCACGTCATGCGATTTTTTCTCTAGCGAAATGACCCGTGATGGCATGCGTTTGATGGGGAAAGCATCTGCCGATGTCACTTGACGCGACTCCAGCACGATGTCGCTCTGTGGCTTGGCACAGCAAGTCAAAATATAGCCTTTGGCTTCTTCTTCAGCACTCAAAGCCTTGGGCTGATGCGTGCCGTGAACCACCTTGCCTTCCAGCATCTTGCATTTGCACGAACCGCATGCGCCGTCTTTGCAGCCATAGGGCAAGGCGATGCCTTGGCGGATGCCAGCGGCCAAAATGGGTTCATCGGCGGTGGCGGTAAAACTGCGGTTGCTGGGTAAAACTGAGACTTGGTATGACAAAGCGGCTGACATTTAGGTATCCTAGGGGGGTCTGAATCGACTATTTTCTAAAGAGCGCCTATTTTGCCCGTAATTTCAAGCCCTTCGCACCGACTGCCCAGAAGACCCGCCATGACGTTTTGGAGCGCGGGGCTGCAAGCATTGCCTGCGCGATTTCGCAAACCAAGGCTGCTGATTGTGGGTTGCGGTGATGTGGGGCAGCGTGTTGCCAGCCTTCTCAACGCCTACAAATCTACCCAAGCGCAACCCTTGCGCGTGTTTGCGCTCACTTCTTCTGCAGACCGCATTCTTCCCTTTCGTGCCCAAGGCATTGTTCCTTTGCTGGGTAACTTGGACGATGCTGCCAGCTTTCAGCGCTTGGCTGGCCTAGCCACCCACGTGCTGCACTTAGCCCCACCGCCGTCTGAAGGCTGGAGCGACCCACGCACGCTGGCTTTGACCCGCGCTTTGCGGCTACGAACCGCTCCCAGCGCCTTCGTTTACGGCTCAACCAGCGGTGTGTATGGTGATTTAGCAGGTGGAAAAGCCAAGGAAACCTTGCCAACCGCAGCTCGAACCCCGCGCGCCGTGCGCCGTGTCAGCGCTGAGCAAACCGTGCGTTTTCTGGGCAGAAGTACGAGTAAAAGCAGCATCAATGCAAGCTTTATTCGAACATCGATTCTGCGGATTCCGGGCATTTACGCCCCCAATCGCGAAGGCGGCACACCCAAAGATCGCTTGCTCAAAGGCACACCCGTATTGGCAGCCAAAGACGACGTTTACACCAACCACATCCACGCCGACGACCTCGCCCGCGCCTGCCTCGCCGCTCTGTGGCGCGGCAAACCCCAGCGGGTTTACAACGTGAACGACGACAGCCGCCTGAAAATGGGTGATTATTTTGACTTCGCCGCTGACCTCTACGGCCTGCCCCGCCCGCCTAGAGTGCCCCGCAACACCGCACAAGACCAGCTGCCGCTGATGTTGCTCAGCTTCATGAGCGAATCGCGGCAGATGGACAACGGACGGATGAAGCAGGAGTTGAAGTTGCAGCTGCGCTACCCGACGGTGAAGACGGGGTTGGCAGAAGCGACGCAGCCGAAGTTGCTTTAAAATTTAATTTTGCTATTTTATTTATAGCTGTTTAGTCAATAAATACGCCGGCTAGAGGCATATTTATCACCTAAATTGAATGGGTTTCAGCGTTATTGCAACGCTGGCACTGATTTCAACGCCTTCACAGCACCTTCGCCGATCGACGCGCCAAAGCGTTTGGCCAGCTTCTCAGCCACGTTGTCGCGCTTGGTGTAGTCAATCAAATTTGGCGCTTTGACCACTTCACGGGCGACGTAGTCTAGCGTGCCGATTTTGTCGACCAAGCCCAGTTCAACCGCTTGCTGGCCGCTCCAAAACAGGCCGGTGAAGGTGTCTGGGGTTTCTTTCAGGCGCTCGCCACGGCCTTTTTTGACCACCGCTATGAATTGCTGGTGGATTTGGTTCAGCATGCCTTGCGTGAAGGCGCGGTGCTTCTCGGTTTGTGGGCTGAACGGGTCCATGAAACCCTTGTTTTCGCCCGCCGTCATCAAACGGCGCTCTACGCCCAGCTTTTCCATCAAACCGGTGAAGCCAAAACCATCCATCAGCACGCCAATGCTGCCGACAATGCTGGCTTTGTCCACATAAATTTGATCGGCGGCCACGGCAATGTAGTACGCAGCAGAAGCGCAGGTTTCTTCCACCACGGCATATACTGGCTTTTTATGCAGTGTTTTGAGGCGGTAAATCTCGTCGTTGATCATGCCGGCCTGCACCGGGCTGCCACCTGGGGAATTGATGAGCAACACCACGGCTTTGGCCCCTTTGTCCTCAAACGCGCTGCGCAGCGAGGTAACGACTTGGTCAGCGCTCGTCTCGCCACCCGAAGAGATTTCGCCTTTGATTTCGATCACGGCCGTGTGGTCTGCATTCATATCTGTAGACGGTGCGCCGCGATCCAAAAGACTGAAAGCCACCAGTGCGAAAAAAGCCAACCAAGCCAAGCGCACAAAGGTACGCCAGCGCCGGGCGGTTCTCTGCTCCGCCATGTAATTGGTCGCCAGCTTTTCAAGCGCTGTGCGCTCCCAGCCCACTGCTTGGGTGGATGGGCTGGCTTTTTCGGGCTGTAGGGTTTCGTTAATATCGTTCATAGATGCTATTAAATACTTTTATTAGGTGGGCCACGTTCGTCAAAACTCAAGTGGTTTCAAGTTATACGCAGTATGCCAGTGAACCACGCCATGTTCTTCAGACACGGTAATTTTCACCAACCCGCCATTGCACGGCCCACCCACACAATCACCCGTTTCAGGGCTGTATTCCGCCCCGTGGGACGAGCAAACCAGCCACTGGCCGTCGCGGTCAAACACCTTGTTCTCCTGCAAATCCAGCTCCATCGCCACGTGGCTACAACGGTTCAGGTAAGCCTGCACCTGTCCCTCAAACCGAATCGCAAACGCCCGGCAAGTCTGTCCCGCATAAACCACATCAAACGG
>JANPIC010000014.1:0-11813 GCA_031424795.1 Polaromonas sp. | reverse complement strand
CACTGGTTGTCAATTTTAGAGTCGGGATTTCTCAGTAAAATCTCAGACAGCGATTTTTAGGTATCAAAATTGACATCCAGCCGGCGTATTTATTGCCTAGTCAGCTATTTACTTTATAGCAAAAGCCATCTCCGCCAGCTTCCCAACCGTATTCATATTCCGCACCGTACCCGTTTTGGCGGCTGGGATTTTGAGCTTGCTTTGCGCCATGCCTTCACCGTAGTGGACATAAAGTTCGTTTAGGCCCAGCTCGATTTGCTCGTCTTTTTGACCGGTTATGCCAATGAGCGTGGCTTTGTCTGCGGGCGTGTCTAAAAAGATCGCCATCACGCGATTCGGTGCCGCTTGGGGGAATGGGTTGCCGTCGCGCACGGCTTGCATTTGAGACGTAGTGCGGATGTGCACGCCTACGGGTTTGCCGGCGTAGGCTTGGAGTTTGGCTTCTAGGCCGGCCTTGACTTTTGACTCTGACAGCGCGCTTTGAAACACCACATTGCCGCTGGCGATGTAGGTTTGCACTTGGGTGAAGCCCAACTCCAAGCACATGGCTTTCAAGTCTGCCATGGGCAATTTGCCAGTGCCGCCTACGTTGACGGCGCGTAAAAGGGCAATGTAGGTGGTCACAACAAATTTTGGCCGCTACTTCAGGCAGGGATGGCTTTGGGGTCCATCCAGAACGGCTCCCAAATATGACCATCTGGGTCGGTAAAAGCGCGACTGTACATGAAGCCCAGGTCTTGCTTGGGGTTGATGTCAGCAGTGCCGCCGTTGGCCATGGCGATCTCGTTCATGGTATCAACTTCTTTGGTGCTGTCCACGGACAAAGCCAGCATCACCTCGCTAGACGACGACGGCGGAATTGGGCGCTGAGTGAATCTGCGCCAAGAGCCGTGGCTGTGCAGCATCACATAGATGGTGTCGCTGTAAACCATGCAGGCCGCATCGTCGTTGGTGAAGTGCGGGTTGTTTTTGAAACCCAAGGCATCGTAAAACGCCATGGAAGCTTTCAGATTGCCAATCGGCAGGTTAACGAAGATTTGTTTAGCCATGTTTTGCTCCTAACATTTTGATTTATATACCTTTTTTAACCATCGCGACCAGCTGGTCCAGCGCCGCGCCCCAGCCTGCTTCAAACCCCATGGCGGCGTGTTTTTGGCAGCCCGCTTCGTCGGCGTGGATAACGGTGGCGCGGTATTTGGTGCCATCCGCACCGTGCGGCTCAAACTCGACCTGGGCGGTGAACATGAACTCTGTGTCATCGCCGCAGGGCGCATTCACGGGCGCGGGGCGAAAGCCGGGCAACATGGCGTTGGTCCAGACGATGCGTTCGTTTTTGACGGTTTCCAGGTAGCAGCCCGTGTTTGGGTACTCTTTGCCTTCGGGCGACTGCATGGTGGTGCGGAAGATGCCGCCCGGGCGCACGTCAACTTCGGCGTCGATGGTCTTCCAAGGCAGTGGGCAAAACCACTGCTTCATCAACTCCGGCTCGGTCCAGGCGCGCCACACGAGGTGCGGCGGCACATCGACAATGCGCTCAAAAGTCAAATCCAATTTGTTGTTGAAGGTCATGGTTGATGTCTTTGTTGTCATTGGTTTTCTCCTGTGGTTTGACGGTTTGCTTTGGGGATAATTTAGGTTTTTTGGGCGATTTTTCAGTTTTTACCTGTTTTTTAAGGTCTTTTTTGCCTCTAGTCGGCGTATTTATTGCCTGAGCAGCTATTTTTTTTGTAGTGATTTTTAGAATTTTTTTCGCTTTGACTTTGGTAGATTTTGCCGCTACTTTGCTGGATTCGCTGGCGTGTAACTCCACGAGGTAGGCATCCAAGCGGTCTAAGCGCCCTTCCCACAGCTGTTTGTACTGAGCAATCCAATCGACCGCCTGCTTGAGCTGCACCCCGTCAATCTTGCAAGGCCGCTGTTGGGCGTTGATGGTTTTGGTGAGCAGACCGGCTTTTTCTAAGACTTTGATGTGTTTTGAGACGGCTGGCAGGCTCATCTTGAACGGTGCTGCCAGCTCGTTAACGGAGGCCTCACCCTGCGACAGCCGAGCCAACATCGCCCGCCGTGTGGGGTCGGACAAGGCAGAAAATACGGCACTCAAGGTGTCATTTAGAGCATCGATTTCAGAGGAGGAATTGGCTGACATGGTTTATTTACTCATTGAGTTAATTAACGTTTTAGTTAAATATAAAACAAGCGAAAACCGATGTCAAGCTTTCTACAATTTATAGCGATTCATAAACCCGCAAAAAGCTCGCAAACCTTGGCTTGCCGTTGGGGGTGACGTCTCGGTAGGTATAGGTCACCGTGCTGCCAATGGCGGGGGGTGCTTTGCGTTGTGCATCTGACAAACCCGTGCCCAAGTTAAACCGCTGCCCATCAGCAGATTTAACAGCCAAAGCACCCAACATACCCGCGTATTTGCCTTTGCCGGCGATATGGCCAATGACCGTAGCCTCGGCGTCTTGTACGGGTTTGAGCTTCAGCAGCGCATCACTACGACCCGTTACGAGTGGCGCACTAGCCAAATGCAGCATCAGCCCTTCCCCACCGCCCTGCACCACATCGTCCAGTTTGGCTTGCAGTGTGGCGCGGTTGGCGATATCGGTTTGCTCAATAACCTGTAGTTGCGGCCAAGCGGTGTCGTTGATGATCGATTCCAGCGCCAAAGCACGGTCTTTGAAGTGGCTAGAGCCAGCTGGCAACTCAAACACCATGTAATTG
Source organism: Polaromonas sp. (assembly GCA_031424795.1). GTDB lineage: Bacteria > Pseudomonadota > Gammaproteobacteria > Burkholderiales > Burkholderiaceae_C > Aalborgiella. Next base: position 9,089 of record JANPIC010000014.1, on the reverse strand, counting down.
ACCTTTTGCCACTCCGCATCCACCGGTTTGACCTTGCGCACCGTGCCAGACAGCACATCAAACTGCCCACGCCCTATCCAAAGCTCGCCATCCAGCGGTTCTTTGGGCAGTTTGGCGATAAACCAAGCCGGCGCAGCGATGGTTCGCCCACTGCGAAACCGCAACACCTTGCCATCCCACAGCGCCCGCACGCCGTCCAGCTTTTCACTGACCAAATAGCCAGCAGGGTCGATGCTAGAGGGAGCGGTTTTGGCGAGCAATACGTTGTCTGCGGCGTTGGTTTTGGCAAAGGCGTTGACTGCGAAACCGGAGCTTGCTAAGAGTGTCAGTAGACGAATACTGAAAGAACGGCGCTGGATATTGAATGGAGGCATAAAAATCAAAGAAAGAGGGGTAAATATGAATCTAGCTAGCGTATTTATTGCCTTAGCAGCTATAAAATATATAGTAAATTTGACTGAACAATGGCGTTAATGGTAATCGCTTTCACGCTGATGACGAACTGCCAAGACGGTAACTACGGTATCGTTTTCAATTTCAAACAAAGCAACATAGCCCGAAGCGCCGAACGAAATAACCAATTCACGTAAGAACGGACTGTTTGGAATTTGACCAGTTTGTGCTTTGCGACAGGCAAAAGGAAAGTTTTCTAGCAACTCCATACTTTTTCTGATGGCTGCCAATGCGCGGCGCGCCGTTGCAATATCGTGCTCCAACAAAAAATCAAACAAACGCTGTAAATCATCTTCAGCCGCAGCCGTGTAGCGAACTTGGTAAGTCACGCTAAGGTCACTTATTCAACTTTGCTGCGGCTAAAGCCTCTGCTTTCGACAGCTTTTGCTCCAAGGACTGTAGCACGCTGCCTGAAGAAAAATACACGCCTGAAGTCCGAGCGGCGTCCCGAGACGCTAAGCCGCGCATCACAAACTCATGCTGCATTTGCCGCTCAGCCACACTAGCTCGAACGGCTTGTTCAACAAAACTTGACAATGATTCGCCCGCTTGCAAGACGCTTTCAGCAGCGCTTCTTAGTGCAGGAGCAACACGTAAAGAGGGCAAAGTGGCGGTTTTCATAGGCGTGTAGCTTTGTAATTGATGACACCAAGATTATGCATTGCATTTGCGATGCATGCAAGATTAAGCACTAAATGTCATTAAATCAACTCCAAATCACAGACCGCATCGATATCGACCCCATCGTCAAACTGTCGTTGAACGTGGTGATGTTGTCCTTGCTGTCCACCGCGCCGGCTGAATAGAGCAGCGGCAGGTAGTGGTCATAAGTCGGGTGCGCCATGGTGGCTAGGTTGCCTAGTTTTTGGAAATTGGCGAGTTCGTCGTAATTTCTATCCGCCATTTGCGCAGCCGTCCAAGCGTCAAACTCGATGTTCCAGTCGTGAGGCTTGCCGTTGGTGATCATGCGCAGGTTGTGCACGATGTTGCCGCTGCCGACAATGAGCACGCCTTGGTTGCGCAACTCACGCAGCTGCTGGCCTAGCATGTAATGCTCGACGGGGGCGCGACTGTAGTCCATGCTGAGTTGCATGACGGGGATGTTGGCGTTGGGGAACATGGGTTTCAGGACGGACCAAGTGCCGTGGTCCAAGCCCCATTTGTCCATATCGACGCCGACGAAGCCTTTGGGAATAGGTGACACGAGTTGTTTGCTCAGCTCCTCAGCCACCGCAGGCGCACCCGGTGCGGGGTATTGCTGGGCAAAGAGCTCTTGCGGGAAACCGCCAAAATCGTGAATCGTCTTCGGGTTTTGCATACCGGTAAGCCACCAGCCACGGGTGATCCAATGCGCGGAGATGCACAAAATCAGGCTGGGTGTGGGATATTTTTTGCCTTCGCCGAATTCTTTGCCCAAAGCTTGCCAGCTGCGGCGGTAGGCGTTGTCTTCAATCGCATTCATCGGGCTGCCGTGGCCTATGAAGAGAACGGGCATTTTGGGGGAGCTTTTGAGGGTTTTCATAGGGTGTTTCAATTTTGTCGTGGTGGCTGCGTTCGCATGGGTTGTGAACTGACTCAAAGCTGACGCCAGTAGGGGAGAAATCAGTGTAGCTGAGCTTAATAATTGTCGTCTTTGCATAGAATTTAGCTTTAATTTGCGAATATGTCACTCAATTGTAGTTATTGATCATAATTAGGGGCTGACCCTCTTATTTTCAATCGCGTTTTCAGTTATATTGCACTGCAACATAACATTTAATTACACACTTCACTAGGTTAAACATGCTCTACCAAATCTACGAAACCCAACGCGCCATGATGGAGCCGTTTGTCGACTTTGCGAAAGCCACCTCTAAGGTGCTGGGCAATACGAAATCTCCTTTTAGTCAAAACCCGCTGGTGCAGCGCGTCTCTGCGGGCTACGATTTGATGTACCGCTTGGGCAAAGACTATGTGAAGCCGGCGTTTGGCATCCAAACTGTTGAAGTCAATGGTGTCGCTGTATCCATCAACGAGCGCACAGAAGTCAGCAAGCCGTTTTGTGATTTGATTCGCTTCAAGCGCTTCACCGATGATGTTGAAACACTGAGTCAGCTCAAGGGCGAGCCAGCGGTGTTGATCGTCGCGCCTTTGTCCGGCCACTACGCAACTTTGCTGCGCGACACCGTAGCCACCATGTTGAAAGACCACAAGGTGTACATCACCGACTGGAAAAACGCACGCACCGTGCCTTTGTCTGAAGGTGAGTTTCACCTCGACGACTACGTGAACTACGTGCAAGAGTTCATTCGCCATGTGCAAGGCAAATACGGCAATTGCCACGTGATGAGCGTGTGCCAGCCGACAGTACCCGTGTTGGCCGCTGTATCGTTGATGGCCACACGTGGTGAAACAACACCCTTGTCCTTGACCATGATGGGCGGCCCGATTGATGCGCGCAAATCACCCACAGCGGTGAACAACTTGGCGATGAACAAACCCTTCAGTTGGTTTGAAAACAACGTCATCTACAAAGTACCGGCCAACTTTGAAGGTGCAGGCCGTCGCGTTTACCCCGGCTTTTTGCAGCACACTGGCTTTGTCGCCATGAACCCGCAAAACCACCGCAACAGCCATTTTGATTACTTCAACGACTTGATCAAGGGCGACAACTCCAGCGCAGAGTCACACCGCAAGTTTTACGACGAATACAACGCCGTGCTCGACATGGATGCCGATTACTACCTAGAAACCATCGCCACCGTGTTCCAAGACTTCAAATTGGTCAACGGCACGTGGGACGTGAAAAACGTAGACGGCAAGCCAGAGCGCGTCAAACCAGAGGACATCAAAACGTCTGCACTGTTGACAGTTGAAGGCGAGTTGGACGATATCTCCGGCTCTGGCCAAACCAAGGCAGCGCACGATTTGTGCAGCGGCATTGCCAAATCGAAACAACAACACTTTGAAGCCAAAGGCGCAGGCCACTACGGCATTTTCAGCGGCCGCCGCTGGCGCGAGCAGGTGTATCCACAGGTGCATGCCTTCATTTTGTCGCACCATGTAGCGCCAAAAGTTGCTGAAAAACCAGTGGCTGCGCCGGTTGTTAAATCCATTGCAAAACCAGCGGCTAAACCTGTTGCCAAGGTCGTCAAAGCAGCGGCAAAACCAGTGGCGAAGCCCACCGCAAAGCCTGCTGCGAAACCCGTAGTCAAAGCAGCATCAAAACCTGTGATCGTGCCTGCACCAAGCAAGGTCAAAACAACTTGGGTTACTGCGCCTAAAAAATAAGCGCAATGCCTAGCGACATGCAAGCCAAGGCGGATGTCGGCAAAGTTGCAGAAATTTTCGCCGCCCTGCCCCAAACCCAATGCACGCGCTGCGGGTTTCCTGACTGCCAAGCCTACGCCAACGCCATCGTCCATGAGGGCGCAGCCATCAACCAATGCTCTCCTGGCGGTGCGCAGGGCATTGCGCGTTTAAGTCACATCACCGGTCAAGCTATTCAGCCACTCAACCCCGAAAACGGCATAGAAGGCCCGCGCAGCGTCGCTTTTATTGATGAAAACTGGTGCATTGGTTGCACCTTGTGCATAGAAGTTTGCCCCACGGACGCCATCATCGGCAGCAACAAGCTGATGCACACCGTTATCGAGCCACATTGCACGGGCTGCGAGCTGTGCATTCCTGTCTGCCCCGTGGATTGCATTGAGCTTGAAAACGTCACGGGCGCATCGACTGGCTGGGCGGCATGGTCTGCTGATGCGGCCAATCACGCCCTAAAACGCTATGCCATTCATAGCGATTTAGGCAATAAAAACGCCGGCTACAGGGCTATTTCAAACATTAAAAAAGCAGAAGAAAAGCTTGCCAATCTGCCAGAACACTCGCAGCATACTGACCCTGTCATTTTGGACAAAAAACGCGCGGTTATTGAAGCGGCACTGGCAAAAGCCAGAGCAAAACAACTTGATAAACAAGCAGGAAAATAACCATGAACATCAGCACTTGGTGGATATTTGTCACCGCCACCTTCCTCATCAGCGCAGCGCCTGGGCCAAATATGTTGCTCATCATGAACCAGAGCGTCCGCTTCGGCCTGCGTGCCAGCATCTACAGCATGGCGGGCTGCATGACAGCGCTGATGATCATGTTCACGCTTTCAGCATTGGGCTTGGGCGTGGTGCTGCAAAACGCGCCTACGGTGTTTGATGCGCTGCGTTGGCTAGGTGCTTTGTATTTGGCTTACTTGGGCTACAAGGTGTGGACAGCACCTGTGACAGCCGCATCCATCGATGAAAATGCCAAACTTGACATCAAAAATAATAGCATTTTAGGCAATGAAATCAATAGCTACAACGCATTTAGTCTCTACAAAACAGGTTTTTTCACCGCTGGCAGCAACCCCAAAGCTCTGCTCTTTGCCGCCGCGTTTTTGCCACAATTCATCCAAGCCAGCCTGCCGCAAGCGCCCCAGTTGCTGATTCTTTTAGCAACGTTCAGTGTGTTGGAAATCCTGTGGTACTTCATCTACGCCCTTGGTGGGCTGAGCATGGCGCAACAGCTACGCAAACCCCATATTCTGCGCTGGTTCAACCGTGTCACCGGCGGAGCATTCATTGGATTTGCGGGGCTGATGGCGGTGATGAAGCGATAAGCCTCTATTGCTTAACCTTTACCCCCTCCCCTCATTTAGCGCTTGAATTTACCGTCACTGCTGATGATGGACAAATCCGCAAAATCTAAACCGGTGTGATCCGTTGTGCTGAAGTTAACTTCAAGCCCACCCATATCGAACTTTTTCATGTTCTCAAGCGCGGTTTGAAGTTTTGCTCTTGTAGGGCTAGGGCCGCTACGTTTTAAAGCTTCTACGAGCACTTTAGCAGCCGCAAAGCCTTCTAGCATGGCGGGGCTTAAGCTACCAAGGTCTTTGCTGTCTTTGAGTAAATCTTGCGCTTCTTTGATAAAGCCGTAGCTGATCGCGCGTTCGTTCGGGAACACCTGTGTCACCACCACGCCGGGGCCACGTTCGCCCAAGCTTTTCACAAATCCGCCGGATGCGTTGTTAGACAAGGTCACCACCTGAGCGCCCGAGCCCGCCGTGCGCAAGGCTGTTATGCCCGCTACGACGGCGCTACCAGAAGCAATCATGATCACCGCTTGTGTGTCGGCAGCAATGATTTTTGGAACAATTTTTGAAAAATCTGGTTTTGAGCGGTCAAACTTCTCATTCACTACAGCTTCCAATTTAGTAGCAGTCAAGCCTTTTTGCGCGCCAACCACACCATCCGCGCCAAAGCTGTCGTCTGGGTAAACCAAGGCAATGCGTTTGATACCCAAAGTGCCCAAATGCATCACCGCTTTTTCAGCCTCGCGCTGGTAAGTTGCACGTACATTGAAAACATACTTTTTTACAGGTTGGTGCAGCACCATTGCACCAGTAGAAGGAGCAATCAGGGGCACCGCATTTTTATCTACCACTGGCAAAATTGCTTCCGTGTGCGGTGTGCCACGCGTCAAAAACATCGCAACAACATTTTTTTCTTCGATCAAAATTCTGGCATTTTCAGCCGCCAACTTGGGCTCAAACTTGTCGTCAAGTGCTATCAGCTCGATTTTTTGCCCATTCACGCCGCCTTTGGCATTGATGGCATTGATGTACAGCTTCGCGCCATCTGACGTTTCTTTCACGCCAGCAGCCACCGCGCCGGTAAAACCCGCGGTTTGACCCACCAATATTTGCGCATGCAAGCTCGTTGCGCCAAGCAAAATCGCGGCCAGAACATTCCATTTTTTAACTACAGTCATCAGACAAGTCTCCTTAGCGGCAAGTCTATGAGATAGATGCTACAAAAACGTGAAATTATTCTGAAATTTAAATATGAATACCCTTGAGTAAAAAGTATTACGCTAGTCCTGTGCAAAGCGCTCGAATGCGCTCACGACTTCAGCCGGTGCTTGCACCAACTCAATCAACACGCCCTCGCCCGAAATAGGAAACTCGTCGTTCGATTTTGGATGCAAAAACGTGATGTCAAACCCCGCCGCACCTTTGCGGATGCCGCCCGGTGCAAAACGCACGCCTTGCGCCGTCAACCAGTCCACCGCCTTCGGCAAATCATCAATCCACAAGCCCACGTGATTCAGCGGCGTGGTGTGAACCGCTGGCTTTTTATCCGGGTCGATGGGTTGCATCAAATCAACCTCGACTTTGAAGGGCCCACTGCCGATAGCACAAATGTCTTCATCGACGTTTTCACGCTCAGATGTGAAGTTGCCAGTCACCTCTAAGCCGAGCATATCGACCCACAATGTGCGTAGTTTGTCTTTGCTGGGCGCACCGATGGCGATTTGCTGGATGCCCAGGACTTTGAACGGTCGTGTCATGCCGCCTTCACAGCGCGGCGCCCCACCAAGTAGTTCACACCATGCGGGATAGTGCTTTCTTGATGCAGCGTGTTCGCTGCCAAGCGAAATGTGTCACCCGCTTTATAAGTAGCAGATACGCCTTCAACAGTCAGCGTGATGTCACCGGACAAAATCAATGCAAAAGCGTCAAAGGCATGCATGTGCTCACCCATTTGGTAGCCGACAGCTTTTGAAATATTGACTATTTCATCGTAATTTTCTGCTTTGACTGCGGCTTCGAAAGCTTGTTGACTCATAGTACTCATGACGATACCTTTCTATCGATTTAACTTGGAAATGCTTATTTTGCAAACTCAACAATCACTTGATCCACGACCAAAGATTCGCCCTTGGTAGCAGTAATCTTGCTCACCACGCCATCCGCCGCCGCAAACAGCACGTTCTCCATCTTCATGGCTTCAATCACGGCCACGCGCTCCCCTGCTTGTACTTTTTGGCCGACCTGCACCGCCACATCCACCAGCAAGCCCGGCATCGGTGACAAGACGAAACGACTCATGTCTGGCGCAGCTTTGTGCGGCATCAGCTTGTGCAGCTCGGCCATACGCGGGGAAACCACCATCGCATCGATTTTAGTGCCGTTGTGCTGTACGCGCAGGGACAGCGGGTTTTTGTCGGCACCGCGTTCCACTTGGGCGGTAAACGGCTGGCCATTGACGGTGCCGCTGATGCAGATGTCGTTCAGGCGCGATGTGCTGCTTATCTTGTAGCTGTTTCCGCTGACAATCACTTGTGCAGAGCCCGTTTCACCCACAAATTCGTTGACATGCACGGGCGTGTAGACGTGGTCACCCGTCGCACCGAGCGTGATGACGGTGTAATCGCTCCCCGCTTGTACGCTATAGCCGGGCAACTGGCCCGAGATGCCCGCCGCCCGTTCGCGCGACTTGCGGCGTACAAAGGCGGCTAGCGCGACCAAGAAGTCTGCGTCGCTGTGCGGCACGTCTTCCGCCTTGAAGCCGTGGGCATAGTTTTCAGCGATGAAGCCGGTGTTGAAGTCGCCTGCCACAAACTTGGGGTGTGCCAGCAAGGCCGCCTGAAACGGGATATTGCTGCTGACACCGCGGATCACAAAGCCGTTCAACGCTTCGCGCATCTTGGCAATCGCATCGAGGCGGTCTTTGCCGTGGACGATGAGTTTGGCGATCATCGAGTCGTAAAACATCGGAATCTCGCCGCCGTCCTGCACGCCGGTGTCGACGCGCACGCCGTACCAGTCGTTGACGTTGGCCTGGAACATGGTCTGTGCGGGCGGCGCAAAGCGCACCAAACGGCCCGTCGACGGCAAAAAGTTGCGGAACGGGTCTTCCGCGTTGATACGGCACTCAATGGCCCAGCCTTCACGTTTGACGTCGGCTTGCGTGAGCGGCAGCTTTTCACCCGCAGCGACGCGAATCATCAGCTCCACCAGGTCCAGCCCGGTGATGCACTCGGTGACCGGGTGCTCCACCTGCAGACGCGTATTCATCTCCAGGAAGTAGAAGCTCTGGTCTTTGCCGACCACAAACTCCACCGTGCCGGCGCTCTGGTAGTTGACGGCTTTGGCCAGTTGCACGGCTTGCTCGCCCATGGCTTTACGGGTGGCGTCGCTGATAAACGGGCTTGGCGCTTCTTCAATCACCTTTTGGTGACGGCGCTGGATCGAGCACTCGCGCTCGTTCAAATAAATCACGTTGCCAAAGCTGTCGCCGATGAGCTGAATCTCGATATGGCGTGGCTCTTCGACAAACTTCTCGATAAACACGCGGTCGTCACCAAAGCTGTTGCGCGCTTCGTTGCGGCAGCTGGTGAAGCCTTCAAAGGCCTCTTTGTCGTTGAAAGCAACCCGCAAGCCCTTGCCGCCGCCGCCGGCGGAGGCCTTGATCATGACGGGGTAGCCAATGCTTTGGGCGATTTCGACTGCCTTTTCAGGCGTTTCAATCGCGTCATTCACGCCGGGGATGCAGTTCACCCCCGCTTTGCCCGCCAGTTTTTTCGACTCAATCTTGTCGCCCATCGCGGCGATGGAGTGGTGCTTGGGGCCGATGAAGATGATGCCCTCTTCTTCCACCCGCTTCGCAAAACCCGAGTTTTCCGACAAAAAACCATAGCCCGGATGCACTGCTTGTGCGCCTGTGGCTTTGCAGGCGGCGATGATTTTTTCGACCATCAAGTAGCTGTCGCGACTCGGCGCGGGGCCGATGTTGACGGCTTCGTCGGCCAATGACACATGACGCGCCTCTTTGTCG
>JANPIC010000013.1:0-3601 GCA_031424795.1 Polaromonas sp. | reverse complement strand
TCCTAAGTAGCTATTTTATTTATAGCAAACAATAGCTCGACGACCATGGTCTAAATTCCCCTTCGTGGCGAAGGGGTGCCCAACGGGCGGGGTAGCCCCATTCCGCCAGCAGCTACCCCGTCGCTTCGCGCCACCCCTTCAAATGAAGGGGAATTTTGGCGGCAGGGGCCGAGTGAAGCTTCTACCGGCCAAGATAAAAACAATGCAATCATCCGTTTGCATAGACGATTTAATTAATATATGATGTGTATATCAAACAACTTGAGCATATTTAAGAAAAACCATGCGCACATTAGTCGATATTCCAGATGATCAAATTGATGATTTAGCCGTGATTTGCGAAGCAAAAAAGGTGTCTCGCGCTGAAGTTATTCGGCAGGCGATTTCGGTTTATATCGGCACGAACAAACTTGTACCTGCTGATGCTTTTGGTTTATGGAGCGCTAAACAACCCGCCGTGGATGGTTTAGCCTTCCAAGAACAGGCGCGTGCAGAATGGTGAAAGCGCTGTTTGACACCAATATCCTGATTGATTATTTGAACGGCATCCCCGCCGCCAAAACAGAGCTTGACCGCTATACCGGCAAAGACGACAAAGCTATCAGCGTGATCACTTGGATGGAAGTTTTGGTAGGCACCACGCCGGAAACCGACAATGCGACACGCGGGTTTCTGGCAGGTTTTCAAAGCTTGCCGATTGACGCGCCAGTGGCCAGCCGATCCGTTGAGATTCGCAAAAACCACAAAATCAAACTGCCTGACGCCATTGTCTGGGCAACCGCACAAGTGCATGGCCGTATTTTGGTAACGCGAAATACCAAAGATTTTGCAGAAGACGAGCCTGGGGTCCGCGCCCCTTATCGTTTGTAGATGAGTTGAATCTCCCTCGGGAAACGATTTACCAAGGATTACCCATCAAAAACGCCTCTAGTCGGTGTATTTATTGACTAAACAGCTATTAAATATATAGCATTTTATGATTTCACTTGGAGTAAATTTTACTGTATAAATTATCAGTTAAAATAGCATGAGTCCCTCCAAATACAGCTTTGTAGCTCAATCAAATGTCTGAAGACACCTTAATAAAACTGCAAATAACGCCGCATATTTTGTCTTTGCGCGAACAGCGCGTGATGTTGGATACCGATTTAGCAGAGCTTTACGGGGTTGAAACAAAAGTGTTGGTTCAGGCGGTCAAACGAAATTTAGAGCGGTTTCCTGCGGACTTCATGTTTCAACTCTCGGCTGAAGAGTTTGCAAACTTGAGGTCACAAATTGTGACCTCAAGTTCAAACACTGGCTATGGTGGCCGCCGTTATGCGCCTTATGCTTTTACGGAGCAAGGTGTGGCCATGCTTTCTTCTGTCGTTAAAAGCCCTCGCGCCATAGCCATCAATATCGAAATCATGCGGGCTTTTGTACAGTTACGCGCTTTCGCCATGTCTCACCAAGATTTGGCTAAACAACTGGCTGAGCTCCAAGAAAAGACAGAATCGGTCGCGATGCAGCAAGATGCGTTCAACCGCAATACAAAAGCACAGCTTAGACAGGTGTTTGATGCCTTACGAGAACTGATGACGCCACCCGAGCCGCCCAAACGCCCTATTGGCTTTGTGCAGCTTGAAGACAAATCTAAAAAGTAACTTTTCGCTGAAATTTCAAAGGCAATTAACGCCCTAGCCGGCGTATTTATTGCCTAAAGTGCTATTAAATTTATAACAAAAAGGCACCGTTTTACTACTTCCCCAACCCCATCCCCCGCGTAATCACCTCTTTCATGATCTCGTTCGTGCCGCCGTAGATGCGCTGCACGCGGGCGTCGGCGTAGGCGCGGGTGATGGGGTATTCCCACATGTAGCCATAGCCGCCGAATAGCTGCACGCACTCGTCCATCACCTTGCATTGCAGGTCGGAGCACCAGTATTTCGCCATGCTGGCGGTGGCGGTGTCTAGTTTGTCGGTCAAGACCAGCTCGGTGCATTTGTCGACAAAGACTTGTGCGATTTGCACCTCGGTTTGCATTTCGGCCAGCTTGAAACGGGTGTTTTGAAAGCTGGACACGGCTTGGCCGAAGACCTTGCGCTCCTTGACGTAGGCCACCGTCCAGTCAATCGCCGCCTGCGCTGATGCCACGGCGGTGATGGCGATTTGCAGGCGCTCCCACGGGAGCTGTTCCATCAGGCAGATGAAGCCTTTGTTCTCCATGATCGCGCCGCCCAGCAGATTCTCAGCGGGCACGCGCACGTTGTCGAAGAACAATTCTGACGTGTCTTGCGCACGCAAGCCCAGCTTTTTCAAGCGTTTGCCGACCGAAAACCCCGCCATGCCTCGCTCTACCAGCATCAGACTTGTCCCCTTGCCGCCAGCGGCAGGATTCGTCTTCGCCACAACAACCACCAAATCGGCATGCCAGCCGTTGGTGATGAAGGTTTTGCTGCCGTTCAGAAGGTAGCTGCCGTCGGCCTGCTTGATCGCCGTCGCCTTGATGCCCTGCAAATCCGACCCCGCTGCCGGCTCGCTCATGGCGATAGCGCCAATCATCTCGCCGCTGGCCAGCTTGGGCAGGTAGTGGCTTTTTTGCGCCTCGGTACCGTAATGCAAGATGTAGGGCGCGACGATTTCGCTGTGCAGGCTGTAGCCAATGCCCGTCGTGCCCGCCCGCGCCAGCTCTTCCATCTGGATCACCGAATACAACTTGTCGGCGTCCGCGCCACCGTAGGCTTCGGGCATGGAGGTGCACAAAAAACCGTTCTCGCCCGCTTTGTTCCACACCTCGCGCGCCACATAGCCCTGCTCTTCCCAGGCCTCGTGAAAGGGGACGACTTCATTGGCGATGAAGCGGCGGAAACTGTCGCGGAAGGCTTCGTGGTCGGGGGTAAATAGTGTGCGTTCAATCATGGTGTCACCTTTTATGTCACATTGAGGACTGAGTTATTGAATATTACAAAGCAATTGCTTGGTGAAAAGACTATACTAGATTTTTGCGAATTGTTCGATTTATTTCCGCACTGCATTCAAGGAGAAAACCATGACCGAAGCATTCATCTACGACGCCATCCGCACCCCGCGCGGCAAAGGCAAGAAGGACGGCAGTCTGTACGAGGTCAAACCGGTGACTTTGCTGTCTGGCCTGCTATCAAACCTGCAGCAGCGCAACGGCTTCGACACGGCGGCGGTGGACGATGTGGTGATGGGCATCGTGTCCCCCATCGGCGAACAAGGGTCTGTCTTGCCGAAAATTGCGGCGCTCAAGGCGGGCTGGGATTTCCGCGCTTCGGGGGTGCAGATCAACCGCTTTTGCGCCTCGGGGCTGGAAGCCGTCAACATGGCGGCGCAAAAAGTGGCGTCTGGCTGGGAAGACCTGGTCGTCGCCGGCGGTGTGGAAAGCATGAGCCGCGTGCCGATTGGCTCGGACGGCGGCGCCTGGGCGCAAGACCCGGACACCAATTCGACCATCGGCTTTGTGCCGCAGGGCATTGGCGCGGATTTGATCGCGACGCTTGAAGGTTTCAGCCGCGCCGATGTGGACGCCTTTGCCATGGAGTCGCAAAAACGCGCGGCTTTTGCGCAAAACGCCGGCTACTTCAATGGCTCGGTCATC
>JANPIC010000012.1:0-25623 GCA_031424795.1 Polaromonas sp. | reverse complement strand
GGACCGAGACTTCAAAGTTGAGGGTCAGGCGTTTGGTCCGAGTAATAGTCCCAGTGCGCCTATTAAAAGCATAGGCGTTCATCAGATTGAGCAGCAGGGTTTGCCGAGAAGCTTCACGGTGCGCGTAGAGCCGCGTTTTTCCGACTGAGGAGCGCAGCGCCAAAAAGGTCGATTTATACCTCTCAAATGCGCCTCTAACCGGCGTATTTATTGCTTAAACAGCTATTAATTCAATAGCAGACTGACGTATCGCTTCCAGCGCCTTGCCTGCGGTGTACAGGTTTGAGCCCATGCCGAAACCGCTGGCGCCGGCTTGCAGGTAGGCGGGCATGTTGCTTGGGCTGATGCCGCCTACGGGGATGAGCAGGCAGTCGGCGGGGAGCACGGCGCGCATGGCTTTGACGGCGCTGGGGGGGGCCATGTCGGCGGGGAAGAACTTCAAGCCTTGCGCGCCTGCGTCCAGCGCGGCGAAGGCCTCGGTGGGGGTGATGACGCCGGGCAGGCAGACCATGCCTAGGTCAACCGCCGCGCGAATCACCTCAACATTGCAATTCGGCGACACGATAAGCTGGCCGCCTGCATCGTAGACAGCGTGCACGTCTGCGACGGTCATCACCGTGCCAGCGCCCACCATGGCGTGCGGCAGCGACTGGCGCAGGATTTGGATGCTTTCCAGCGGCGACGGCGAGTTGAGCGGCACTTCAATGATGCGAAAACCAGCCTGCCACAGCACGTCGCCCACGGGCAGGGCCTCGGCCGGGGTCAGGCCACGCAGAATGGCGACCAGTTTGCAGTCGGCAAGGTGGCGGCGCAGCGTGGATGCGGCTGAGCTATAAGGCAGAGATGTTTGAGGGGTTTGAATCGTCATAGTGATGTCGTCACGCAGGTGCCGAGATTTGGGTGTAAATGCTGTGCAGCCCGGCCCAGGCGGCCTGGTTGCCCATGGGACGGGTGCGCACGCCCAGGTGGACAAGTGCCAAGGTGTAGCGCTCGCACAGGGTGACGGAGCCGATCACAATGACTTGGCTGCCCGCTTGCAAGCGCATGGCGGACAGCTCGTCGCCAATCACCAAGCCTGACAAATAGCTGGCGGCCTGCGCGGGTTGTAATTCATTGAACAGTGACTTGACACGGGTGCTGAAGGCATTGCCCAGCAGCCCCTGGCCCGATTGACTGCTTGTTTGAGCACAGTCAATGCCTTGCAGGAAGGCGGTGGCGTCCAAGACGGCTGGTTTATCACTCAGCTCGGGCAAGCTTTTAGCCAAAATGGAGTGCTGCGCCAGCATAGCGTAAAACTCGCCGGTCATGAAGGTATTGAACTTCACAATAGCGTCGTCTTTCAATTGCACCCACTTGCTGTGCGTGCCGGGCAGCACCATGGTGGCGTCTTGTACGCCCAGCACGGTAGCTGCGCCTAAGACCTGGGTTTCTTCACCGCGCATGACATCGTCAAACCCGTCGCGGACACCGGGAACGATGGCGATGTTGAGATCAGCCTTGTAAGTATCAACCCAGCCTAGCGCCGCGGCGATGTCTGAGGCTGTCGCGGGGCAGGGACAGTAAGGCACTTCTAGCAGGCCATTTTTGCTGCCAATCATGCCCGACAACAAAAACATCTTGCCGCCTGCTGCGGTCAGACGTGCGCAAGTGGCGACCAAATACGGCACGAACTCATCTGGCTTGAAACCCAAAATACCGCGCGGTGTGGACAACTCATCCAACACCTCGCCATTCGGGGCTACCAGAGCCGCTCGAAAGGAAGACGTGCCCCAATCGACGGCGATGAAGGGCTGGTTGGCGTTGTTAGCTGGTGTTTTCAATGCGAGTCGCGTGGTACCAAAGCACCACTGCCACCGACCAAAAAGTCCAAGTCCGCACCCAAATGCGCTTGCTGCACGTGGTCAACATAGATTTTTTGGTAGCCGCGTGTGGGATGTTGTGGCGGTTTCCAGCTGAGGCGGCGACGAGCAAGCTCTTCGTCCGTCACTTCTAAATGCAGGCGGCGACCTGCGACGTCTAGCTCAATCATGTCGCCATTTTGCACCAAAGCCAATGGGCCACCCGCTGCAGCTTCGGGCGAAGTGTGCAGTACCACGGTGCCGTAGGCCGTGCCGCTCATGCGGCCGTCGCTGATGCGCACCATGTCGGTGATGCCTTTTTGCAGAATTTTGGGCGGCAGTGGCATATTGCCCACTTCGGCCATGCCGGGGTAGCCTTTGGGGCCGCAGTTTTTCAGCACCATGATGCAATGCTCGTCAACGTCCAACGCATCACTGTCAATGCGGGCGTGGAAATCTTCAATGTCTTCAAACACCACGGCGCGGCCACGGTGCTGCAGCAAATGTGCGGACGCGGCAGACGGTTTGATGACCGCGCCGTTGGGCGCCAAATTGCCGCGCAGTACGGCAATGCCGGCGTCTTTCATGAAGGGCTCGTCAGGCGTTTTGATGACGTCGCGGTTGTAGCACGGCGCGTTTTCAATGTTCTCACCCAAAGTTTTGCCGTTGGCGGTGAGTGCGCCCAGGTGCAAGATGGGCTGAATCTCGCGCAGGATGGCGGGCAGGCCACCAGCGTAGTAGAAATCTTCCATCAGGTACTTGCCTGAGGGTTGCAAATTCAGCAAACACGGTACGCTGGCACCCAATTTGTCCCAATCGTCCAAATCGAGCTTGATACCCATGCGGCCGGCGATGGCGATGAGGTGAATCACCGCGTTGGTCGAGCCGCCAATGGCGGCGCAGGTGCGGATGGCGTTTTCAAAGGCTTCGCGGGTCAAAATCTGCGACATCTTGATGTCTTGGTTGACCATTTCAACGATGCGGCGACCGCTCATTTGTGCCAAGCGGTTGCGGCGTGTGTCGGCCGCGGGGATGGCGGCGTTTTCTGGCAGCGACATGCCCAGCGCTTCCACCATGCTGGCCATGGTGCTGGCGGTGCCCATGGTCATGCAGCTGCCTTTGGAGCGGTGCATGCAGGATTCAGCCTCGGTGAAGTCTTGCTGCGTCATCTCGCCGGCGCGCACCATCTCGCTCATTTGCCACACGCCGGTGCCAGAGCCTATGTCTTTGCCGCGAAACTTGCCATTCAACATCGGGCCGCCAGAGACGCCTATGGTCGGCAAATCGCAGCTGGCTGCGCCCATCATCAACGATGGCGTGGTTTTGTCGCAGCCCATGAGCAGCACGACGCCGTCAATCGGGTTGCCGCGAATGGATTCTTCCACGTCCATGCTGGCCAAGTTGCGAAACAGCATGGCCGTGGGGCGCAGCTGCGTCTCACCCAAAGACATGACGGGGAATTCCAGCGGAAAACCACCGGCCTCATAGACGCCGCGTTTCACAAACTCAGCCAGCTCACGGAAGTGACCATTGCAGGGGGTCAACTCGCTCCACGTGTTGCAAATGCCGATGACGGGACGACCATCCAACTCGTCATGCGGGTAGCCCTGGTTTTTAAGCCAGCTGCGATGCACAAAGCCATCGCGGTCATCTCTGCCAAACCAAGCTTGGCTGCGGCGTACGGGGTATTTTTTAACGTCCATGGTCTCAATAAATTATTTAAAAATCAGAAAAAAAAGTGAAGTCAACTTGACAAATCGTATCGTAACAAGGCATAGTGATAATAGAAAATACTTTAATCAATATCTGACATATGCAAATTGCAATATGTCGGATTTAAACAGGAATACGCTTTCATGACTGCAGCTTTATCGACTCCAAATTCGGCTAAAAAATTAGCCACCTTTCCTAGCCTGAAAGGCAAGCGCGTTTTTATCACTGGCGGAGGCACGGGCATTGGTGCGGCGATGGTGACGGCCTTTGCACAGCAAGGCGCACAAGTCGCTTTTATTGACATGGCTGAGTCCGAAAGTGCACAGCTTGCAAAAACAATTGCGGAAAATGGCTATTTAGCGCCCTGGTGGCGCGTATGCGATGTGCGCGATGTTAGCGCTTTGAAGCAAACCATTGACGCGGCTGTGAGCGAGCTGGGCGATTTTTCGGCCTTGGTCAACAACGTGGCGCGAGATGACCGCCACACGCTGGAATCTGTGACGCCAGAGTACTGGGAGGAACGCATGGCCGTGAACCAGCGCCCGGCGTTTTTTGCAATTCAGGCCATTGTGCCGAGCATGCAAAGGCTGAAGGGTGGATCGGTCATCAACCTAGGCTCAACCGGCTGGCAAACCAAAGGCGGCACTTACCCGTGTTATGCGATCGCCAAGTCGTCGGTGAACGGCTTGACACGGGGCTTGGCCGAGAGCCTGGGGGCAGACAGGATTCGTATCAACACCGTGTCGCCAGGCTGGGTGATGACCGAGCGCCAGATCAAAATGTGGTTGAACACCGAAGGCGAAGAAGCCATCAAACGCAACCAATGCTTGCCCGATAAATTGCAACCCTCAGACATTGCCAACATGGTGTTGTTTTTAGCGGCTGACGATGGTGCGATGTGCACCGCGCAAGAATTTAAGGTCGACGCAGGCTGGAACTAAGCGCTTCATCGGCTGTCAAGTCAAGCTGCTTGCCATAGACCGACATGGCGGAAGTTTTGAGCGCACGCAACATGACTTTGGCCGCTGGCGACAACAACCTGTCGCGCCGTGTGATGATGCCAAAAGCATCCATTTGACAGGGCAGCGACATGGGCAAAATAGCCAACAAGCCGTGAGCGGCGTAGTAGCGCGCCACGTCGGTCGCGACAACGCTGATCATGTCGCTTTGCTGCAGCATTTTTGTCGTGAACATCAAAGAACCTGTTTCGATGACGTTGACAGGTGTCTGCAGTCCCACCTCTTGAAACATCAAGTCAAACCGATGGCGCAACACGCTGCCGTCAGGCGGGATGATCCAGCCCATCGCCACGGCATCGTGCAAGGTGGGTGCCCGCATGCTAAGCAGCGGATGACCAGGGCGGGCAATCGCGCAAACCGCTTCCTCTGACAGCATTTCGTAGCGTAATTGAGACTTATCATGCTGCGCAAACAAACGCGCGACCAAAATATCCAGCTTCCCCTGGTTCAGCCGCTCTATCAAAATATCGCTGGATTCAATTTGCAAGGCAATTTGCAAATTGGGGTGCTCCAGCTTGACCATGGCCACGGCTGGTGGCATCAAAGCCAGCCCGGGCGAAGATATCGCACCCACATACACTTGCCCAAACTGCCCAGCCTTGGCTGCTTCCAGCTCGTCATGTGCTTGGTTCAGGCTTCCCAAGGCGACGCGCGCATGGCGAATCATGGTCTCGCCGTACCACGTGGGACGCATGCCCCTGGGCAATCGATCAAAGAGAGATACTTCCAAGGCATCTTCCAAATCTTTAAGAAGCTTAGACGCAGCGGGCTGCGTCATGCTCAGCGACTGCGAAGCTTTGTGGATGTTGCCGTGCTCTGCCAGTGCCACGAGCAGCAAGAGCTGGCGTGTTTTAAGCCGCGAACGGATGAACCAGTGCATGTAGTTTGTCATAGCTTTAAAGGTTAGTGCGGGTTTTTACTGATATTGATTAATGTATTGCATAGCGTGAAATTAGCATTAGAAGATTATCAATCAAATCCGTATGATGCGGTATCTGCGTTGGAAGGCACAGAGCATTGACATCAACTTAACCAAAAATTGGAGATACATGAAAGCACGTAGAACTACTCTCAAGGCACTTGCTGCCGCCATCACGCTGGGTTTCGCCTTCAGCGCTCCTATGGCCAACGCGCAAGACAAAGGCACAGTTGGTGTCGCGATGCCAACCAAAACATCAACCCGCTGGGTGAGCGACGGCAACAGCATGGTCGCTGCTTTGGCGGCTAAAGGCTACAAGGCCGATTTGCAATACGCAGATGACGACATTCCAAACCAATTGGCACAAATCGAAAACATGATCACCAAAGGTGTGAAGGTTTTGGTGATTGCGGCGATTGACGGCTCAACCTTGTCCAATGCGCTGCAAAAAGCAGCCGACAAAGGCATCAAAGTTGTGGCGTATGACCGTTTGATCGTGGGCAGCAAGAACGTGGACTACTATGCGACGTTTGACAACTTCCAAGTCGGCGTGTTGCAAGCACAGTCACTCGAAAAAGCACTTGGCTTGAAAGAGGGCAAAGGCCCGTTCAATATCGAACTCTTTGGCGGCTCTGCTGACGACAACAATGCTTTCTTCTTCTATGACGGAGCGATGTCTGTGCTTGACCCGTATATCAAGAGCGGCAAACTGGTTGTGCAAAGCAAACAAGTCGGCATGACCAAGGTATCGACCTTGCGCTGGGATGGCGCTGTAGCGCAAGCGCGTATGGACAACTTGCTGAGCGCCTACTATGGCAAAGCCAAAGTCAATGCCGTGTTGTCTCCGTATGACGGTTTGAGCATTGGTATTTTGTCATCCCTCAAAGGCGTGGGTTACGGCAGCGCTTCACAACCTTACCCGTTTGTGAGCGGTCAAGATGCAGAAGTGCCATCCGTGAAATCTATCATCCGTAAAGAGCAGTACTCTACGATTTTCAAAGACACGCGCGAGCTGGCCAAAGTAACTGCTGGTATGGTTGACGCCATGATGAGCGGTAAAACCGTTGAAATCAACGACACAAAAACCTACAACAACAAGGTCAAAGTCGTTCCTTCTTACTTGTTGAAGCCAGTAAGCGTAGATTTGTCTAACTACAAGCAAGTCTTGGTAGGCAGTGGCTACATCAAAGAAGAGCAGCTGAAATAAAAACCGGCTAGACAAGCCCAAGAGAAAGGCTCTGTGCCGACCAGCGCAGAGCCTTTTTACATTCTGGGCGCATTGTCATACGATGTAGGCACATCGGACAATTCAAAGCAATGACAAAAATAGAAAAACAAGAGGCAATATGGCTGATCCCATTCTAGAAATGCGCGGCATCACCAAAGCATTTCACAGCGTCAAAGCGCTGAACAATGTGAACTTAACGGTGCAAGCCGGTCAAATTCACGCCATTGTGGGTGAAAACGGGGCCGGCAAATCAACGCTGATGAAAGTACTGAGCGGCGTATACCCAGCTGGTGACTATGAAGGCGAAATCAAATTTCTCGGGCAGTCGTGTCGCTTTAAAGGCATTGCTGATAGCGAGCACAAAGGCATCATCATCATTCACCAAGAGCTGGCCTTGGTGCCCTTGTTGTCCATTACTGAAAATATTTTTCTGGGTAACGAGCAAGCCAAGTATGGTGTGATTGACTGGAATGTATCATTTCTAAAAACACAGGCGCTGCTTGAAAAAGTAGGCTTGAAAGAATCACCCAATGCACTGATCACCAATTTAGGGGTGGGCAAACAGCAGTTGATCGAAATTGCCAAAGCCTTGTCCAAGGAAGTCAAACTCTTGATTTTGGACGAGCCCACCGCGAGCTTGAACGAAACCGACAGTGACGCCTTGCTGGAGTTGCTTTTAGAGCTGAAGCGTCAGGGTATTGCCTGCATTTTGATCTCGCACAAACTCAACGAAATAGCCAAAGTGGCTGATGCCATCACCGTGCTGCGCGATGGTGCCACGGTCGCCTCGCTTGATTGCGCACAGGAGCCTATCAGCGAAGACCAGGTCATCAAACACATGGTGGGTCGTGAGATGGCCGACCGCTACCCCAAGCGCACGCCTAACATTGGCGATACCGTTTTTGAAATCAAAAACTGGCAAGTGCACCACGATGTGCATGCCGAACGGCAAGTTATCAAAGGCGTCGATTTGCACGTCAAACGGGGTGAAATCGTCGGCATTGCTGGGCTGATGGGCGCAGGACGCACTGAGTTGGCGATGAGCGTTTTTGGACGCACCTACGGCCAAGGCATCAGCGGCGAAGTTCTTCTACATGGCAAGGTCATTGATACCAGCACCGTACAAAAAGCCATCAATCATGGCATTGCCTATGTCACCGAAGACCGCAAAGGCTACGGCTTGGTTTTAGACGAAACCATTGCCTGGAATACCACACTGGCGAACTTGGAAGCCGTATCAAACTACACAGTGATTGACGAAGGTATTGAATTCAAAGTGGCGGAAGACTATCGCCAAAAGCTCAATATTCGCAGCCCGAATGTGTTTGCACGCACCGTCAATTTATCGGGTGGCAACCAGCAAAAGGTTGTGTTGAGTAAATGGCTGTTTTCCGACCCAGAAGTCCTCATCCTTGACGAACCCACGCGAGGGATTGACGTGGGCGCGAAGTACGAGATTTACACCATCATTGCGCAACTGGCCAGTGAAGGCAAATGCGTGATCATGATTTCAAGTGAAATGCCAGAACTGCTGGGCATGTGTGACCGAATTTGTGTACTCAACGAAGGCACGTTTGTGGCTGAATTTACAGCGGCAGAAGCCACCCAAGAAAAAATTATGCGATCTATCGTGACATCAGGAGTGAATTGACATGGCAACAACAAGCAATTTAGAAATTAAAAAGCCTGCGGGCGGCGCGAGTTTTCTAAAAAACAACCTACGCGAGTATGGCTTACTGATTTCACTCGTCGCCATCATGGTGTTTTTTCAGGTGAAGACGGATGGCACATTGTTTCAGCCACTCAACCTGACCAACTTGATTTTGCAAAACAGCTACATCATCGTGATGGCACTGGGCATGTTGCTTGTTATTGTGGCAGGGCATATCGACCTGTCGGTAGGATCGGTGAGTGGCTTTATTGGTGCGGTTGCTGCCGTGTTGATGGTTGAGTATGGGATGCATTTTGTGCCGGCTACGCTCATTTGCCTGGTTTTAGGTGGTGCCATTGGTGCGGCACAGGGCTATTGGGTGGCGTTTTACAAAATACCCTCTTTCATCGTCACGCTGGCTGGCATGCTGGTGTTCAAGGGTTTGGCGCTTGCCGTATTAGGTGGTTCTTCGGTGGGGCCTTTTCCGGCAGATTTTCAACTTTTAAGCACCGGCTTTATTCCTGACCCTTTCTCTGGTGAGAACCTGCGCATCCTGTCTTTGGTGGTGGGTGTTTTGATCGCTCTGGGTTTACTCATCAGCAAAGTACGTGACAGGGCTGACCGCATCAAACACGGCATGGACAACGAGCCAACCGCATTTTTTGTTTTCAAGAACTTGGTTTTTGTCGCCATGATTACCGCGTTCAGCTACCTGCTGTCGTCTTACAAAGGCTTGCCCAATGTGCTGATTGTGATGCTTTTGTTGATGTTTGCTTATGACTTCGTGACTTCGAAAACAACCGTTGGCAGACGCATTTATGCATTGGGCGGCAACGAGAAAGCGGCTCGCTTGTCCGGCATTAAAACCGAGCGCTTGACTTTTTACACCTTCATCAACATGGGGGTTTTGGCGGCATTGGCTGGTTTGATATTTGCAGCGCGTTTGAACACCGCCACGCCCAAAGCGGGTTTGGGCTTTGAGTTGGATGTGATTGCCGCTTGCTTTATCGGGGGGGCATCGGCCTCAGGCGGTGTGGGCAAGGTGCTTGGCGCTGTTATTGGCGCGTTCATCATGGGCGTGATGAACAATGGCATGTCCATCATGGGCATTGGCATTGATTGGCAACAGGTCATCAAGGGCTTGGTCTTGCTGGCAGCAGTGTGTGTGGATGTTTACAACAAAAACAAGACAAATTGATCATGGCAACTGCTACTCAAACTTCTTTTCAAACGGCCCCTCAACCGGCTTCAACGGCTCGCTTCAAAGGTGTCTTCCCCGTTGTTCCAACCACCTTCACGGCATCTGGTGAACTTGACCTTGCGAGCCAAAAACGTGCTGTCGATTTCATGATCGATGCTGGTTCCAATGGTTTGTGTATTTTGGCGAATTTTTCAGAACAATTTGTGCTATCCGACGCTGAGCGTGAAGTCTTGACCACCACTATTTTGGAGCACGTCAAAGGTCGCATACCCGTGATTGTGACCACCACCCACTTCAGCACGCAAATCTGCGCCGAACGCAGCTTGCGCGCACAGAAAGCGGGGGCAGCCATGGTGATGGTGATGCCGCCTTACCACGGTGCAACGATACGTGTGCCAGAAAATCAGACGATTGAGTTTTTTAGTCGTCTGTCGGATGCGATCGATATCCCTATCATGATTCAAGATGCCCCCGTCAGTGGCACCACGCTGTCTGCCGCTTTGTTGGCGCGCATGGCCAACGAGATCAAACAAGTCTCGTACTTCAAGATCGAAACGCCAGGCGCTGCATCAAAATTGCGTGAATTGATTCGCCTGGGTGGTGCAGCTGTTGAAGGCCCGTGGGATGGCGAGGAAGCAATCACGCTGATGCCAGACTTGGAAGCCGGTGCCACAGGTGCGATGACGGGTGGGGCCTATCCTGATGGCATTCGCAAGATTGTCGATGCCTTTGCGGCTGGCAAACGTGAGGAAGCTGCTGGCTTGTACCAACAATGGCTGCCGCTGATCAACCATGAGAATCGCCAAAGTGGCTTGCTGGCCTGCAAGTCGTTGATGCATGAAGGCGGTGTGATTGCCTGCGAAGCGCCACGCCACCCCTTCCCAGCGCAGCATCCGGATACCCGCGCGGGACTGATTGCAACGGCTAGACGTTTAGACCCTATGGTTTTGCGCTGGGGCAAGTAAACTTACGCACATTATGTCTTTAAATCCCGTAATTTCCATGCTGAGTCGTCGCCTGCGATTAGCCGTGATAGGCGGTGGGCCGGGTTCGTTCATCGGTGCGATGCACAGGCAAGCAGCGCGGCTGGATGACCGCTATGAGTTGGTGGCTGCGGCGCTGTCCTCTGACTCACAAAAATCTATTGACGCAGGGCGCGAACTGGGTTTGCACGCGGAACGTTGTTACGCCAGCGGCATAGCCCTGTTGAATGGCGAAGCTGCGCGCAACAATAGCGCCGGTGATGGCGCAGATGTGATCGCCATCATGACGCCTAACGACAGCCATTTTGAATTTGCTTTTGAAGCGTTGACACAAGGTTTTGACGTGATTTGCGACAAACCGATGACCAACACGGCGCTTGAAGCCACGCAATTGCACCAGCGCGTGAACGACACAGGCTTGGTGTTTTGTTTAACGCACAACTACACCGGCTACCCCATGGTGCGCCAAGCCAAGGCTATGGTGGCGGGTGGCGAACTGGGTGACATTCGGCTGGTGCAAGTTGAATACGTCCAAGGCGGCCGTGCCACAGCAGGACCCGGTAAAAAGGCTTGGAAGGAAGACCCGCAACGCGGTGGTCCCTCGCTGGTGATGGGTGATATTGGCACACATGCGCACAATTTACTGCGTTTCATCACGGGGCTGGAAGTGAGCCAAGTGGCGGCCGAGGTAGGCAGCATCGTACCCGATCGGATTACACACGACTTTGCCGGTGCTCTCTTGCGCCTGAGCAATGGCGCACGCGGTAGTTTTTGGGTGACGCAAGCTGCCGCGGGGGTAGAAAATGCGCTGCGCATTCGCGTGAGCGGCTCGCTGGGCAGCCTGGAGTGGCAGCAAGAATGTCCGCAAGCTTTGACCTTCAAGCCGCTGGGTGCGCCATCGCAAAACCGTACCCCCAATGGGCCAGGTACTTTGCCTTTGGCTGCCCGATCATCGCGCATTGTGGCTGGGCATCCCGAAGGTTTTCACGAAGGTTTTGCGAATTTATACTCAGATGCCGCCGAAGCCATTGCAGCACGGCGCTCTGGACAAGCGGCTGACCCGCTGGCGCTGCACTTTCCGAATTCTTTAGACGGTTTGCTGGGTGTGCAGTTTGTGGCGGCGGTGATTCAATCCAGCATGCACGATGGGGCGTGGACAGCGGTTTAAAGGATATCCAAACGGATTACTGAAACAGCTTTTCAGCCTTCAGTAACGTCAGCATCCCCATGATGGCAAAAATGGCGGCGGCAATGCTGTGCACCAGCTTCATGGGAATCCTGTCGGCAAACTTGTTGCCGACAAAGACCGCCGGGACGTCGGCAATCAACATCCCCAGTGTGGTGCCGATGACCACCAGCAGCGGCGCACCATAGTGTGCAGCCAATGCAACGGTGGCAATTTGGGTTTTGTCGCCCATTTCAGCCAGAAAGAAAGTGACCAAGGTTGCACCGAAAACACCCAATTTTTGCGCGATTTGGGTTTCTTCTTCCTCAATTTTGTCGGGAATCAGCGTCCAGACTGCCATGGCGATGAATGACAAGCCCAATACCCAACGCATGGTGTCAGGACTGATGACTGAGGTAATCCAAGCGCCCAAAGCGCCCGCCAAACCGTGATTCACCAAGGTCGCGAGCAAGATACCAAGAATGATGGGGACTGGTTTTTTAAAACGGGCAGCTAGAATGAAGGCCAAAAGTTGCGTTTTGTCGCCCATTTCGGCCAAGGCGACCACGCCAGTAGAGATGTAGAGTGCTTCCATAGAAGCTTGAATCATACAAGACGGTTAAGAGCGCACCGTCCGCATCAAAGTGCTTTTGCCAAACAAACTCTCAATCAAATCTACCGCCAGCTCAGCCGTTTGGTTGCGCACATCAAACGCCGGGTTCAGCTCCACCACGTCTAACGAGGCCAAACGACCGGTGTCGGCAACCATTTCCATGCACAGCTGCGCCTCGCGGTAGGTCGGGCCACCGCGCACTGTTGTGCCCACGCCAGGCGCGATGTCGGGGTCGAGAAAATCGACGTCCAAGCTGACGTGCAAATGGGTGTTGGCATCGACCAGCGCCAGCGCCAGCTCCATGGCGTGACGCATGCCCATCTCGTCGATGTAACGCATGTCAAACACCTCGATGCCCATGTCATGCACCAGTTGTTTTTCACCCGCATCTACGCTGCGAATGCCGATTTGCCTAAGTTCTTTGGGGTTTAGCGCTGGCTTGTCAGCGCTGTGGCCGCCCATTTCAACCAATTCTTTGGGGCCATGACCACACAAGCAAGCTACTGGCATGCCATGGATATTTCCGCTGGGCGTGAGGGTGGCGGTGTTGAAGTCGGCGTGCGCGTCAAACCACAGCACGCGCAGCTTTTTACCCATCTCACGGCAATATTTGGCTACGGCGCTGATGGAGCCAATACCCAAGCAGTGGTCACCGCCCAGCATAATGGGCAAATGCCCCGCTTTGAGTTCGGTGTACATGGCGTCGTGCAGCGTTTGGTTCCATTGCACAACCTCTGGCAAATGCCTGAAGCCATTCACAGCGGTTTGCCACGGATTGGCTGGGCCACTTAAATTGCCGCAATCTTTCACCGTCAGACCAAACTGCTCAATCGCTTTTGTAACCCCAGCGACGCGTAGCGCTTCTGGACCCATGCGTGCGCCCAGCGTGCCTGCGCCAATGTCGGTGGGAACGCCTATCAAGCTGACGGTTTGTTGATGCTGAGATGTTGTCATGGCGTTCTCGTTATTTCGGTGATTCTCACGTGATTTCCTTTCATTATGGCGTTTCACGATAATGGGGGTATGACTTCCATTACTTCCTCTGCTTTAAAAGCTACCGGCTTCTCCTCCCTCCCCCTCAATCCGGCCACCCTCGCCAACTTGGACAAACTCGGCTACACCGAGATGACCGCCATCCAGGCGGCCAGTTTGCCGATCGCCCTCTTGGGCAAAGATTTGATCGCCCAGGCCAAAACTGGCAGCGGAAAAACCGCCGCTTTTGCTCTGGCGCTGCTCGCCAACCTGAACCCGCGCCGTTTTGCAGTGCAAGCGCTGGTGCTGTGCCCAACCCGCGAACTGGCCGACCAAGTAACCACAGAGCTGCGCCGCTTGGCACGCGCTGAAGAAAACATCAAAATCGTGACCCTGTGCGGTGGCGTGCCACTACGCGGGCAACGTGCCAGCTTGGAGCATGGGGCGCACATCGTCGTCGGCACACCGGGACGCATCATGGACCACATGGCGCGCGAGTATTTGTCGCTGGAAGCCCTCAACACGCTGGTGCTGGACGAGGCCGACCGCATGCTGGACATGGGCTTTCTGGACGACATTGTGACGGTGGTGAAACAGTGCCCGAAAGAGCGCCAAACCCTGCTGTTCTCCGCCACCTATCCCGAGGGCATTGCCGGCATCGCCAACAAGTTCATGCGCGAGCCGCAGACCATCAAGGTTGAATCGCAACACGCTGAAAACCTGATCGAGCAGCGCTTTTACCAGGTGACGCGGGCCGACCGCCTGCCCACCGTGGCGCTGCTGCTGAACCACTTTCGGCCCGTCAGCACACTGGCGTTTTGCAACACCAAAAACCAATGCCGCGAGCTGGTAGCACTACTGCAGGCGCAGGGCTTCAGTACGCTGGCGCTGTACGGCGAGCTGGAGCAGCGCGAGCGCGACCAGGTGCTGGTGCAGTTTGCCAACCGCAGCTGCTCGGTGCTGGTGGCCACCGATGTGGCTTCGCGTGGGCTGGATATTGACCAGCTAGAAGCCGTCATCAACGTCGATGTGACACCCGATGCTGAAATCCATATCCACCGCATTGGCCGCACGGGCCGCGCGGGCGAGTCGGGTTTGGCGCTGAACCTGGCCAGCATGGACGAGATGGGTTTTGTGGGCAAAATCGAGCAATACCAGCACCGGGAGTCGGTCTGGCACAAGGTGGATGAGCTGACACCGACGAGCAAGGAACGCTTGGTACCACCCATGGCAACGATTCACATCTTGGGTGGCCGCAAAGAAAAAATCCGTCCCGGCGACGTCCTGGGCGCGCTGACCAGTGACGAAGGTGGCGCTGCGTTTACGCGCGAGCAGATCGGCAAAATCAGCGTGACCGAGTTTTCAACCTTTGTCGCCGTCAAACGCGAGATCGCCAAGGAGGCGATGCTGAAGCTGAACAATGGCCGCGTCAAAGGCAAGAGCGTCAGAGCACGGGTGATGTGATCTATTTAGCCAAGTTGGCATAGCTTGCAAAGCGCGACTTGGCAATCTCCAGCAGCCCGTCAAATATCAAACTGTCCACCAGTTCAAACGGTACGCTCATACTGGGGGCCATTTTCCAGCCTGCACCCCCCGTCATGATGCACACGGGCGTTGCGCCGCAGTGTTTGGTGACGTGCTGGATCATGCGCTCGACCGCGCCGGCAATGGCAAAGGTGCCGCCGCTGGTCAGCGCGTCGCTGGTGTTGGTAGGGAAATCGACCACATCGCCGGTGGGCACGTGCAAACCTGCTGTGCCCGACTCCAAAGCCCGCAGCATGATGCCGTGGCCTGGAATGATGATGCCGCCTAGGAATTTACCGTCAACATCTATCGCTTCGACGGTCACCGCTGTGCCGACCATGACGACGACCAAGGGGCGGCGCTCACCGTTTAATTCTTCACGTGCCAACATGCGATGCCGTGCACCTATCATCGCCACCCAGCGGTCTGCACCTAAGCGCGTCGGGTGGTCGTAGCCGTTGGTCAACCCTGCTTCGGAAGCGCTTGAAACCACCCACTGCGGCACGGTGTCCCACAGCTCTAGCTGTGCGGAAACGCGGCGACGGATGGCGTCACCGGCAACGATGCAGCCCAAAATCTGACCCGGCTCAGGCAGGTCGCTCCACGGGCCCTCTGCCAGTTTGTCGATGTTTTCCAGAAACTCAGCACCGTGCGCGAGCAGTGTCGCACCAGGGTGGGGCGCATCGTACAGCGCCCATTTAAGGCGTGTGTTACCGACATCAAGTGCGAGAAAGCTCATAGATTTAATGGAAGTGTGAAACGAAATGCTCTAAATGCGGAGGACTTGACGGATTCTAGCCCTGCTTGCACACGTTGAAAACGTGACGAACTGCACACTTCAAGCGCTTATTTCATACCACACAGGGTTTTCCCGTGGCATATTCACGATTCGTCACGCCTCTGTAACACCTTTCAGGATACAGTAGCCTTCCGATTGATTCCAATTGCTCGGGTTAGATTGTTGTCAGTTTTGCAAACTTGTTTTTCCAATTAAGGAGTTATCACATGGGTATGTTCAGTTTTATCAAAGAAGCTGGTGAAAAATTGTTTGGTCGCAAAGAAGTTGAAGATGCTGCCGCCAATGCAGCAACGGATGCGGCTGCTGCAGAAAAGTTAGCCCAACTCAATGCAGGCGCAGCCCAAGGCATTGCGACTTACATTGGCGCTCAAGGTCTGGATATTGATGGCTTGGTTGTTGAGTTTGACGGCGCGACGGGTAGCGTCACCCTACAAGGCAACGCATCTTCACAAGAAGACAGCGAAAAAGCAGCTTTGTGTTGCGGTAACGTGAGCGGCGTGTCTCAGGTGAACAACTTGATCGCCGTGTCTGACCCTGCTGGCGAATCACAATTCCACGATGTGGTGCGCGGCGACACGCTGTCTGCCATCGCCAAAGAATACTACGGCAATGCCGGCAAATACCCCGTGATTTTTGAAGCCAATCGCCCGATGCTGAGCCACCCGGACAAAATTTATCCAGGACAAAAACTGCGTATTCCACCTTTGGCTGAATAAATGATCGTTTTAGACCTTGAATATGACGGTAGCCGGCGTATTTATTGCTTAAACAGCTATTAAAAATATAGCGCTAAGTTGTCATGACTTAGCGCTTTTTTCATGCGCTCTGCGTATCAATCCTCTCAATTTTGACGCCATGGCAAACCACGATACCGCCAGCCCGCCAAACTGTTGCGATGCGCGTTTGAGTTCGGGTCGCCTTCAAAACCTTCCATAATGTTGTACGCCTCTAGCCCCAACTCGGCGGCACGCTTGGCTGCCGGAATGGAGCGCAGACCGCTGCGGCAGAGCAAAACGACTTTTTTATCTTTTGGAACGGCGGCAACGATGCCTTCATCATAAGCGGGGTTGGCCACCATGCCAGGCCATTGTTTCCATGCCAAATCAACCGCGCCGGGGACAAAGCCAACCCAAGCGCGCTCAGCATCGGTGCGGATATCGACCAGCACAGCCTCGCCAGCCTGCCACCAGTCATACGCCAACTGTGGCGAAACATTGCCAGCGTAGCCCTCTGCCGGTTGAACGGTGTCTGCCGCCTTCGCGTTGTCAGTGCTACTCAGCGGCGTATTTGCATCGCCCGCATCATGGCGAACCGGTTGTGCTAAACCTGAACGCAGGTTAGCAGGCACGGCTTCGTCCAAGCGTTTGGGTTTTGGCAAGTCCAACTGTCCCATCAGCGTGACGAACTCTTCCAAGCTGCGCCCCGTGACACGCGCATTGCCTGTTTTTTCAGCACCAATGGTTGATTGCGTCTGGCCTTTGTAGTCATGCCCAGGCCACACGGTAGTGCTGTCCGGCAATGAAAACAGCACTTTGGTGATGCTGTTGTACAAAGCGGTAGCGCTACCTGATTGGAAATCTGAACGGCCACAACCACCAATCAGCAGGGTGTCACCTGTAAACGCGTGGGTATGCTCCGTGCTGCCAGAACCATGTTTCCACACGAAACTCATACTGCCGGCGGTATGCCCAGGCGTATGAAGGGCGGTAATGTGCTGGCTGCCGAAGCTGAGTACATCGCCGTCTTTCAACTGTTTGCTCGCCGTGGTGATGCCGCAGGCGTCTGGCGCAGCGGTTTGCGCGCCGGCATGCTCAGCCAAGCGACCCGCGCTGGTGATGTGGTCGGCATGTGCATGGGTTTCAAGCGCCCAGATGAGCTTGAGTCCGTAGTGGCGCAAAACACCCAGGTCACGCTCCAGCTGGTCATCCACCGGGTCGATGATGATGGCTGGGCGCGGTGATTCTGTTGATTTTTCATCAAACAAGATGTAGGTAAAAGTGCTGGAAGCGGGGTCGAAAAGTTGAATTGGGTTCATGGCAAGTTCCTGATATGAAGAATGAGGATTTAAAAAATTGGTACTTATTAGGCGAATTTAGTGAGCATCTTCGCCACGTGGTCTGCCTGTAAGTCGCCCTGCTCCATCATGCAACCCACCATGGCGAAAAAGGCTTTGTCCAAGGCTTTGCGGGCGGCTGAGAGCTGTTGTGCGATTTTTTCGCAGTCTTGCTCATCATCTATCAAACGTTGTACCCCGCGCAATTGGCCTTCAACACGCGCCAAGCGCGAGCGGATTGCTTTTTTCTTGATAGGGTCTGTCAGTTGTGCCATGTTTGGGTCCTTGTTTTAGAAAACACTTTTCAAATATACTGTATGGAGTATACTACGCAACAAACTTAGTGTCTAGGTTTGCCCGTTTATTTCAAAAATTTCAAAGGTATGACATGATTTCAAACTTATTAGAATTGCACCCTTTTGTTCAATCTGCCATGGGTGGCGTGATGATTGGCTTTGCCAGCTGGTTGCTGCTGGCGTCGCTGGGTCGCGTGGCGGGTATCACCGGTATTTTGGGCGGGGCTTTGGCGCCTTTTGGTGGTGTACCCAAAGATGAGAGAGCTTGGCGCTGGGCCTTTGTCGCGGGTTTGATCGGTATGGGTGCTATCACCGCGTTTACCTTGGGCACACCTTCGCTGGCAACGCCGCGTCCCTTCCCTTTGCTTATTTTGGCTGGTTTGCTGGTGGGTTTTGGCACCGTCTTGGGCTCGGGCTGCACCAGTGGCCACGGTGTTTGTGGCATTGGACGCCGCTCGGTACGCTCCATCGTGTCAACCGTGGTTTTCATCACGGCTGGCTTTGTGACTGTCACGCTCGTCAAGCTTTTTGCTGCTTGATTCGCCGTCTAAAACACCTACACATTTATAAATTTCAGGATACAAAATGATTAAAAAAATAGCATTTGGTTTGGCGGCAGGCGCATTGTTCGCCGCTGGTTTGGTGGTTTCAGGCATGACGCAAACAGCCAAAGTGATTGGCTTTTTGAACTTTGGCGGCATTGTCGCGCCCGAGCGCTTTGGCGCATGGGACGCCAGCCTGGCCTTTGTAATGGGTGGCGCGTTGATGATCACACTCGTTGCCTTCACCATGACGCCGATCGAAGGACGCAAACCATGGGTTTCGGAGAGGTTTGAGCTACCTACCCGCAAAGATATTGATTTCAAACTCGTCGCGGGCGCTGCCATGTTTGGCATCGGTTGGGGCTTGGCGGGCTATTGCCCAGGTCCAGCCATGGCATCTGTTCTGTCGGGTGGCGTGGACACCTTGGTTTTTGTGGCCGCCTTGTTAACAGGCTTGTTGATTGCTAAAAAGCTGCGCGTTTGAAAGCCTTGGCTTAGCTTTAATTTAGCCTTGGTTATTTTAAATTCAAAAAAATTGACTTAGCTCAACTGACAACCCTAGGGTTATTACTTATATTTGCGCGATTTTCAAGTATGCATGCTTACTTGTTATGGTTTACTCTTATTTGAGTTACCAGCTAGTTACCTATAATCATTTTTGCTGTTTATTTATGACGTTGCAGCCATTCACAAATCATTCGGGAAAACTCACATGAAATTTGCACGTAATATTGCCCTCTCAGCCATCACTTTGGCTGCCGCTACCCTCAGCTTCTCTGCTGAGAACATTAAAATTGGTCTGCAAGGCCCACTCACTGGCGGTTCAAGCCCCATGGGCGTGTCCATGCGTGACGGCGCCAAACTGGCCGTGACCGAAATCAACGCGAAAGGCGGCATCATGGGTCGCAAAATCGAGATGATCGAGCGCGACGACGAAGCCAAAAACGAGCGCGGCGTACAAATCGCACAAGAGTTGATCAACAAAGAAAAAGTTGTCGCAACAGTGGGCTACATCAACTCCGGCGTGGCCTTGGCGTCACAGCGCTTCTACCAGGAAGCCAAAATCCCGGTGATGAACAACGTAGCTACTGCTTCCGTAATCACCAAACAATTTGCCGACCAGCCTGAAAACTACGTTTTCCGTAACTCTGCGAACGACACGATCCAGTCTGCCATGATTGTGGAAGAATTGATTTCACGTCGCAAATTCACCAAAGTAGCGATTTTGGCTGACGCCACCAACTATGGCCAATTGGGTCGCGAAGATTTGGAAAAAGCGCTCAAAGCAAAAGGCATCACCGCTGTTGCGATTGAGAAATACAACATCAAAGACGTGGACATGACGCCTCAGTTGTTGAAGTCTAAAGAAGCTGGCGCTGAAGTGGTCATTACTTATGGGATTGGGCCAGAGCTGGCGCAAATTGCCAATGGCATGATCAAGTTGGGCTGGAAAGTACCCATGATGGGCTCTTGGACATTGTCTATGGGCAATTTTATTGACAATGCGGGTAAAAATGCTGACGGCGCCATCATGCCGCAAACCTTCATTCAAGAAGGCAACACTCCTAAGCGTAAAAGCTTTATTACCGCTTATCAAAAAGCTTACAAAGTTGACCGTATTCCTTCACCCGTGTCTGCTGCTCAAGGCTATGACTCTGTTTACTTGCTCGCGGCTGCGATGACACAAGCCAAGTCAACGGAAGGACCAAAAATCTTGGCAGCTTTAGAGAACTTGCAAGCGCCAATCGAAGGTGTTGTCACAACGTACAACAAACCATTTACCAAAGACGATCACGAAGCAATCACACAAAATATGGCTGTGATTGGTAAAGTTCAGGACGGCCGCGTTTATTACGCCTATGAAGAAGATATGAAAAAAGGCGGCGAAGTTCGCACCAAAACCGCTGCAAAGCCGGTAGCTAAAAAGTAATGTAAGAGACATTGCTTTGTACTGAGGTCTGATAAAAAGCCGGTTATCCGGCTTTTTTTATCACTTTTTGAGATTCTCGTTTGATTTAGGAGTTATCGTGGAAATTTTCTTACAACTTATTTATAGTGGTATTGCGCTTGGGATGATTTATGGCGTGATCGCTTTTGGCTATCAATTAACTTTTGCTACGTCAGGCACGCTGAATTTTGGTCAAGGCGAGTCATTGATGTTAGGCGCTTTGGTTGGGCTGTCGTTGGTCGGAAATATCCATGGTGGCCCTTATATGAATTACTGGTTGATGATTCCTATTGTCATCGTCTTCGGTGCCTTGCAAGGTGCGTTTGTGGAGTGGATTGGTGTTCGCCCAGCCATCAAAATCAAGAGCGAGTTTGGCTGGATCATGTCCACCATAGCTTTGGCCATTATTTTCAAAAATGTGGCTGAAAATATTTGGGGGAAAGACGATTTGAAATTTCCGTCGCCATTGCCTGAGGCGCCCATCAAACTTTTTGGCGCCAATGTGCTGCCCATGGAAATCGTTGTGGTTGTCGGTGCTCTGGCAATGATGGCGGCCGTTGAGATTTTTAACCGCAAATCAATTTACGGTAAAGCTGTTGTCGCCACCTCCAACGACCGTGATGCCGCATCGTTGATGGGCATTAATACCGGTCGCGTGATTACGTTTTCGTTTGCATTGTCTTCTGTCACTGCTGCCGTAGCAGGTGTTTTGATCGCGCCACTCACTCTAACAGGTGCAACCATGGGCTCTGTGCTCGGCTTGAAGGCGTTTGCTGTCGCCATTATTGGTGGCTTGACGTCGGGTGTAGGCGTGATTGTGGGAGGCCTCATTTTAGGCATTGCTGAAACCACCACTGGCTACTATATTTCTACAGGGTACAAAGATGTGCCTGGCTTGGTATTGCTTTTGTTGGTGCTGGCTGTGAAGCCGGCTGGTTTGTTTGGCAAGTTGGCCATCAAAAAGGTTTAACCAAATCATGTTGATCAAAAAATCTTTTTTGTTAGCGCTTGCTTGCCTTGTTGGTCTAGCGGTTTTCCCCGTTATCGTTCCTAATCCCTATTACATCCATCTGGTTGAAACCATTTTGATCTACGCCATACTGTTATTTGGTTTGGACATTGTGGTTGGCTATACGGGTCAAGTGTCTTTAGGTCACGCGGGCTTGTTTGGTGTTGGCTCTTACACGGTAGGCGTGCTGTTTTTCAAGCTTGGCATGTCGTTCTTTATTGCTGTGCCAGCGGCCATTGCTGTAACTGCTGGGTTTGGTGCAATTCTCGCTTTGCCTGCATTGCGCGTCACTGGACCTTATTTGGCGATGGTGACCTTGGCTTTTGGCACGATCATCCAGATTTTGATCAATGAGATGACCTTTTTAACCGAAGGTCCTATCGGCGTCAAAGTTCCTAAGCCTTTGATGTTTGGCCACAAGCTCGATGAGATTGAGTACTACTATGTTGTGCTCGTCCTGATGGCGCTGGCGCTGTTGTTCGTGCACCGTATTTTGAAGTCACATCTTGGCCGCGCCTTTGAGGCATTGCGCGATAGCCCGGTGGCGTGTGATTGTATGGGTGTATCGGTCTACCGTTACAAGGTCTATGCCTTCGTCATCAGTGCCGCTTTTGCAGGTTTGGCAGGCGGTTTGTACACCTATTCAGAAGAATACATTTCTCCGAACACCTATAACAACGAATTGACCATCTTGTTTTTGCTAGCCGTCATCATGGGTGGCCGTAAGACGCGTTCAGGCGCACTCATTGGTGCGGTGATTGTGGTGATGTTGCCTAGCCTGCTGTCCGACATCAAGCTGTTCCGCATCATTGCTACCGTTTTGGCCGTGGCAGTTGTTGCGATGGCTGTTTACAACATCTCTCGCAAACTTAAAACCGCGCAAGAGCTTGCCATCCCCGTGATCGCCACTGTGGCGATGGCGATATTTGCCTATCGACTCGAAAACATCACCGACTGGCGTTTGACCATTTTTGGTTTACTGACCTTGTTTGTGGTTTATTACTTGCAGGACGGCATCGTCGGATTTTTCAGAGATTCATTTGGTCATTTCTACAAAGCGTCGACAGTGCCTGCTGCTCAAAAAACTGGGGCTGTCAGCCATGGTCTGAAGTTGGCGGCAGCTGCGCCTTCCAGTTCAGGCTTTTTGCTAGAGGCCAAGCAAATTTTGATGCAGTTCGGTGGTTTGAAAGCTCTAAACTTGGTTGATTTGCACGTCGCTCCCGGCACGATTCACGGCTTGATAGGTCCCAACGGTTCTGGCAAAAGCACGATGATGAATGTGCTGACGGGTATTTACCAACCAACCGCGGGTGATGTCGTTTTCAGCGGAAAAACAGTTGTAGGACAAACGCCTTCGAGTATCGCTTTGTCAGGCATTGCACGCACCTTCCAAAACGTGCAATTGTTTGGTGAAATGTCGGCAACAGACAACGTGTTGGTTGGCCTGCACCACACCTACAAAAGCAATGTATTAAATGTGATGCTGAACACGCCTCGCTACAAGCGCGAAGACCAAGCTGCACGCGAACAAGCAGCCAGTTTGCTCGAGTTTGTAGGTTTAACGGCTTTGAGCAACGAAGAAGCGCGGAATCTGCCTTATGGCAAACAGCGTTTGTTAGAAATTGCTCGCGCTTTGGGCTTGAACCCTAGCTTGTTGTTGCTTGACGAGCCTGCGGCCGGACTACCACCTGCTGATCTGCCCGAGTTGATGAGCATGATCCAAAAGATTCGCGACCACGGTATCACCGTCATTTTGATTGAGCATCACATGGATGTGGTGATGGGTATTTCTGACACTGTAACTGTGTTGGACTTTGGACAAAAAATCGCAGAAGGCAAACCTACCGACGTGCAAAAAGACCCCAAAGTGATCGAGGCCTACCTCGGTAGCAGCGTTGAGACGCATTGATGCCATATCGAATTGATAACAGGAACGATCCACTATGCTCACCATTGAAAACTTAGAAGCCGGTTATGGCAAGGTTGAAGTGCTTCACGGCATTTCCATGCAGGTGCCTAAAGGTAAAGTTGTGACCTTGATTGGCTCCAACGGTGCCGGAAAAACCACCACCATGCGCGCCATCTCGGGCATGATAAAACCAACAGCCGGCAAGATCACCCTAGCTGGCAAAGACATCACGGGGCTGGAGTCCCACCAAATCGCCAAACTCGGCCTAGCGCACTCACCCGAGGGTCGCCGCGTCTTCCCGACACTGAGCGTACTGGACAACATCCGCCTGGGCGCTTTTGTCCGCTACACCAACGTCCGCCCGAAAGGCGATGTGGAATCTGACCTGCAACAAGCGCTGGAGATGTTTCCACGTCTGAAAGAGCGCACATCCCAATTGGCCGGCACGCTGTCAGGCGGCGAGCAGCAAATGCTGGCGATGGCGCGCGCTGTGATGCTCAATCCTGAAGTGATCTTGCTGGACGAGCCGTCCATGGGCCTGGCACCGATTCTGGTCGAAGAAGTATTCAACATCATCCTGCGCCTGAAAAGTCAGGGTGTGACGATGCTTTTGGTTGAACAGTTCGCGGCGGCTGCGCTGAATGTGGCCGACTATGGCTATGTACTTGAAAATGGCCGCATTTCAGTCCACGGGCCGGCAGAGAAGCTCAAACACGACCCCGCCGTCCAAGCCGCCTATCTCGGTGGCTAATCGCAACTTGGTTTGTGCAAAAGGACGCTTTTGCGTCCTTTTTACTTTTTTGGTCAAACACATCGCCATTGACGTTTACGTAAACGTCAAGTAAGCTCAGGGGGTTCTGATCTCATCTTTTGCACATCCGGAGCCCACCCCATGACCAACCTGTCCGCAGATTACAAAGCCCTGGCCAACTACCGCCCGACCCACAAAGTGCGCTTTGTGACCGCGGCCAGCCTGTTTGACGGCCACGACGCCGCCATCAACATCATGCGCCGCATCATCATGGGCATGGGCGCGGAGGTGATCCACCTGGGCCACAACCGCAGCGTCGAAGAAGTGGTCACCGCCGCTTTGCAGGAAGACGCCCAGGGTATTGCCATCAGCTCTTACCAGGGCGGCCATGTCGAGTACTTCAAGTACATGATAGACCTGCTCAAAGCGCGGGGCGGCGCACATATTCAGGTGTTTGGCGGCGGCGGCGGCGTGATTGTGCCGCCCGAAATCCGCGAGCTGCAGGCCTACGGCGTCTCCCGCATCTTCAGCCCCGAAGACGGCCAGCGCATGGGCCTGCAGGGCATGATCGGCGAGATGGTGATGCGCTGCGACAAAGACCTGACGGCGTACGCACCGACCAAGTTAGACGCCATCCAAGGCCATTCTGACGCCAGCTGGCGTGCGTTGTCGCAACTCATCACAGCCCTTGAAAACAACACCGTTAATCCGACTCTAGCCGGCGAATTGATTACCCAAGCTGCTACTAAAAAAATAGCTGTTTTAGGCATCACTGGCACTGGTGGTGCTGGCAAATCAAGCTTAACCGACGAACTGATCCGCCGCTTCCGGCTGGATTTGAGCGACAGTTTGCGTATTGCGGTCATCAGCATCGACCCATCGCGCCGTAAAACCGGCGGTGCGCTGTTGGGCGACCGGATCCGCATGAATGCGATTTCGCCTTGGAACACCACGGCCAAGGCTGAAGCTGATTCAGGACAGCGCGTCTTTATGAGATCACTCGCCACCCGCGAGTTTGGCTCCGAGATCAGCCCTGCCCTGCCCGGCGTGATTGCCGCCTGCAAATGCGCCGGTTTTGACCTGGTGATCGTTGAAACCTCAGGCATTGGGCAAGGCGACGCTGCCATCGTGCCGCATGTCGATGTGCCGATGTACGTGATGACGCCCGAGTTCGGTGCCGCCAGCCAGTTGGAAAAAATCGACATGCTGGACTTTGCCGAGTTTGTCGCCATCAACAAGTTTGACCGCAAAGGTTCGCTGGACGCCCTGCGCGACGTCTCCAAACAAGTACAGCGCAACAAGGAAGCTTGGACGACCCCTGCCGACCAGATGCCGGTGTTCGGCACGATGGCAGCAAGGTTCAACGACGACGGCGTCACCGCACTTTATCAAGCCCTCAAAACGCGCTTGGTTGAATTGGGTTTGAAATTACCCAAAACGACTGGTCAATTGCCCGCCGTCAACGTACGCTACAGCACCAACCAAACGCC
>JANPIC010000011.1:0-29464 GCA_031424795.1 Polaromonas sp. | reverse complement strand
AATTGCGGCACATCTTCAATGACGGGCAGTATGCCTAAGGGCGAAAGCGAACCCGCTCTGGCTAGGTCTTTGATGGCCGTGTTGAAGGCTTCATTTAAGAGTTTTACCTTTGCAGCTGGGGTGTCTTTAGGCGCCCAAACGCCATACCACGCGTAATAAACCAGATCAGGAAAGCCACTTTCAGCTGCCGTTGGAATATCTGGCGCAATCCCCATGCGTTTTGCCGAAGTGACGGCAATCGGGCGCACTCTGCCTTCTTTGGCCATGGGCATGATAGAAATAATGGAATCTACCAATATCTGAGAATGCCCACCCGCTACGTCGGTTAATGCGGGGGCGGTGCCGCGGTATGCTGCTGTTGTTAACTTTACATTGCCTTGTTTCGCCAACATTAGCGTGCCCACATGGCTTGCCGCGCCCAAAGCAGGCAGTGCCGCCGTCCATTTATCAGGATTTTGTTTGGCGGCTTCAAGTACATCTTTCACGCTTCTCTGAGGAAGATTTGGCGAGATGACCATCAGCAAGGGCGCTTCTGCGACCCGAGCTACAGGCTGAAAATCCTTCACAGGGTCGTAAGGAGGCGTTTTCAGCACCTCTTTGGCCAGTATGTGGGTGGATGCCGTGAACAACAATGTTTGCCCATCGGCAGCCGACATTTGTACCGCTTTGCCGCCGACTGTGCCACTAGCGCCAGCACGGTTTTCGACAATCACAGTGATACCTAGATTGCTTTGCAATTGCCTGCTGACCAAACGTGCGGCAATATCAACACCACCACCGGGGGCGAAAGGCACGACCAGCGTGATGCGTCCTTGGATACTTTGCTGCGCAAAAACTTGCCCAGTAAATGACCCGTTTAAAGTTAATGCTGCAACGGCTAATAAAAAGTCTTTACGGTTTAAGCGCATATCGAGTGCCCCAGTAGTGATGATGTTACGAACAAGAAAAGTAAAGCTATTAAACTTTGCCCAAGCCAGCGGCTTGCATGGCAGCAAAGATTTCTTTGTCAGCACCTGCAGCCAGTGGCAGCAGCGGGCTGCGCACTTCAGCATGTTCCAAAATGCCACGCGCGACCAAAGCCCACTTCAGCGCCACGGAGCCTTCCATGTGCGAGCCACGGTGGTAGACACTAGCGGTGACGGGTAAGAGGCGGTCATGCAAGGCGCGCACTTTCGCGTAATCCTTGGCTTTGCCGGCCGCAATCATTTCTATCAACGGCTCAGGTGCGATGCAACCGTAGCCCACCAAGGCGCCATCCACGTCAAACATGGTGTGGCTCAGATACTCGTCATGGCAGGTCAAAATCTGCAGGTTTGGACGCTCTTTACGGATGACTGGAATCTCACGGTCCCAGCGCTTCATGTTGCGCACACCATTTTTCATGGCAAACACGCCTGGCAACGCTGCAATATCCAGCTGCGTCTCCAAATCATAGGTGCACTTGGTGATATCAGGGTATTGAAACAGGATCAACGGCAGGCCGCTGTGCTCATAGATGGCACGGTATTTGTCTTGTGGCGCGCCTTTTTGGTAGCCAAAACGCAACCAGCCATGCGAGGGGTACACCAGACCCGCTGTTGCACCAGCATCCACCGCCCGCTTGGCTTCGGCAGCCGCTACTTGCGTGCCTTCAAGCGTGATCCCTGCAATGATAGGGATGCGACCGTCGGTGGAATTACGGAAGGCCTCAATCACCTTGAGCTGCTCGTCGCGTTCCAGGAAAGTGCCTTCTCCGGCATGACCCAGCACAGTGAGACCCTTGACGCCGGGGATGCTGCCCAGCCAGGCACCCAGGCGTTTGATGGCGGGGTAGTCAACCGCACCATCGCGGGTGAAAGGCGTAATAGGTGCGGGAACGAGTCCACGAAGATCTAGAGCTTGCATATCAAATCCTTTTGTTGCGTATGTGTTGGTGAGATTTATGGGGTAAGTCGAAGCGCATGGTGTGCGCGAGAGGAAGTGTAAAAAGAGATCATCTATATCGGAACTGGTAAATCAGACATTTCAGATATACAATTTACGCATTTCTAGGGTGATCCAACCATGGACCAAACAGCGTGGCGTGTGTTTCTAGAGGCTGCAGATTTAGGCAGTCTGAGCAAAGTAGCCTTGGCGCGCAATACCAGCCAGCCGCATATCAGCCGGCGTATCAGCGAGCTTGAGCAAGCTTGTGGTGGGCGTCTTTTTCAGCGCAATGGCCGCGGCGTGACGTTAACGGAATTCGGACGACGCATCGCGCCCAAGGTGCGCAGTTGGCTCAACAGCACAGAACTACTCGAGAGCGAAATACTCGAAGTCGCCGGAAAGCCCATGGGGAGGGTGCGCATTGGTGTGATGCCCTCCGCGGCCCATCCACTGGTGACAACACTGCATGCCAGGCTGCGACAACATCATCCCCTGGTGCAGCTGAGCGTGCGCGAGGGGCAAGGTGCTCAGTTGGAAACCTGGCTGGAAGACGGCAGCTTGGATTTGGCGGTGCTCTACAGACATCACCCCATCCCCAGAAGCGGTGATGTCTATCTGACCCAAACCTCAACGTATTTGATTGGCGCGGCAGGTGACCCGCTCACGGCGCAAGCCAGCGTTGCGTTTTCAGCGCTGAAAGACTTGCCCTTGGTGCTGTTTTGCCGACCCAGCAGCTGGCGTGATCGGCTAGACCAAATCAGCGCCGAATGCGGGATATCGCTGCATGTTGTTTTAGAAGCCGATTCATTGGCTTTACAAACGCGCATCGTGGCTGGCGGCGGTGTGTACGCCTTGTTAGGGCCTTACGCCATCGATGCGGCTGTGAAAGACAACAAGCTGCAAGCAGCGCAGCTTGTAGAGCCTGTGATCACGCGGCATGTTGCCCTCGCCATGTCGCGTCATGGCGAGCTAACACTGGCCTGCCGTGCTGTGATGCGCGAATTGCAAGATATTTCTAATACGTTGCCAGTGTTGATTTAGCGCAGTTCTACAATGGAGAAAAATGAGTCAATTTGCTATTAAATTAATAGCTATTTAGCAAGTAAATACGTCGGCTATCGGCATAATTTTACCCTCAAACACTCGTCATCGCCACCGTCTTCGTGTTCAAATACGAATCCAGCGCCTCCGGTCCGCCCTCGCTGCCGTAGCCGGAGTCTTTCACGCCGCCGAAAGGCAACTCAGCCCACGGCATCGCGGGCTGGTTGATCCACAACATGCCGGTTTGTACCTGGCTGCTGAGTTGATGCGCATTTTTGATGCTGCTGGTGAAGGCGTAGGCGGAGAGGCCGAAGGGCAGGCGGTTGGCTTCTGCGATGGCTTCGTCCAGGTTTTTGACGCTGCGCAGTGCGGCCATGGGGCCGAAGGGCTCGGTGTTGAAGACGTCGCTGTCCAGCGGAGCGTCCAAAATCAGGGTGGGGGCGAAGAAGTTGCCGGTGCTGCCGATGCGCTCGCCACCGGTGGCGATGGTAGCGCCGCGTTTCACGGCGTCCTCGGTCAGCTGCTGCATGGCGGTCACGCGGCGGGCGTTGGCCATGGGGCCCATGGTGTTGGCGGCGTCCAGGCCGGAGCCGACCTTCATCTTCTGGGTGTAAGCCAGGAAACCGGCGACGAACTCTTCACGCACGGCCTCGTCCACCAAAAAGCGGGTCGGAGAAATACAGACCTGCCCCGCATTGCGGAACTTGAACGCAGAAATCATCTTGACCGCGTGCGCCACGTTGGCATCTGCCGCCACAATCACCGGTGCGTGGCCGCCCAGCTCCATGGTGGCGCGTTTCATGTGTTTGCCAGCCAGGGCGGCGAGCTGTTTGCCTACCGGGGTGGAGCCGGTGAAGGTGATTTTGCGGATGGTCGGGTGCGGGATCAGGTAGTTGCTGATCTCGGCCGGGTCGCCGTAGACCAGGCCGATCACGCCAGCCGGCACGCCGGCGTCGATGAAGGCGCGGATCAGCTCGGCCGGTGATGCTGGGGTTTCTTCCGGCGCTTTGATGATGATGGAGCAGCCCGTCGCCAGCGCGGCGGAGAGCTTGCGGACGATCTGGTTGACCGGGAAGTTCCACGGTGTGAAGGCGGCGACCGGGCCGACCGGCTCTTTCAGCACCATCTGCTGTACGTTGGGCATGCGTGGCGGCACAATGCGGCCGTAGACACGGCGGCCTTCTTCGGCAAACCACTCGATGATGTCGGACGACATACCCAGCTCACCCTTGGCCTCGGCCAGCGGTTTGCCCTGCTCCATCGTCATCAGTTCGGCGATGCCGGCAGCACGCTCACGCAGCAGCGCGGCGGCGGCGCGCATGATGTCGCTGCGTTTGTTGGCGGGGGTGTTTTTCCAGATCTCGAAACCCTTGGCGGTGGCGGCCAGAGCGTCGTCCAAATCCGCAATCGTCGCATGCGCTACGCTGCCAATCACCTCGCCAGTCGCAGGGTTGTGGACTGGAATGACAGCCGAACCACGCGCGGCGCGCCATTCGTTGTTGATCATGAGCTGAACGTGGGGGTAGGCGGTGGTGGTTGTCATGTGTTTGGAAGGATAAGAGAGTTGAAAAGAGGTGTTGAAAGGGGAGTTCGATAGCAAAACAACTATCTTACGACGAACCCCCACTTTGTGCAGGGCCTCAGAGCGGTTTTAGGCTTGAAAAATCTTCTTTTTGACTATACTGAGATAGCAAAAAATGGATAGTTCATGTATCTCTAAACCGCGTATGACCACCCCAAAACAAGCCACTATCAGCATTTCCACGCATTTCGATTCAGGGGCGATTGAGGTCGTCAGCCTTGCCAACCCGCAGGATATCCAGCTGAATATCCGGGCCGATCAGGGCGTCAATGGGGCAGCTGAATTTGCCCAGTGGTTTCACTTCAGGTTGCAAGGGGCGGCGGGTGTGCCGGTCAAGCTGCGGTTTTTGAACGCCGCGCAATGCGCCTATCCCAAAGGCTGGGAGGGCTACCGCGTCGTCGCCAGTTATGACCGCCAGCTATGGTTTCGGATTGACACCCAGTTTGATGCTTCATCTGACAATAAGGTGATGACGGCGACGATCACGCCCGACACAAATAGCATTTACTTCGCCTATTTTGAGCCGTATTCTTATGAGCGGCACCTCGATTTGCTCGGCTCGGCGGCGGAGTCTGAGCATGTGCAGAGCGAGTTCTTGGGTCATACCATTGATGGCCGCGACATGAACGTGCTGCACATCACCGATGCATCCTCTACGGTTCAACATAAAAAGAACATCTGGCTCATCGCCCGCCAGCACCCTGGCGAGACCATGGCCGAGTGGTTTGTGGAGGGCTTTTTGGAGCGTCTGCTGGATGTGGACGACCCGGTCAGCCGCGTGCTGCTGGCGAAATGCGTCTTCCACGTCGTCCCCAACATGAACCCCGACGGTGCCGTGCGCGGTAACCTACGCACCAACGCGGCGGGTGCGAACCTGAACCGCGAATGGCAAACCCCCACGATGCAGCGCTCGCCCGAGGTGTTTTTGGTTCGCCAAAAAATGCTGGAAACCGGCGTTGACCTGTGCCTGGACGCGCACGGTGACGAAGGCCTGCCCTACAACTTTGTCGCCGGCTCAGAGGGCAACGCAGGCTATACAGACAAAATAGCACAGCTAGAAAACGGCTTCAAAGCATCATGGTTGGCAACCAGCCCAGACTTTCAAACCGAGCAAGGCTACGGCAAAGCCGCCAAAGGCAGTGCCAACCCCACGCTCGCCACCAACTGGATCGCCCAACAGTTCAACTGCCTGGCCTTCACCATCGAAATGCCCTTCAAAGACAATGCGAATCTGCCCGACGCGGGCGTGGGTTGGAGTGGTGAACGGTCTAAGAAGCTGGGGGCGGGGGCGCTGTTGCCTACATTGACGGTGGTAAACGACCTCTAGCCGGCGTATTCATAACTCAATTAGCTATAATTTGTATAGCAAAATGTGTTTACGCAGAATTTATCTCAACAAGGTTAGGCAAAGTACCTAGTAACCGAATCAACTCTTGTTGTCGCGTCGTCCCCGTTTTTGCAAAGATATTAGAAAGCTGGCTGCGAACCGTGGGCATTTTTAGACCCAATGCCTCAGAAATTTCAATCGGCGTTTTGCCTTGCAAAATCAGTGGCACAACGCGTGATTCTGCTTTTGACAGCGCAAACGCATTGCTCATGAAGTCAGCGGCTGCATCGGTGCGTTTGCTAGGGTCAACCAACAGCAGCATGACGGATGAGCGTGTTTCTCCAGCCGGATTTCGCATGGGTGCAGACACAGGCAAGGCCAATAGCATGATGCGCTGTGTTTCTAAAACACTGGCACCGCCACGTCCTTTAGCGGCTTCATCAATGAGATTCGCTACCGCGCCCTGTGTGGGCAGCTTAGGCTGCAAAA
Organism: Polaromonas sp.; assembly: GCA_031424795.1. Lineage (GTDB taxonomy): Bacteria > Pseudomonadota > Gammaproteobacteria > Burkholderiales > Burkholderiaceae_C > Aalborgiella. Next base: position 23,120 of record JANPIC010000011.1, on the reverse strand, counting down.
TACAGCTTGCCAGCGTGTCCGCCGCGCGATTAGCGTGCCGCAGGCGTCGCGCTGAGTCTATAAACATCACCCCAAAATCCATTCTGTCCAAGCTGGTATGAAACGTGCCAAGTTGTTCGCGCATATTGCGCCATTCCCAATGCAGTGAAAAAGCGCGGTGGATGTGCGGGTACAAGAGCTGCAGCGCAGCCAAATCAGCCTTGGCAAACGGCGTGGCGTCTGGCGCTCGGAAAAAACTCAGCGTCATGGGCGGTGTGTCGGATGCGTCACTTCCATCAGACATGATGGCTACCAGCAAGTGTGCAGCAGGCATGGTCGTTAAAAAATCACGATAAAAAGCCGTTCGCATCAAATCTGCCGTACTGACGAAGTCTGCACCGATGGCGATATTGCCTTTTTTGAAGAGTCCTTGAGCTAGGCCTGTTTGCAGCCAAATGTCATGCTGCCACCAATGGTCAGAATACGCGCGTGCAACCGATTCTTGATGGTTGTAAGAAGCATAGAAACTCTGATCGCGTTGAGCTTGACCCGCCACAACCAACATACCGATGTTGGCATCAAGGTATTCGCATAAGGTTTCTACGATGCCATTCCATGCCGCTTCGTTCCCGACGGCGTCATACAAACTAGAAATAACACTTTCGCGTCTGTTGCTCATTCACATGAATGTATCGCAAATTGAAGCATTTACTAACAATATACCTGTAACAAACTTAGCGATAATAAGCCGCCACGTAATCCTCAAAACTCACCTTATCGGAAGCCTCCAACGCTTTCTGCTCAACTAGTGAATCCACCACGCTGGCCTCAAACCGCGCTGTCGTTGCCGCATCTAGCGGCGCAGCCAGTAAGTTGGCGTGGTGCTGCTCTGCCATCTGCTTGGCGAATTTGAAGTAACCACCCGCTTCACGGGCTGCGGCCAATACCTGCGCTGAAGGCGTCAAATCAGGGTTGTCAACGCGCTGGCGCAGCGCCGCCATGGTAGTGGCGTAACGGGTTTCTCCATAGGCCGCATCCAGCATCTCGGCAAACGGGGCCATGTCGTCAAACAGCGCATGCGCAATCGGACGGAAGGGCTGTTCGCGGTTGTGCACCAGCAAATGCAAATCGGGCTGGCGTCCCCGGTTGACGATGCGGCGCTTGTTTTCGTCGTTTTCCGCCTGCTCGCGGCTGGTGATGGGCGGGCTGTCGCGGAACAGGCACATCATCAAGAGCACGTCGGCAAAGGTGCTTTGCTCGGGCAAAATACCGATGTCAACCATGGGGTTCAGATCAAACAGGCGCACCTCGACGTATTCCACGCCGTAGGTTTGCAGTGCTTTTGCCGGTCGTTCGCCATGTTTGCCGATGCGTTTGGGGCGGATGCCGGCATAGAACTCGTTTTCAACCTGTAATAAATTAGCGCTGAGCTGCTGCCAGTGGCCGTCCGCATGCTTCACGCCCAGCTCGGCGTAATACGGGTCGGGGGTGCGGATAGCCGCTTCCAGCGCGGTGGTGTATTCCAGCAACGAGTTGAAGCTGACATGCAAGCTGTCCTGCGCCCGGTTTTGGTAACCCATGTCGCTCATGCGCAGGCTGGTGGCGTAGGGGCCGTAAAACGTGCCAGGAACCAGGGTCTCCAAATCGACTTTGCGACCTTGCAAGAATGATTCGCAAATCGCCGGTGACGCGCCAAACAGGTAAGGAATCAACCAGCCGAAGCGCAAAAAGTTGCGAATCAGGCCGAAGTAACGCTCTGAAATGAAGTCTTGCAGGCTGAGTGTGGACTGGCACTGCGTGTGCAAATGCTCCCAAAACGCCTGCGGCAGCGACCAGTTGTAGTGCGCCCCGGCGATGGTTTGCATGTGCCGACCATAGCGCAAGCCCAGGCCCTCGCGGTACACATACTTCATTTTGGCGGAGTTGGATGTGCCGTAATTCGCCAGTGGAATGTCCGTGTCTTTGCTCAACACGCAGGGCATGGAGCCTGCCCACATCAGCTCTTTGTCCGCCAATGTGTCCAGTTGCGCCGCGCTGAAGCGGTGAATATCACGCAAAAAATCCAGTGGGAAAGCGGGGTCAGCTGACGGTGGGGTGATGAATTCGAGCAGCGCTTCGGAATAGTCGGTCGTGATCCATGGGTGCGTGAGCTTAGAGCCCAAGCCGCTTGGGTGAAAAGTGAGCGCTAACTTACCTTTGGCATCGACACGCAAACACTCGCGCTCATACCCACGCCGGATGCCGCGCAAAAGCTGGGTTTGCTTGGCTACGGCTTGGACGCTTTCTTTGCCGCAGCAACTGAAGGTCAACATGGTGAGGCGCTACTTACTTACCGTTGATGCCGAGTAACTCAACTTCAAAATGCAGCGTCGCATTGGGCGGAATCACGCCACCCGCGCCGCGCTCGCCGTAGGCAATGCCCGGCGGGCAAGTCAGCTTGGCTTTGCCGCCCACTTTCATGCGCTGCACGCCTTCGGTCCAGCAGGGGATGACGCGGTTCAGCGGGAAATCAATCGGCGCGTTGCGGGCGTATGAGCTGTCAAACTCTTTGCCACCGGGCAGCGTGCCACGGTAATGCACTTTGACGGTGTCGCTCGCGCTGGCCGGCTGCGCACCTGTGCCATCTTTGAGCGAGCGGTACACCAAACCACTGGCCGTCACCACAGCGCCAGCTTCTTTGGCGGCTGCCGCAGCGGCCTCAGATTGGGCAAAAGCGGAGGACGTCGCTACCGTCATGGATAAAAAAGCGATCGTGCAAAAGGTGGATTTGAGTTGAAAGGACATAAAAGCGATGATGAATAAGAAGGTTGAACAAAATGCAAATGGTGATTTTGACGCAAAATACAAGATCACGTCAGAAAGCCCTACAGAAAGTAACTATATGACCACATTGATGACCACTTTTGATTTTGACCTCTTCGTCATTGGCGGCGGCAGTGGCGGCGTGCGGGCGGCGCGCATGGCGGCGCAGCGCGGGGCCAAAGTCGCGCTGGCTGAGGTGGGTGGCGTGCATGGCAGCCACGGTGAGGATGGTGGTTTGACGGGCGCGGGCCTGGGCGGTACCTGCGTCAACGTGGGTTGCATCCCCAAAAAGCTCTACAGCTATGCCGCGCATTTTGCCGAGAGTTTTGAAGAATCGCACGGCTTCGGCTGGGAGGGTGTAGCCCCTACGCTGAATTGGGAAACACTCAAAACCAACCGTGCGAAGGAGATCCGCCGCCTGAACGGCATTTACGGACAGCTACTCAGCGGTGCGGGGGTGACGGTCATCTTGAAGCGCGCTACATTGGTCGATGCGCACACGGTGGAGATGGCGGACGGCCAACGCCACACCGCCAAAAATATCCTGATCGCCACCGGCGGCCACCCCAGCGTGCCAGACCTTGCGGGCCGGGAGCTGGTGGTGACGTCGAACGAGATGTTTGATTTGCCGAGCTTCCCCAAGCGCCTGCTGGTGGTGGGTGGCGGCTACATTGCCTGCGAGTTTGCGTCGATTTTCAATGGCTTGGGCTCACAAGTAACGCAGTTGTATCGGGGCGAGCAGATTTTGCGCGGTTTTGACGATGAGGTGCGGCATTTCGCAGCGGGTGAGATGGTCAAAGCGGGCGTGGATCTGCGCCTGCAGGCCGATGTGGCGGCGATTGAACGCACGGCAGATGGTCTGCGGGTGACTTTGCAGGGAGTTCAAAAGCAACCAATCACAGTCGATACTGTTCTTTACGCCACTGGCCGTGTGCCCAATGTGAATGGCTTGGGGCTGGAAGCCTTACAGGTCAAACAAGGCAAAGACGGCGCGATGGTGGTGAATGCCGACTACCAAACCAGCGTCCCCGGCATCTACGCCTTGGGCGACGTGACGGCGCGTCTGCAGCTCACGCCCGTGGCGCTGGGCGAGGCCATGGTGCTGGTCGATCACCTTTTTGGCCCAGCCGCTGGCAAAACCGCCCGCAGCATGAGCTACCAGTTCATCCCCACCGCCGTCTTCACCCATCCCAATATCGGCACCGTGGGCTATTCAGAAGCGGATGCACGCAAAGAATTTGGCGGTATCACCGTCTTCAAAAGCGAGTTCAAAGCGCTGAAACACACCCTGAGCGGCAGCACCGAGCGCACGTTCATGAAGTTGTTGGTCGAAGACGCCACCGACCGCGTGGTCGGCCTGCACATGGTCGGCCCCGAGGCGGGTGAGATCGTCCAGGGCTTTGCCGTCGCCATGAAGGCCGGCGCGACCAAAGCCATGTTTGACAGCACCATCGGCATCCACCCCACGGCGGCGGAGGAGTTTGTGACGATGCGGGAGCCGGTGAGGTAAATTCAAGCCGCAGCGCTTGTCGCACCCTTGTAACCCGCCCGTAGCACAATAGACGCATGCCCTACCACCTACCACCTCTGCTCCCGCCCTTCATCGCCCCCGCACAGTTCACCGACGCCGGCGCAGCGATGGCGCAAGTCCAAACCATCTACACCGCCCAAATCGAGCATTTGCGCAGCGCGATGCAGCGTTTTGTGGCCAACGGTGATACGGAAGCCAAGCCCGTGACACTGCAAAAGATCCGGGCTTTTTACCCCTTTGTGCGGATTCATACCGACAGCGTGCTGCGCTCGCAGCTGCCGGACCTGGCGCGTTTGAGCTTTGGTTTTGTCGCCGAGCCGGGCCGCTATGAAACCACGCTGACGCGGCCAGATTTGTACGCCAGCTACTATTTAGAGCAATTTCGCCTGCTGCTGCAAAACCACAAGGTTGTGCTGGAGATCGGCACCAGCACGCAGCCTATCCCCATCCATTTCTCGTTTGCCGAGCACGACCACGTCGAAGGCAGCATGAGCGCTGAGCGCCGCTCGCTGATGCGCGATGTGTTTGATCTGCCCGATCTGGCCGCGATGGACGACGGCATCGCCAACGGGACGTTTGAGCCGAAAGCGGGCGAAGCCATGCCGCTGTCGCTCTTCACCGCGCCACGGGTGGATTACTCGCTGCACCGCCTGCGCCACTACACCGGTACCGCGCCCGAGTGGTTTCAAAACTTTGTGCTGTTCACCAACTACCAGTTTTACATCGACGAGTTCGTCAAGCTCGGCCATGAAGAAATGGCGAACCCGGCCAGCGACTACATCGCCTTCATCGAACCCGGCAACGTGGTGACGCGGCGTGTGGGGCTGGCGACGGAAGCCATTGACGCGCTTGGGGCACAACCCCCCAGATTGCCGCAAATGCCCGGCTACCACCTGATTCGGGCGGATCGTACCGGCATCAGCATGGTCAACATCGGCGTCGGCCCGGCCAATGCCAAAAACATCACCGACCACATCGCCGTGCTGCGTCCGCACGCCTGGATCATGTTGGGCCACTGCGCCGGCTTGCGCAACACCCAGCAGCTGGGCGACTACGTGCTGGCCCACGGCTATGTGCGCGAAGACCATGTGCTGGACGAGGAGCTGCCGCTGTGGGTGCCGATACCGGCGCTGGCGGAGATCCAAGTCGCGCTGGAGCAAGCCGTGGCCGATGTGACGCATTTGAAGGGCGCGGAGCTGAAGCACATCATGCGCACCGGTACGGTGGCGTCCACCGACAACCGCAACTGGGAGCTGTTGCCCAACAACCAGCCGCAACGCCGCTTCAGCCAAAGCCGGGCCGTGGCGCTGGACATGGAAAGCGCGACCATCGCCGCCAACGGTTTCCGCTTCCGCGTGCCCTACGGCACCCTGCTGTGCGTGAGCGACAAGCCGCTGCACGGCGAGATCAAGCTGCCCGGGATGGCGAACCACTTCTACCGCGAGCGGGTTGACCAGCACCTGCGCATCGGCATCCGTGCGATCGAGCTGTTGCGCGAGCAGGGCGTGGACCAGTTGCACAGCCGCAAGCTGCGCAGTTTTGCAGAGGTGGCGTTTCAGTAATCATGAAAACCAAAATTTATAGAAGGTTTTATGCCTATAGCCGGCGTATTTGTTCGGTAATTAGCTACAAATAATATAGCGCTATTTGCTGCTGGATTTGCCGGAACCAGAACTGCCTTTATCAGAACTGCCAGAGCCCCCAGAACCAGAACTCCCTGAGCCCGAGCTGCCTGAACCGCTAGAGCCCGAACCCGGGCTGCCAGAGCCTGAGCTTCCCGAGCCAGAACTCCCAGAACCCGAACTTGAGCTTCCTTTCCCCGAGTTTGAGCTGCTTGAGCCTGAACTACCAGACCCAGAGTTGCTAGAGTCGGAGTCGTCAGAGCGGGTTTTTACAAGATTGGCGTCATCTGCCTTGCCAACACTGCTTTCTTGCGCGCTTGACGATTTACCAGAGCTGCCTCTTCGCGATTGACGGCTAAATTCAACGCGGTCAACGGCAAGGCGTTGGTCAGCACCGAGATGCCCGGTGACCAGCACATGGCGATTTGCTACCAATTCGCGGCTAGTACCACCCACAATTTGTGTACGATCTGAGAGAACCAGAGTTTCGGTGCCTAGGCTGAGACTCCGGCTGCTTGATGCGTGGATAAAGCCCTCAAACACGATTTTGTCCACACGCCCCAGACCTTGAAGCGTGGGGTTAACCGTTACTTCATGGGCTTGCAGCTGTTGCCCATTCCAGGCGCCGCTTATCCAAAGCTCATCGCCGTTTACAAAGCTTGGTGCTGCTGATAAGGCTGATAAATCAACCCGTGTATCGCCAATCAGCACGGTTTTGCCAGAAACATGCCGAACGCTGCCTCGCAGTTGCGCTTGCATGTTTGCCTGCGAAGCAAGGGGCTGAACATGTGAAGGCATCACCTCGCCGCCCGCCAAGGTGTGACCACTCACGCGTAACCAGTCGCCTACTTTTAAGCGCGCTAGGTCAATACGTGTGGCATTAATTTTTTGCCCCATCACGCGAAGCTCGCCAGTAGCTGCATTGATGGTGCTGATGGGGCCAACAACTGCCTGTATAACGCCGATACCACGCGCAGTAATTTGTTGGCCATTGTCTACAGCGGTAACAGAAACAACTTGTCCGACCGCCAATTGGCTGATGGCGCTAGGTTTGCCGTTTTCCCACACGGGTGTGGTGGTGTCGTAGTTCACCTCAATACCGTTGACGCAGATGCTGGCAAAGCCGGTGATCACGCCAACAATGCCTGTACCACCAACGCCACCACTACCAAAGACAGACTTGTTTGCACCTGCAACAACTCCAGTGCCGCCAATGCCGCCTTCGCCTCCGCCAAGACCAAAGTCATTGATATTAGGGTTGACCAGCGCCGCCTGAGTTTCACAGACTGTGCCATTCTGTTGCGGTTCAGCAGATGGCGTATTTGTCGTGCCGCAAGATGACAAAGTCAAAGCGAAAAGCACAACCAAAGGCCAGGCGCAGAGTTTGTTGGCTAGCTTAGTCATTCGGTAGCTCCTTCGTTTGCGGCACTGGTGCTTGATCTTCTTCGCATGGCTCAGCATAAAAGTAAATACCAAAGGTCATTCTGTGCAGCGCAGACGCATGGCTTTCAAGCACGGACTCTGATTCGATGGCGGTTTTGTTCACGGCCAGCAAAGCTTGCATACCCAGCTCTTCTGATTGCGCGGCCAACCGATCAATGGTTGCCTTGCCCAAATTCATGTAGTGCACGCTTCTGTCCAAAAACGGCGGTGAATTCCCTAGGATGTTGTGCGTGGCAGCAGCAGCATGGTCATGCAAGTTGTGCCCAAAATAAAAGGCTTTTTCATCAAACCCTTTAGCAGGGATAAAGGCTTGTGTGTTCAAGCACACCATTCGATCAGCATCCAGCTCAACGACGCCTAAACGCAGCCACTCGTCTAGCACGACGCGCGAGCGAATGTCGCTGTTGATGCTGGATACGAGCGCTTCAAAAGACACGGCACCGCCTTCACTCACATATCTGGGTAAGCGTTTGGGCTTGCCTAGGTCATCGGCATACAACGTATTTCCTAACCACTGCGCGACCAACTGCGCACCTAACGATACCGCTGCGGGCATTCTTTCTTGCTGCGCTGATTCTTCGCGCCGCAAACGATTCACATCTTTGCGATGCACGCCAGACAGCAAGCTGATGCGGCTATCCGTCGCGGGCTTAGCCCCAATGCGGAAGTCTTTATCCACAACCTCGACCAACAAAGACTTTAGCATTTCAATCAAATACGGCAGTGTGATGCCGTGCGACACCATCAAGCGAACCAAGGGACGCAAGACTTTGCGTAAAGCCTTCACCAATACCGGTGATGGGCTTGCGTGTGGTGTCTCAATAGGTGTCATCTGGATGTGTAAAAGCGGCTAAGTTGCACTTTAACACAAATATGCGGGAATATTTCACACGAATAGTTGACGAGGGATAATTTCCCGCATATACTGCAGTTGTGCGTGGGAAATAATCACACGCACAAAAGGGATGCATTTAATGAAGCCTAGTGTTTGCGTGAATGAATTCCAAAAATGGTCGCTTTGTTAACTTTTAGGGGAAACATCATGTTGAAATTTAAGAAAACTATCGTTTGCACCATCGCTGTGTTGTCGCTTGGTATGGCTGTTACGCCGCTGTTTGCAAAAGATGGCGGTAGCGGATCATCTGGTTCAGGCAGTAGTTCAGGCTCGGGTTCAAGCGGCTCAAGTTCAAGCAGCGGCAAGGGCTCCAACGGAGACAGCTCAAGTTCCAGCGGCCAAAGCGTCTCTGGCAGCTCATCAAGCGCTAGCAATTCGAGCGGCTCGTCGAACGCGTCATCAGCAAGTTCAAGCGCATCTACAGCTACCGCCTCAGGCTCTCGTCAAGGCCGCGGAGCGGACGATGAAGTGGGGCATGTAAGTGGCGCTGACCATGCAGATGATCATATCAGCGGTCGTGGTCGTGGTCGAGGCGCGGATGACTTGGTTGGCCACGTGCACCGTGGACGTGGTGCCGATGACGCTGTAGGGCATATTCGTCAAGGACGTGGGGCAGACGATGCTGTCGGTCATGTGAGCGGTGCTGATCATGCAGATGGGCATATCAGCGGGCGAAATCGTGATTTTGAATAATGGTTGACAGTGGTGTTGCGAAAAGGCGATTTCGCAATCTGCTGCTTTATGGCGTAAATATGCCTATAGCCCGCGTATTTATTGTCTAAACAACTATAAAAATTATAGTAAATCTGCTATCGCATCCCACCAGGAAGGTGGTATGCGACCACTATTGCGTTCTGACAATTTGCCGGATTTATCGATCAAATAGGTCACTGGCAATTGATTGCGTGGAAGTTGCGCGGTGCCCAGGTTGTCTTTGAAGCTTGTCTCGCCAGCCCAAAGTTGGGTAAAGCGCTGCTTGGTGGGCACAGACGCATTAAGAATGGCGTTGTAGCTGTCCACGTCTTGCATCCGCTTGTCCACGCTGACCAAGACGAGCTCAAAGGGTTTGTCGGCCCAGCCCCGCACATTTTCACGCAGTTCAGGCATTTGGTCGCGGCAGACGGCGCAGTCAGTGGCCCAGTACATCAGCACAACCACTTTGCCTTTGAGTGAATCAAGTTGGAATGTCTTCTTATCCATAGCGATGCCGTTCACGCTTGGTGCGGCAACTGTTGCAGTTGCTGTCGCAGGGCTTGCTTGTTTTTGCGTTTGCGTTTGTGCCGCAATGGGCATGGTGACTATCAGGCAAAGCAAGGCGAAGGCCGATTTGAGTGATTGCGTGGAAATGAACGTTGGCAAAGACATGAATACTCCTAAAAGTAGGGTTTTGTAGATGTTTTCAAGTAGTCGAGCTGTGGATAAGTTCCTTACACAAAAAACAGTTACGTTACACCCGAAAAAACAGCCTGTCATCACAATGTAACAGTATTCAATGAGTATCACACGGTCAAATCGTGTGACTAAAAAGCATAAATTACCAAGGAAAACTCAATATGAAACGCATCAAATTTGGCTTAACCGCAGTGGCAATCGCTACGCTAACAGGCTTGGTTGCCTGCTCAAACATGGGGATGACCTCAAAATATCCAACTTTGGATGGTGCCATGCCCTTGGTCATCGCCCACCGTGGCGCAAGCGGCTATTTGCCAGAGCACACCTTGGCCGCTTACAAAAAAGCCATCGACATGGGGGCAGATTTTATTGAGCCCGATTTGGTGGTTACCAAAGACGGCATCTTGGTAGCTCGACATGAGCCGAACATCACTGGGACGACCGATGTAGAGGCTCGCCCTGAGTTTACAGCCCGCAAAACAACGCGCAAAGTTGACGGTATCGACGAAACAGGTTGGTTTGTGACAGATTTCACCTTGGTTGAACTGAAAACTCTGCGCGCCAAACAAGCCATGGGCGAGCGCGACCAGTCGTTCAACGGTCGGTTTGAAATCCCCACTTTTCGCGAAATCCTTGAGCTGGTGAAAGCTGAAAAAACAATCAGTGGTCGCACTGTGGGTGTCTATCCAGAAACCAAGCATCCGACTTACCACATTCAAGCTGGCTTGGCGATTGAGCCGCGTTTGCTGGCCATGTTGAATGAGTATGGGCTGAACAAAAAAGACTCGGCCGTCATTATTCAATCGTTTGAAGTGAACAATTTAAAAGAACTACGCAAACTCACGCCCGTGCGCTTGGTGCAGTTGATTGATGGCGATGATGTGGACTCTGCCGGCAAAGTCACCCTAGCTGCACCATCTGAGCAGCCGTATGATTTTGTTGTCAACAAAGACAAACGAAATTTTGCCGATATGTTGACGCCAGCGGGTCTGAAAGAAATCAAAACCTACGCCGATGGCATTGGCCCTTGGAAGCCGTATTTAGCAAGCGGTGCTTATGTGATGGGTGCGGACGGCAAACCAAAAGACTTGAATGGTGATGGCAAAATTAACGACAGTGACCGCGTGGCTTTGCCGGCTACGTCCGTCATCAAAGATGCGCATGCAGCGGGTTTGTTTGTGCATGCGTTCACATTCCGCAACGAACCACGCCGCTTGTATGCGGACTACAAGGGTGATCCGAAAGCGGAATACCAAGCGTTCTACAAGCTTGGTGTTGATGGCTTGTTCAGTGATTTTTCAGATACGGCACTAGCGGCCAGAAAATAGCCTTTATTTTGCACTCTAGCCGGCGTATTTATTGCCCAAACAGCTATAAAAAACATAGCATTAGCAATGCTGATTTTCTAAAGTAAATATTCACGTTTCGTTGTGAATTTGCTTCTAATGAGTAGGTTCTGCAACCAACCAGATCTAGAATGTAACAACTATGTTTTGATCTGGGGAGTTGCATGTCCAATATCGCTGGTAAAGCCTACGCCATCAATGTCATCACGCCGATTCGGTGGTGGACAGCGTGGCTGAACAAGTTGATTTTTTGGTTTGCACTTAAGCGCCCCAAATTTCTGAATGGTTTGTTAACGCTGTCTTTGATCCACTACGCACGCTGGGTGATTGTGGGGCGCAACGAGTTTCCGGTTTTGTCACCTGATCAACCCAAAGAAAATTTGCGTTATAGCTACATGCTCTTCTTTAGCAATTTCAATGGAAGTTGGGAGCAATATGTCGATTCGTTCACCTTTGCCATCCCCAGCGGTTTGGATATGTTTTGGAAGTGGAACATACGCTACCCCAAGTCAGTGCCGTTAACACCGTTTCACGACTACATACGCTACAACCAAATCCAAACAGACCACTATTACAACGCCTATCCGATGGCGAGCGCTAATGATGTTAAAAGCGCTAAAAAATTACACCTTGCATTGATGGACTTTGATGCGCGCCTTGATGAGCAAGCCAGCGACGATGCGTTTCAAAAAAGCTTCCACAAATTATTGCGAGACTTGCAACATGACATGGCGACGATGCGACACACCCCTATCGTCAGCATGGCGGCGCAAAGCGTGCAGATGCGTTTGGCTGCCGATCGCCTGCGTCGCCAAACTGCAACGCAATATTAAAAGAGGCCGCTATGAACCGAAATATCTCAGGCAATGCCTATGCGCTCACGATGCTGTGCCCTATCAAGCCAGGCGTTGAGAGAAACAGAATTTATGCCGACCTGATCCGCGACCAGCTTGAGTCATGGAACATGGCCGACACCAGCCCGATGTCAAAAGTGCCCAATACCTATTTGTGTCGCTTTTTTGTTTTGGACGATATCTACACTGAATCTCTGCCAGGTGCCAGTATTTGGGACGCGTTGTCTGACATACGCATCATCCCGTCTAACAAACAGCGTTTGGCGGCCTTACCGCACACCGACCATTTGCAGTCGTGCTACTTGGTTTTTACGAGCAATTTACATGGCGATATCGATACCTATTTGCAGGGTATGTGGCAAAACATACAAACGGATATCAAAGCTATTTGGCAATATTGCTACGGGTTTGAAGGCGTCAATGACGAAACTGGTTTTGCTGCTTATGCAAAAAAATGCTGCATGGACACGTCTTTATTCTTTGTGGGTTCAAACGATGATTCCTTAGCCGACCAGCTCAAAGCCTTGTATGTGAAACAGGAGTTCTCTCGCTTTGCACAAGAAACGCAAGACTTACCAGCTGCGCAGTTGAAACAGGCTTACACAGCATTCATGCAACGGATCAAACCCAGAGATGTGGATGCCCCGACTTGGAAAGCCGGCGTGACGAATGCAACGCTGTAAACGATCACATTTAAGCTGAGACAATCCATATGACTAAAGCGCTTGATTTATGCGATATCCAAGGCAACGTGGTTCGCGCCTACGGCCGGTTTGGTTTTCCGATCGCCCGCTATTTGCTACTAAATATCAGCGATGGACCAGGCGGGAGATCTTGGTTGACAGCGATGATTCCGAATGTGACAAATTCTGCAACATGGGGCACGGGACCTGACGACGCGGTACGGCCAAAAGTAACCTTGAATATTGCGATCAACCATGCCGGCTTGGCTGCACTAGAGTTGCCCTTAGAAAGCCTGAATAGCTTTTCTACAGAGTTTGCTATGGGTATGAAAAAGCGCAAAGATATTACGGGTGATATCGGTGCCAGTAGTCCAGAGCATTGGGACCCTGTTTGGAGCGATGACGCTGATCACAAACCCGTGCACGTATTGCTTACCTTGAATGCCATCACGCCCAAAGCACTGGAGAGCCAGTACCAATGGGTATGTGACCAAATTTTAGCGACTGCGGGTGCCGTTGTGCTGCTTGATGGACACAGAGGGCCCGATGGGCAATCGTTACCGTATCAAGAGGCGAACATTATTTTCGAAAATGGTTTGCCAACGCCGAAAGAGCATTTTGGCTACACGGATGGCATTGGCGACCCATACTTCGAAGGCATTCAAGATACCCGTACGCGCGTTGAAGGGCGGGGCAAGCAAATGTCAGACGGTACTTGGCAGCCGTTAGCCACAGGCGAGTTTCTGCATGGACATTTAGATGAAGCTAGAGAGTATCCACCAGCCGCCGCGCCTATTTTGTTGTCACGTAACGGCACTTATTTGGTGTATCGAAAATTGCACCAAAACGTAGCCTCCTTTGATGCTTTGTTGGCACGAGAGGGCGCTTCGTATCCCGGTGGCGCAGAATTGATGGCTGCAAAATTTGTGGGACGTTGGCGTGACAATGGCGCCCCCCTGGTGAATGCACCTGATGCGGCTTCAAAACTGCAATGGGATGCAGGCTATGCAAAAGCGACACCACAAGAACGCGATGCGATGTTGAGCAACTTTACCTACGATGAAGACATGAGCGGTGCGCGATGTCCCATGAGTGGTCATATGCGGCGCGTCAACCCCCGCGCCTCGTTAGAATTAAAAGCGGGTGTTTGCCCAGGTCAGTTTGTAAAAAATCCTGGTGCATTTGATACGCCAGGCGCTCTGGCCAATAGACGTCGTATCTTGCGCCGTGGTTTGCCTTATGGCGATAGCACCCAAAGAGACAACGACAATGGCGACCACGGCGTCATCATGATGATGTTGAATGCCGATATTGGTCGACAATATGAATTTGTCCAACAGCAGTGGGTCAACTACGGGAATGACTTCAGAGAAGCCAATGATAAAGATGTCATTTTAGGAAACCGTTCCAAGCATCTACCCAGCAGTGTTATCCATCAAACAGATCCTGAAGAAGACGCGCCACCAAGATTTGTGCGGAACATTCCTCTTTTGGTGGAAACGCGTGGAGGGGATTATTTCTTTGTGCCTAGCATGACGGCATTGCGTTTGATTGCACGAGGTCTGATAGATCCGACGTGATGAAAACGTGATGGTTGAGGCCATTAAGGCAAGTTAAACCACGCCGTTAACACGCCGGCGTAGCTCTGAAATGCTGTGATAGACCACGCGTCTGGCTCGGTTGATACTGCCCAACGGACGGTGAATCGGCAAGCAATGCCAAGGTGAAAAACGCATGTTTTCACCACGCATATTTCGCTCTGGCATGTCAAAATCTTGCATTGGAATGCGTAGTGTAGCCACTGGTACAAAAGGCGAGGCACGCTCATCCCAGCAAACACTGGCATCTTCAACCGGCATGCGACGCGGGCTCGCTTGTAGTTGTATGCCAAACACAAACTCAGCCGGCGCGCTGCTTAGTTGTTGTTTCATTGCTAGGCGCAAAAAATCATCGGCTGGTTCTGGCGGAATGAAGTCGCAGCTTTTGATAACTGGTGTAACGCAATACTTCACGGCTTGTTCGCCCAGCAAATAGGGGGTGCAACTGAAATAACGAATTTGCAGCGGATTTGCAAAAACCTTGAAAGAGTTTATGAGCCGCCAAATAACGCCAGGGTGCAATGCAAAGAAGCAGACTTTTTGCCACCAAGAACCTTGAATGGCTTTAACCATGCCGTCAAAGGTTTCAATGCCGGCGCAAAGAAAGGTGTCAGTACTGATGAGCAAAAAATCTTGATTGTCAAGACAGTCTGTCTCATCACTCAACTTTTCACCCGGTACCTGGGTGAGTTTGATAGCTATGCCACGTATATCTCGTTTTAGGTCAGGTTGTGCAGCGCTGTTGGCATTTGAAAACCGAACCCAGGTTTTGAAGCTCTTTGCCTGCGCGAAGACACCGATTTTGCAGGCATCTGGCAAATCGCTATGAACGATAAATTCTGCTTCTACCAGGCCATGCATTTTGGGGTGCGCATCTCTGGGCATGGTTCCGCTAGGGTGTTCCTCAATGAGTTGTGACTTTAGTCGTGCTAGAACGTCAGTCACATACTGAGATTCAAACGAGGAAACAACTTCTTGTGGATGTAAATTCATTTCATGAATTCAGAGTTGATAAATGCTTCAGATATTTTCAGCGAATTGATGTCATGCAAAATATCATCAACAAAAACCAGCGCACCTTGTTTGACTGCCAACGCATGAGCGGCTTCTAACTCAACTAAAAAGGCTTCAGCATCGGAGATGGAAAGTGCATATTTAAAATTTGCCACAAGGCGAATATATTCCGCATTCATCCAGCGCTCGCCCGACGCTACACGTGTTTCTACGCGAGACAACACGTTTAAACCGCTCTCATATTCGCTATGAAGCAAGCAAGCGCGAGCGTACATCGTGGCCCATACGGTGATGTAAGGGCCATTTTGTTCGAGTAATATCTCCATGTTTTCGGCCGCCGTTGTCAGCGCATGGCGCGAGCTAGTTGCATCATGTTTCGGCACGAGCTGGCTTAAGGCCATACTCAAATCAATATACGGTACCCAAATATTGAGCTGATGCTTATTGGCGTAGTGGTGAGCTTGCGTCATATGCTCAACCATTTCATTGGCGTGACGCTGTAGGCCAGCTATAAAGCCACCGGAGAAAACTAGACTTTGACAGATAGCTACTTGGTTGTGACTGCGCAAAGCCCACGCTAAAGCTTTGTCTCGCCATTGGCTGGCGGCAACAGGTTGATTGCGAAGCAGACAAATTGTCGCCACAGCCAAGGCGGACCCGCTAACATCGTTCATTGAGCTAAATTGAAAGCTGACAGATGCTGCATATTTTTCGTAATCAAATAACCGAAAAAAACTTTCAAACTCAGCATAAGCTGTTTCCAGCTTGCCTTGAATCATGCAAGTAAAACCCATCGCTCTATGGGTTAGTAATTTCGCAACTTCATCGTCGGCGGTACTCGATTTCCGTATATCAGCAGCCGCAACATGCAAATCAGCCAATTCGGTGCCGCTTTGCATGACTGTCCATTTCAAATACTGCACGGCAGCCAAATGATTCTGGTTAGATGTATTGATACATAGCTCGCGAGCGCGTTCGGTGAGGAGCGCGAGTTTCCGTGATCCGGATCCCCGCATGGCAACCAACGGTTCTGCGATAGCCATACATAGTTGAAGCTCAATTTCATCGCGCTCTTTACTTGGCGGCATGTCTGCCAAAAGAGTCAGCGCACGGTTGTAGCTTGAAAAAGCCTCATGGTGGGCAAGCTGGTTGATGGCCAAATCGCCAGCCCTTTGCCAGCAATGGACGGCGCGCTCTAGATTGTTCGATTCTGAATAGTGCAAAGCCAAAATATGAGGTGCAATTTTTTTTGATGTTTCAAACTGCTTTTCAAGAACTTGCGCCGTCTTCGCGTGCAACTTTTCTCTGTCACTGCGCAACATTCTTTGGTAAACAGCATCTCTAACTAGAGCGTGATCAAAACTCAACAAATGGTCATTTGGCGCCGCTTGATGCACAAATAGCTGCGCATTCGTTAACTCCTCTATGGCTGCATCAATGTCTTCAGACAGGTCTTGGGTGCATGCGCGTAGCAGTGAAATTTCAAATTCCCGACCTAAAACGGCGGCTTGTTCAACCGTCTTTCTTCCAAATTGCAAGCGATCTAGCCTTACAAGCAAAATCTCGCTGAGTGATTGCGGTATGGCTTTTTCATTCAAAAATGGCGAAAAGCCATCTTGAGAAATAAAGCTGCGCGTCAGCTCGGTTGCGAAAATAGGCACCCCATCTGAACGCTCAACAATCAGGCGCAGTGTTTGCTCGGAAATAGTATGTGGCGCAGCGATAGCAATAACCATGGCGCGAATATCGGCTTCAGGCAGTCGATCTAAATGCAAGACATTAATGTGGTTGCCTTTGTCTAAAATATCATGCGCTGTTGGGCGCGTTGTGGCAATCAACATCGCATGCCTGCGCGGCAGTTCACTGGAGAATTTTCTCAATAGGTACATCGTACTTGGGTCAGCCCAATGCAAGTCTTCGACCAGAAGCAACATGTTGTCTCGCGTCAAACTATGTAGCCAACGCAGCAAGGCAGCCTGTATGCGCTCGCGTACATCGTCAGGGCTGAGTGTTTGCATCCGCTTACGGCTTAGGTTTTTAAAACCCAGCAAATCTGCCAAAGCGTAAAAATCACCTTCATTTTCTAAACCATATTCTTCGGTAAATGCGGTCAACTTTTGTTGTTGCAGCGCCGGTTCGTCTGAGTATTGAAACTTACCAAGCGCATTAATGAAATTGATCAACGGGTACAAAGGTGCATCGCTGTGATCTGGCGAACATTGCAGCAATGGTGCCAGAGGTAGGCCTGCGCGAACATCTTCTTGAAGTCGCGCTAATAGATGTGACTTACCCGTACCAGCATCGCCGCTAAGCAAGACGACTGAGCCGCGCCCAGTGCGGGAGCGGTCGAATTGCTGGCGTAAAAAAGCCAACTCAGCGTCTCGACCAATCAATGTTGTGGTGCTTCCTTTAAGACGTTTAGCGCGAAAGCGACTGAGGCTTTTTTGCTCAGACAATACTTCCCAAGCGCCGTGCGACTGTGAAAATCCCTTGAGTTGAACATTTCCCAGGCTTCGAAACACAAACAAGTCTCCAACCATGGCACGGGTGGATTCAGAAGCGACAATGCCGCCTACTGGTGCAAGGCCTTGCATGCGCGCAGCTATATTCGGTGTTTCGCCAATGGCGCCTACTTCATCCGTGTTTCCTGCGCCTACTAATTTCCCAATGACCACCATACCTGTGGCTAAGCCGACGCGCACTTGCAACTTGACGCCAGCTACCAAAGGCAGATCTTGCACTGCCGTGATGGCGTCTAAAGCCGCTCTGAGTGCGCGCTCACAATCTGATTCTTGCGTCTCTGGGTAGCCGAAATACACCAACATACCATCGCCTAAATACTGCGCAATATAGCCTTTGTGTTTTTGAATCACATCGCGCAGGCACAGGCGATAAGCTTGCAGCAAACGCTGTAAATCTTCTGTATCAAGCTGTGCAGACAATTCTGTAGAACCCACCAAATCACAAAACATGACAGTCAACAGCCGATGCTGATGATTTGCAGCGGTTTGATTGTGGTCGTGAGTGGTGTGTTTTTCGTTGACCGAAGATTGCTTTGAGTCAGTTAACGGAGGCGCTGTATTAGAATTTTCATTTAGCTTTGCTATAGCTAACAGCAGCGTTCTTCGATGCCCAATGGAGCTGATGCCCATGTCGCGCAAGTCATCTGCGGTAATCTCGCGCAGCAACTCAAAATCAACGTCATTGCTTGCAAAAAGTGGCTCATATATTTGTAAATCAAGCGCGATGAGCCATTCACTTAGGGTTTGAAGTGGGGGAGCTGCAGGCATAGCCTACATTTTTACACTAAATGTGAACTTTTTGTAACTTTTTTAAGGTTACAAGCCTAAGGCTAAAACTGTATTACTGTGCGAATCGACTTGCCCTCGTGCATCAAATCGAAGGCTTCGTTGATCTGCTCAAGTGGCATGTTGTGGGTGATGAAGGGGTCTAGGTCAATGTCGCCCCGCATGGCATCTTCCACCATGTCGGGTAGCTGTGTGCGACCTTTCACACCACCAAATGCACTGCCGCGCCACACGCGGCCTGTGACCAGTTGGAAAGGTCGCGTCGAAATCTCCTGCCCCGCACCCGCCACACCAATGATGATGGATTCGCCCCAGCCTTTGTGGCAGCATTCCAACGCCGCGCGCATCACGTGCACATTACCGATGCACTCAAAGCTAAATTCCACGCCGCCGTCGGTCATGGCCACAATCACGTCTTGGATCGGCTTGTCAAAGTCTTTCGGGTTGATGCAATCCGTCGCGCCCATGGTTTTCGCCAGGTCGAATTTGCCGGGGTTGGTGTCAATCGCAATGATGCGGCCGGCCTTGGCTTGTCTTGCACCTTGTATCACCGCCAAGCCAATCGCGCCCAGGCCAAACACGGCCACCGTATCGCCTTCTTTCACTTTGGCCGTGTTGTGCACCGCACCAATACCCGTGGTCACACCGCAGCCCAGCAGACACATCACGCCCAGCGGTGCTGCAGGGTTGATTTTGGCCAATGAAATCTCGGCCACCACGGTGTACTCGCTGAAGGTGCTGGTGCCCATGTAGTGGTACAGCGGTTTGCCTTCATACGAAAATCGCGTGGTGCCATCCGGCATCAGGCCTTTGCCTTGTGTCGCGCGGATTTTCTGACACAGATTGGTTTTGCCAGACAGGCAAAATTTGCACATCCGGCACTCCGGTGTGTACAGCGGAATCACATGGTCACCCACCGCCACGCTGGTCACGCCCTCACCAATTTGCACCACAATGCCGCCGCCCTCGTGCCCCAGCACGGCTGGGAACACGCCTTCTGGGTCATCACCGCTCAAAGTGTAGGCGTCGGTATGGCACACGGCGGTATGGGTGATTTTGACCATCACCTCGCCCGCTTGTGGCGGCGCAACATCGATTTCAACGACTTGTAGGGGTTCGCCTTTGGCAAAGGCAACGGCTGCGCGTGATTTCATGATGTGCTTTCGGGGTTTCTGGGACAAAGTTGTTGGCAACTATATCCGAGCTTTGTGGCATATCACTTGGTGAAAGTGCCTCAAAAAGAGAAAAGCAGCTGGGCGTCATACCAACGCACAGCTGCTTTTTAGGGGCGGAGAAAGGTTACTTCGGAGAGATTTACTTCGGCAAAATCACGCTGTCGATCACGTGAATCACACCATTGTCCGCCACGATATCAACTGCAGTCACCTTTGCGCCATCGACCATCACGCCGTTTGCGGTCGTCACGGTGATGTCTGAACCTTGCACGGATTTAACCTTGCCAGCCTTCACATCCGCAGCCATCACCTTGCCGCCGACCACGTGGTAGGTCAGCACCGCTGTCAATTTGGCCTTGTCTTTCAACAAGGCATCCAAATCAGCCTTAGGGATTTTGGCAAAAGCTGCGTCAGTTGGCGCAAATACGGTAAATGGGCCCGGGCCTTTCAGCGTGTCGATCAAGCCAGCCGCTGTCAAAGCCGCAGCCAATGTTTTGAAGGTTCCCGCGCCAACGGCGGTGTCAACAATGTCTTTGGCTTGTACAGAGAAGGCAGCGCTGATCGCCAATACGGAAGCAACGATAGATTTTTTCATGATGAACTCCAAGTGATTAACTGATAAATAAAGTCACATGCGCCAAAAAACGTTGGCGTGAGCGAATCATACATACCAAATAGTATCCATATAAACTAGATGGTATTTATTATTACCAAATAGTAGCATTCAACAAGTTATCGTAAAAATCCGCCCGTTTCCAGTAAATCCTGTACCAGCTCAAGCCGAATCAGTGGGTTATCCAGTGTCAGCAGCCTTTGCCGTTGCGCGGGTTGCATGGGAATCAACTCGCACCAGCGGTTGGCCACCCAGCCGCAGTCGTCAAAAAGATAAGGTTTTGTCATCGGCAAGCGCTGCTCTTCGGTCGCCTGACTGGTAAGCGCTGCAACAAGTTGGCGCAATGCCGTCACCGTGTCAGCAAGCTCTTGCGGCACAGCAATCGCTTGGTCAGCCTCGATCAAGTTAACTTGCGCGACCCACAACCCCAGTTTCTGCTGTTCGCAGTGTACAACCGTGAAACGCTTGCCACCCACGCAGTCT
The DNA here is from genome assembly GCA_031424795.1 of Polaromonas sp. Taxonomy (GTDB): domain Bacteria; phylum Pseudomonadota; class Gammaproteobacteria; order Burkholderiales; family Burkholderiaceae_C; genus Aalborgiella. The sequence continues at coordinate 2,382 of JANPIC010000011.1, read as the reverse complement.
ATGCGCAGCAAGCCCGGCTGCGGTGCCGAATGCGCCACTATTTTGGCGCAAGTACCCACAGATACAAAGCTTTCTTGGCTCATAGGCTCTAGTGAACGTGGCGTTTCATCTGCCTTTGGTGCATCTTTTTTAACCGTTTGCGCCACCACACCAAATTCCGTACCGTCGGCGATGCATTTTTTTATCATCGTGAGATAACGCAGCTCAAAAATCTGCAGCGGCAGCAAACCGTCGGGAAACAAGATGGTGGTGAGTGGAAACAGCGGTAACGTCGTTAAAGTCATGCCTAGATAATGCCACGATCCGCGAATAAGCTGAGGTTTGGGGTTAAATTTCCAGGTACCAAAATCTTCGCCATAATCAATTCATGCAAACCCCAAATCCAAGCGCCTCAACAGCCTTATTCTCAGCACAAGGGCTCGTCAAACGCTACGGCAGCAGCACCGTTGTCGACGATTTGTCGTTCGACATTGCCCCCGGCGAATGCCTGGGCGTGATCGGCCCCAACGGCGCTGGCAAAACCACCACCATCCGCATGTGCCTGGGGCTGACCGCGCCTGACGCTGGCAGCATCACCGCTTTTGACATGCCCATGCCAAAAGAAGCGCTCGCCATCAAAGCGCTGATGGGCGTGGTGAACCAAAACGACACGCTAGACCCAGACTTCAACTGCGCCGAAAACTTGCTGGTCTATGGCCGCTATTTCGGCATGAAAACGGCCGATATTCGGGCACGGATTCCGCAACTGCTCGAATTTGCGTCCCTCACCAGCAAAGCCGGCAGCAAGCCCGGCGAGCTGTCGGGCGGTATGAAGCGCCGGCTGAGCTTGGCGCGTGCCTTGGTAAACGACCCCAAATTGTTGCTTTTAGACGAACCCACCACCGGACTCGACCCGCAAGCCCGCCATTTGATGTGGGAGCGGCTGCAAATGCTGCTGCAGCAAGGCAAATCCATCTTGCTGACGACGCACTTCATGGACGAAGCCGAGCGCCTGTGCTCGCGCCTGCTGGTGCTGGACCACGGCAAAAAAATCGCCGAAGGCAAACCACGCGATTTGATCGCCCAGCATCTAGAGCCGGATGTGGTCGAGGTTTATGGCGCAGGTGCGATGGCGTTGCAAGATGCGCCACTCGCCAAACTGGCTGCACGGGTCGAAATCAGCGGTGAAACCCTGTTTTTCTACACCCAGGATGCCAAACCGCTCTTAGAAGCGCTGCAAGCGCACCCGCAATTGCGAACCTTGCACCGGCCTGCCAACTTGGAAGACCTTTTCCTTAAATTAACAGGCCGACAAATTCGGGAAGATGCATGAGTACCGCTATGACCAAACCTTTAAGCATCTGGCGTCTGCCTAATTTATCCAGCCGCTGGTGGCCGGTGTTTTTACGCAACCTGTTGGTTTGGCGCAAGCTGGCCATCCCCAGTTTGGTCGGCAACATCGCCGAGCCGCTGATGTGGTTGGTCGCCTTTGGCTACGGCATGGGTGCGCTGGTGGGCGAGGTCGCACCTGCGGCGGGAGATGCCAAAATCCCGTACATTTTGTTTTTAGCCAGTGGCAGCATCTGCATGAGCGCCATGCAGGCGGCGTCTTTTGAGGCGTTGTACTCGGCTTTCTCACGCATGCACGTGCAAAAAACCTGGGACGGCATCATGAACGCGCCCGTCAATTTAGACAATATTTTGATGGCTGAAATGCTCTGGGCAGCCTTCAAATCGCTGTTCACTGTCACCGCGATTTTGGGCGTCATGCTCGTTTTAGGCATCAGCCACAGCCCGAAATTGCTGGTTGCTTGGCCGATTTTGCTGGGCGTGGGCATCACCTTCAGCTGTATCGCGTTGATTTTTAACGCCTTGGCCAAGGGATACGACTTTTTCACCTACTACTTCACCCTGTTTTTGACCCCCATGATGTTTTTAAGCGGTATCTTCTTCCCCCGCGACCAACTACCGCACGTCGTCAAAGTCATCTCCGATTGGCTGCCGCTGACCAACGCCGTCGAGCTGGTGCGCCCGCTGTTCATGGATCAGTGGCCACAAAACCCGTGGCTGCACGTTGCCGTGCTGACGGCGTATGCGGTGCTGGGCTTCTGGCTGGCTTTGGCGCTGACGCGTAAGCGGTTTAGGGCGTAAGTTGCAAATTACTATCATTTTAATAGCTGATTAGACAACGAATACGCCGGCTAGAGGCGTATTTGACGAACGCTGTAATTAAATACAGTTAAAATGGAGCCAAACAGGAGGTCATCATGACTGAAAAGCGCATTGCTAACCAACATCACCTTACTTTTGAGGGCGTTCGGCAACTCGATTCAGAGGGGAATGAATACTGGTTTGCCCGTGATTTATCGCCTTTGTTGGATTACCAAGAATGGCGCAACTTCA
>JANPIC010000010.1:0-25266 GCA_031424795.1 Polaromonas sp. | reverse complement strand
GGCGTCTTTGACAAACAGAGTGGGTGCCATGTCGTCGCCACCGCTCAGGTTTTTGTCTGTGCCTTTGTAAATGCCGTTGTTGTTCATGATCACAATACAGACAGGCAATTTGTAGCGGCAAACGGTTTCTACCTCCATACCGCTGAAGCCAAAGGCGCTGTCGCCCTCCACCGCCAGCACTTGCTGCCCAGTCGTCACTGCGGCAGCAACTGAGAAACCCATGCCAATGCCCATGATGCCCCAGGTGCCCACGTCCAAGCGTTTACGCGGCTTGTACATGTCAACAATACTGCGGGTGAAGTCCAGCGCATTCGCACCCTCGTTCACCAAAATCGTGTCAGGGAAGTCTTTGAGGGTCTTTTTGATCACCGCCAATGAACTTTGGTAGTTCATCGGGCTTGGGTTCAGCGTCAAGGTTTGCGCCATTTTGGCAACGTTGGTATCGCGTTTCTCATAAACAGGGCCAAGCCAATCGGCACTAGGTTTCGCCATATTGGCAGCCTTCATAGCCTTGGTCAATTCAGCGACGCAAGAGCCAATATCGCCAACTACAGGGGCTGCAATGGCGACGTTGCTGTCTGCCTCCGTCGGTGAAATATCAATTTGGATAAACTGACGCGCTGAACCGGCGCTTGCTGGTGTTTTACCGCCCCAAGTTTTGCCTTTGCCGTGTGACAGCAACCAATTCAAACGTGCACCGATGAGCATGACTACGTCAGCCTCTGCCAACACGTACGAACGCGCTGCAGACGCGCATTGCGCATGCGTGTCTGGCAACAAACCCTTGGCCATAGACATCGGCAGGTAAGGAATACCGCTGGTTTCAACCATGGCTTTGACAGCGTCATCAGCCTGCGCGTAAGCAGCGCCTTTGCCCAAAATAATCAAAGGACGTTTGGCGTTCTTCAACAAATCAATCGCGCGTTGGATGCTTTCACCCGATGGAATTTGCGCAGGCGCAGCATCCACCACCTTGATGAGAGAAGCCCGACCCGCCGCAGCCGGCATTTCTTGCGGCATCAGCTTGGCTGGCAAATCCAAATACACGCCGCCTGGGCGACCCGACACGGCGGCACGGATGGCGCGGGCGATGCCTACGCCGATGTCTTCAGCGTGCAAGACGCGGAATGCGGCTTTGCACAACGGTTTTGCAATCGCCAACTGGTCCATCTCTTCGTAATCACCTTGCTGCAAATCGACGATTTCGCGCTCAGACGAGCCGCTGATCAAGATCATAGGGAAGCAGTTGGTCGTGGCATTGGCCAAGGCCGTCAAGCCATTCAAGAAGCCAGGCGCAGACACGGTGAGTGCGATGCCGGGAAGTTTGGTTAAAAAACCTTCTGCTTGCGCCGCATTTCCAGCGTGTTGCTCGGTCCTGAAAGAGATGACGCGCAAACCTTCTTTTTGCATCTTGCGCGACAAATCTGTAATGGGAATACCTGGCACACAGTAAATATTTTTAACGCCATTGAGCTTCAGGGCATCAATAACGAGTTGAAAGCCATCAATGGTTTCGGTTGCTTGGGTCTCTGTTGTCATATAGAAAGTCTCTTCTTTTGCTTCGATGGGTTATCATAGAAGCCTAACCGAACTCTTTCATTGACCGTGGTCAATAACTTCATGTCTTCCATTGAGAATCATCCCGAAAAAAATGTCATTCGGGTACAACTAACACAAAACGCAGTTCTGAGCGAACTCACCGACGCAGAGCGCAAAGAATTGGAGCAACTCTTAGACGTTGTTGACTGCCCAAAAGGCGATTTTTTACTGCACCAAGGCGTGCACGACATGGAACAATATTTTATATTGGATGGTATTTTGAAACGTGTGGTTTCAAACGACCAAGCCAAAGAGATGATTTTGCGGTTTTCAGACGAACGCGACATGGAAACCAGCTACGCCGCTTGGCGTTTGGGTTCACCTACGCCTTACAGCATTGTCTCCGTGACCAAAGCGCGCGTTGCCAAATTACCGCTGCCGCAATGGGTGGCGTTTATGGACAAGCACCCCAGCATCAAAGCGTCGTTTGAATACAGCGTGATGCGTTTGATGAGTGAAATCATGGCGCATACCATTACGCTGCATTTGCTTGATGCACCAGGCCGCGTGAACCGTTTTATGCGAAAGCAACCCGAACTGTTTGAGCGTTTGCCTAAAAAAGAGCTGGCCTCGTATCTGAACCTTTCAGCTGAAACACTGAGCCGACTCAAACAAAAAGGTAAGATTTAAACAAATTTCTTTCTAGTTTTCTCAATAAAAATCCCGCTGTACATGACTGCAGAGCGGGATTTTTTTGTAGAAAGACGTGATCAGTCGACCGGTTGCTCTTCTTTGAATTCATTCACCTTTGGCGGGCGGACTTTAGCAATTAATTTCGATATCAATGGCCATAAGAGCAAGCCAATCGCCAGTGTTGAAATCGTGCCAACCAGTGGGTTAGACCACAAAATACCCAGTTCACCCTGTGACACCAACATCGCTTGGCGGAACGAGTCTTCTGCTTTGTCGCCCAACACCAAGGCCAAGACCAGCGGCGCTAAGGGGTAATCGAGCTTCTTAAACAAATAGCCAATCACGCCAAAGCCCATCATGAACCAAATGTCCAACATGGCGCTGTGAACGGTGTAGGCACCGATGGCACAAATCACGATGATGACGGGGGCGATGATAGAAAACGGAATGCGCAGAATCGACGCAAACAAGGGTACGGTGGACAACACCACAATCAAACCAACCAAATTACCCAAATACATGCTGGCAATCAAACCCCACACGAAGTCTTTTTGCTCGACAAACAACAGTGGGCCAGGTTGCAAGCCCCATATCAACAAGCCACCCAACAACACAGCAGCCGTTGGTGAGCCAGGAATACCAAGCGCCAGCATCGGCAACAAGGCGGCAGTTCCAGCAGCATGCGCTGCGGTTTCAGGCGCGATCACACCTTCAATTTGACCTGTACCAAACTTGGCACCGTTTTTAGACATTTTCTTAGCCAAACCATAGCTCATGAACGACGCTGGTGTTGCACCGCCAGGGGTGATACCCATCCAGATGCCGACCAATGAGCTGCGCACTGAAATCATCCAATACTGCGGCAATTTCTTCCAAGTCGCCAAAACGATTTTTGAATCAATCTTGCCGCTCTTACCTTGAAATTCCAAACCTTCTTCCATGGATTGCAAAATTTCACCAATACCAAACAAACCGATAACGCCAATCAAAAAGTCAAAGCCGCGCATCAAATCAGGAAAACCAAATGTCAAACGCAGCTGGCCAGTGACTGTGTCCATACCCACAGCTGCTAAGGCAAAACCAATGGTCATGGATGCCAAAATTTTGAACGGTGAACCTTTGCCCATACCCACGAAACTACAGAATGTCAGCAAGTAGACTGCAAAGTATTCAGGTGGACCAAATTTCAAAGCAAATTTCGCAACCAGTGGTGCCATGAACGTGATCATCACCACAGCGACGAAAGCACCGACAAAAGACGATGTGAATGCAGTCGTCAGCGCTTCGCCCGCACGCCCTTGCTGCGCCATGGGGTAACCGTCAAACGTGGTTGCGACAGACCAAGGCTCACCAGGAATGTTGAACAAAATCGAGGTGATAGCACCACCAAAGAGTGCGCCCCAGTAGATACACGACAGCATAATAATCGCCGAGGTAGGCGACATCGTGAAGGTGAGCGGCAACAAAATGGCAACGCCGTTTGCGCCACCCAAGCCGGGCAACACGCCAATCAAGACACCCAAAATAATGCCTACAAACATCAATAGCATGTTCATAGGCGTCAATATGACGCTGAAGCCGTGAAATAGTGCGTTTAGTTCTTCCATTGTCTCTTCCAGTATTTGTATGTGTAAGTAATTTGGTTAGATGATTGGGGTATGGGTTTGAAAAGTCTTTTGCGCAGACTCAATAGCCGAGAAAAGACAACAGATCAAACTTCCCTTTGAACAATGGCACTTTGAACCATACTTCAAACATGAAAAAAAACAACACGACGACGGCTAATGAAATAAATGCACTTTTAAACAATGAAAATTTGCCCAAAATCACCATGAACAAGGCAATATAAATGGCTGATGCGATGTATAAGCCTAAAAATTGCACGCCCAGTACATAGACGCAAGCAGGAATAAAAACGGACAAAACAAGTTTGAGCTGCTCATTGTCAACAAAAATATCGGTGTCTTTGTCTTTGCTAAACACCGCTTGGTACATCACGCCCAAGCCTGCAACACACATCAAAACACCAATGTAAAACGGGAAATACCCAGAGCCTGGGCCATCCGTTGTCCAACCAGCGCCTAGTTTCCAGCTGCCAGATGCAACGGTGATACCCAAAATCAGGATCAAAAAAGCAACTGCGGCCTCTACTTTGTAAGTGGCAACACCTTGGCGCTGCACTTCAACTTCGTTTTCATTCTTGTTAGTCATCTTACATCCAAGCTCAAGTTTATATCTGAGAAAAAATAGTTTTCGCGATCAACCAAAGACTCACCACTCAGTAAATCTTTGGCCGTCGAACACAGGAAATACGGTTTTAAATACTTTGCCTATTTAGCCGTATTGCAAATTGATATTGCTGAATTTACTTGGCAATAAAACCAGCTTCTTGCATCAATGTACGGTGCATGGCTTCGTTAACTGTCAACCACTTCACGAAGGCGTCTCCCGTCAAAGCAGTTTGGTTGAACGCGCCCTTTTCCATGTAGTCTTTCCACTCTGGCGTGTCGCGTACTTTTTTCATCATGTCGACATAAAAATCGGTTTGATCTTTGGTCACACCTGGTGCCATGAAGATACCGCGCAACATCACGTAATCGGTTGGCACACCGGCTTCTTGGCAAGTATGAATATCGTTCCAAGACATGGTATCGGTCACCTTCGCTTTGTAAGGCATACGTGTATCGTCAAACACGCACAAAGCACGTAACTGACCCGCACGCCATTGCGCGACGGCTTCAATCGGGTTGTTCACCGTTGAGTCCACGTGTTTACCGACCAACTGCACAGCCACTTCACCGCCGCCTTTGAAGGGCACGTAAATAAACTTGGTTCCTGTTGCTTTCTCGATACCAACGGTCAAAATTTGGTCTTCTTGCTTGGAGCCTGTACCACCCATTTTCATTTTGCTAGGGCCTGCGGCTTTAACGGCAGCAAAATACTCTTTCGCTGTTTTATAAGGTGTATCCGCACTCACCCAAAGCACAAACTGATCCAAAGCCATCATGGTTACCGGTGTCATGTCTTTCCAGTTGAAAGGCACGCCTGTGGCCAAGGGCGTTGTGAACAAATTAGACAGGGTGACAATAATTTTGTGCGGGTCACCCTTCGCCTCTTTCATACCCAAGAAGCCTTCAGCACCTGCGCCACCTGATTTATTCACCACAATCATCGGCTCTTTCATCAGCTTGTGCTTGATAACGATACCTTGAATCAAACGCGCCATTTGGTCAGCACCGCCGCCCGTGCCCGCTGGCACAACGAATTCGACGGGTTTTGTAGGCTCCCAAGCTGCGTGAGCTGGGCTCAAAACAGCCGCAAACGCACCCGCAGCCAAGATAGCTGTGATGGTTTTTTTAAATACAGAGTTTGTTTTTGTAAAACGTGCCATGCCAAAAATCTCCAGTTCCAAGTAGTTAATCGATTAAGTTCTAATCGGCTATGCAGCCAACTTCCTAACAACGTGTTCATGCTCTCGCATGTTGACCCAAAAATGATTGACTCGGGTCAAGTTTGGTGGATATACACGCAAACCAAGGGTAAATCCTAGGGCTTCAAAGCCCAAGATGGCAAAAATAGTCTGAAATAAAGGCAATAAATGCCTTTAGCCAGCGTATTTATTGCCTAAGTAGCTATTAAAAATATAGCGTACGCAGTCTACCAAAAGCTAACCATCAACCCAAACTTTGGTTTTCATCATCCGCTGGCCAGTCGTTGATATAGGCCTTGAGCATTTTGTTTTCAAAGTTTTGACTATCGACAACAGCCTTGGCGACGTCATAGAAGCTGATCACACCCATCAGCATCATCTTGTCAATCACGGGCAGGTAGCGCGCGTGGCGTTCCAACATCATGCGACGCACTTCGTCCAGCTCTGTTTCCAAGGTGCAGGTCAATGGGCCATTGTCCATAGCGCGCCAAACGGTGATGTCGCCTATGCTGCCGCCGTTTTTGACGAGGGATTTGATGACTTCTCGAAACGACAACATGCCCACGACTTTGCCGTGCGAAATCACCACCAAAGAGCCGATGTCGTTTTCTTCCATCAGATTCACTGCGCTGGATAAGCTATCTTCTGGAGTGCATGTGTAAAGTGTGCTGCCTTTGACGCGAAGAATGTCGCTAACTTTCATGATGAGCTACCTCTCTGGTGTGACAATAATGAGAATAATATAGCCCACAATGCAGCCTTGCGCGTACTTATTCGCATGTTAATTGCAGCTTATTTGAAAAAAGCAGAGGAAATTTAAATGTCCGGCTATTCAGACCCCAGTTTTGACACCCTCGCCCTGCACGCAGGCGCATCACCCGACCCCGTGACGGGCGCGCGGGCGGTGCCGATTCACCTCACCACCTCCTTCGTGTTCGAGTCCAGCGACCATGCGGCAGCGCTGTTCAACCTGGAGCGCTCTGGCCATGTCTACAGCCGTATCAGCAACCCAACCAACGCGGTGCTCGAGCAGCGGGTGTCGGCACTGGAAGGTGGCATTGGCGCGATCACCACCGCCAGCGGTCAGGCCGCCCTGCACCTCGCCATCGCCACGCTGATGGGCGCTGGCTCGCACATCGTGGCGTCCACCGCGCTGTATGGCGGCTCGCAAAACCTGTTGCATTACACGCTGCGGCGCTTTGGCATCGAGACGACTTTCGTCAAACCCAATGACATTGACGGCTGGCGCAAGGCCGTGCAACCGAACACCAAGCTGTTTTTTGGCGAAACCGTGGGCAATCCGGGCTTGGATGTGCTGGATATTCCGACTGTAAGCGCCATCGCCCACGAAGCTGGCGTACCGCTGCTGGTCGACAGCACCCTCACCTCGCCGTGGCTGATGAAGCCGCTGGATTTTGGCGCAGATCTGGTCTACCACTCGGCCACCAAGTTTTTAAGTGGCCATGGTACCGTGATTGGCGGCGTGGTGGTTGATGGCGGCTCGTTTGACTGGGAAGGCCCAGGCACGGCAGGCAAATTTGCCGAGCTGACGCAGGCCTACGACGGCTTTCACAACATGGTGTTTACTGAAGAATCCACCGTCGGTGCGTTTTTGCTGCGCGCCCGCCGTGAAGGCCTGCGCGACTTTGGCGCTTGCATGAGCCCGCACACCGCCTGGCTGATTTTGCAGGGCATCGAAACCCTACCGTTGCGCATGGCGCGGCACATGAGCAACACGCAAAAAGTGGTCGAATTTTTGGCGGCACACCCGTTTGTCTCCCGCGTCGGCCACCCGATGCTGGCATCACACCCCAGCCACGTCTTGGCCAACAAACTGTTGCCACGCGGTGCCGGCTCGGTGTTCAGCTTCGACCTCAAGGGCAGCCGCGAACAGGGCAAAGCTTTTGTTGAGGCGCTCAAGATCTTCAGCCATTTGGCCAATGTGGGCGACTGCCGCAGTTTGGTCATCCATCCCGCCAGCACCACGCACTTCCGCATGACGGACGAGGCACTGGCAGCGGGCGGCATCACGCAGGGGACGATTCGCCTGAGCATCGGGCTGGAAGACGCTGACGATTTGCTGGAAGATTTGAAACGTGCCCTTAAAATCGCTGAAAAAACTGCTTAAATTTAGATTCCCGGAGATACAGACATGGTCACAACAGCTAAAACCGCCCCTCGCAAAGTTGACACCCTGATCGCCCACTACGGCAAGAGCCACACGAACCCGACCAACGAAGTCATCCACTTCGTCGCCATCCCACTCATCATGCTCAGCATCGTTGGGCTGATGTACGCCTTGCACCCGTGGGTGGCTTTTGCTTTCATGGCGGCCAGCATGGTGTACTACGCTCGGCTTTCAACGGTTTTCTTGGTGGCGATGCTGGTTTGGAGCGCCATCCTGTATTGGCTGATTTTGCTGATGGGAGACAGCGTTTGGCAAACCTCGCTCATCATTTTCGTAGGTGCATGGATTGCCCAGTTCTATGGCCACCACGTGGAAGGCAAAAAGCCCTCGTTTTTCGAAGATATTCAGTATTTGTGGGTGGGTCCACTGTTTGTGTTGAGCAAACTCTTTGAAAAAATCGGCATCCACTGGTAATAACCAGAATAGGTGGGAGGCAATATTACCCTTGCATTTAGCGGCAACAAACTTATGATGCTTAAGGAGACATTCCACTCAAACTGAAATCATTGTTGACGGGAGGTTGTTGATATGCGCTCACTGCAAAAAACTCTTTTAGCAAGCACTGTTGCTGTGGTTTGCTGTATCGCACACAGCCAACAACAAGTGCGCCCACCCAAAATTAATTTATGGATGGATGTTTCCACCAGCAGCTTTGCAGGTATGCCCGACATGGAAAGTATGGGCGCAGGCGGTGGTTTGCTGGGTGGGTTAATGGGTGCAGCGTCCGGCGGCGCTGGTTTAGGCGGCGCTCTTAAAACTTACGGTCAAGCGCGCAGTTTCTCAATGCTGCCAAGCCGCGTGATTGATATTGCTTTGCTGAACACAAGCAAACCTGCCTTAGAAGTCTCTCAAGCTATTCCCGCCGGAATGAAAATGGGCGCGGCGCTGCCACTTGTTCCCCCGGTTAAAACCGAGTCAATTCGTAGAGAAGAGCGTGATGAGCTGCCGCAAAACATGGAACGCCCCAAAGGACGAATCTTGATTTATTGGGGTTGCAGCGAAACAGTGCGCTCAGGTCAGCCACGTATCATCGATTTAGCGGGTGATATGACAAAATTTGGCAATGCCTTCTCAGGACGTTACGCACCTGACCGCAGCGTGCGCGTGAGTGAAAAACACGCCATCTACCCTAACGATAAAAACACAGTGAACTTGAGCAAAGACAGCTCGATAGCGGGCGAACACCAAATCAACGGTGACGGTATTCCTGCCAGCATGCGCTTTACATTGAGCCAAGCGCAAGACATCATGCCAGCCATAGCCTTGCAATCGAGCGGAAACCCGGCATCAAGCATCAAACTCAATTGGCAAAGTTTGAACCAAGCAAAGGCTTACTTTATCAGCGCATTTTCCAGCAACGGCAATGACATGGTTTTATGGTCTAGCTCAGAAAGTGCCGATGCTGGCATGGGTTTGATGGACTATTTACCCAACGCAACCATAGACAATTGGCTGCGCGATCGTGTGCTTTTGCAGCCAAACACCACTTCTTGTGCTGTTCCGCAAGGCATATTTGCAGCAAAAGATGGCGGCCGTGACAGCGGTGCCATGGCGCAAATGGTCGCGTTTGGCGGTGAAAGCTATATTGTTTACCCACCACGCCCCACAGACGCGAAAACACCTTGGAACCAAGAATGGGCAGTTCGCTTACGCCTTAAATCACAAACCATGGCCAGCTTGGGCGGTGAAGACAATGCCAGAGCAAACCGCCGCGCTCCTCCAGGGTCCAACAACGCAAATACAAATTCCGACAACGCGCCTGCTGGGCAAACTGGTCAAACCGATGCCCCAGCGGAAGGCGGTGGCGTGTTAGGGCTGCCGATTCCTGGCATGGGGGGTTTGCTAAAAGGTTTGTTTGGGCGATAAACCACTACGAAACACTATGCAGCCAATTGAAGCATCAACGCAATCCGCGCCTTAACGGGTGTCAAACCACCCGAGTCGCCAAACTGCGTGTCCGCCTTACCCACCAAAGTGCCGAACGCACAACGCGAGCTGCGCCAAACGACGACGCCAGCGGCTTCGGCGGTTTGTAAAGCACGCTCTAATGCTTTGCTGATCGTGCCGTTGCCCGTTGCAGCAACAACAATGCCGGCAAGCTTGCTGACTGAAGCTGCCGCACGCTGCGTCAGCAAATCTAACACCATGTCACCGGTTGCACCAGAATGGTTCAATACAATGTCAACACGTGGCAGAGACGGCAAATTTGCTATATTATTTATAGCTTTATAGGCAATATTTACGCCGGCTATATGCATATTTGGCTCTATTTTTCGATAAATTACAAGCTTTCCCTCTTTCACATACCCAATCGCACCCGCATCACCCGAACTGAAGGCATCCAATCGGTAGTTATGCACTTTTTGTACATCGACAGCGCTGTGAATCGTACTGGCGCATACAGCGACTACCGCTTTGATTTGGTCGCTTGAAGCTACCGCCAATGCATCTAACAAGTTTTGTGGGCCGTCGGGCGCAACAGCGGTGGACGGGCGCATGGCACAAGTCAAAACGACCGGCTTGGTAGTTTGCAATACCGAATGCAGGAAAAACGCCGTTTCTTCCAGCGTGTCCGTACCATGTGTGATAACAATGCCCTGCACCTGCGGCTGCGCCAGCCAGTGCATACAGCGTGACAACAAGCGCAGCCAGACCTCAAACGTCATGTCTTTGCTGTCAACTTGCGCGACTTGCTCGCAAACCAGCTCGCAGTCGCCGTAAATAGCACGTCCTTGACTACCTTCATTTGAGCCAGCCAATGAAGGAATAGCCGCTAACAGCGTCTCTACGCCGACCTCTGAGGCCACATAGTCCACGTTGTCCGTAGCCGAGCCAGATTTGCCAGCAATCGTGCCGCCTGTGCCTAAAACGATGATTTGTTTGTTCATTTGTGATGTCATTCTTTGTCTTTTTATGATGCTTCTTTGATGAATTACCCTGCGATTACAGCTCAGTTTGCTATTTATTTTGATTATTTTGCAAAAATGCTTGCATTGCGGTAAAAACTGGTTAAAAATACAGTCACTGTGCAAACAAACAGCCCAATCCGATTGAATATCTAGTTTTACAGGAGCCTTCATGAGCAATACACCTAAGAATACTGCCAGCGACATGCCCAGTTTCAGCGACAAATTTACCATCAAGTTGACGGCGCGTCAGCAGCAAATTTTAGAGCTGATTCAAAACTCTATCGCTCGCACGGGCTCGCCCCCAACACGTGCTGAAATCGCCACCGAATTCGGCTTCAAATCAGCCAATGCATCTGAAGAACATTTGAAAGCCTTGGCGCGCAAGGGCGCGATTGAACTGGTCAGTGGCACATCGCGTGGGATTCGCCTCAAAGGCGACTCGCTGCAGTCTATCAATGCTTCACGCTCAAAACAGTTCAAAGAGCAGTTTTCGCTACCTATTCCTAGCTTGCTACAGCTGCCGTTGATTGGTCGTGTCGCTGCAGGCAACCCCATTTTGGCGCAAGAACATGTCGAACAGAGCTACAGTTTTGAGAGCAGCATGTTTGCCCACAAGCCAGACTATTTGCTCAAAGTCAAAGGCATGAGCATGCGCGATGCGGGCATCATGGACGGCGATTTACTCGCTGTGCAGTCTGCCAAAGACGCCCGCAACGGTCAAATTGTTGTTGCCCGTTTGGGCGAAGAAGTTACCGTGAAGCGCTACCGCCGCACGCAAAACTTGATCGAATTGTTGCCAGAAAACCCTGACTTCAAAATCATCACTGTCGACCCTGAAGAACCATTTGCGATTGAAGGCCTAGCCGTAGGTTTGATTCGAAATACTTTCTTGATGTAAAAAAATCACCCGTTGCCGCAGTAGGTGGCGGGCGTATGGCAGCCCCGTTCGTATGAATTTCCTGTGGTTTTCACCACGGGCGGGGCTGACATCACCCTACTGCAGCAATTTTTCAACAATCCTGCCTATGTTTTACCTCTGACTATTTAGGAGTTTCACATGGGATTCAATCAATCTTCCTCTTTTGCTTTCAAAGCTTCTTCAGTATCTAAAACCGATTTATTTGGTGCTGTTTTAGCTGGTTTTGGCATTTGGACCACACCTTCACCCGCTGCGCAACAACAACCGCAGCCAGTAGCTTCCAACGTTTACCCTTTGCACCCACCTTCGCCTCTACCATTGCGCGTGATCCGCGTCAAAGATGGCAGTCCGCAAATGGCTGGCCGCATGGTCATTTCAGGTCGAATGGCAGATGTTTGTGCTGAATTAGACCGATTAGCTGCTTGATTTTGTAGTAAGTCTTCTTCTGTAGGACAGCAACTACGCAAATTGCGGATGCTGTCCTGTGTTTCTTTTGTTTACCGCATTCGATACTTGCCTCTTCAATAACTATTTTGTAATTTTGGAGGCCTCCATGAAAGTATCGCGTCAACCATCGGAAATTTATATTGCAAAAGCGGATTCAAACGCCTGGTCTTATGTCAAATTTGTGTCCGTTGCGCTAGCAGCAACCTTGGCGAGTCTCGCCATGAGTACACAAGTTTCTGCCCAGTCAATGAGCAAAACTGACTACAGTGCTGCAAAAACACGGATCAGCGCTGAATACAAAGCAGACAAATTAATCTGCAAGCAATTGGCTGGAAATGCCAAAGACATTTGCATCGAAGAAGGCAAGGCAAAAGAAAAAATTTCGAATGCTGAACTCACTTTTAGCTATACAGGCAAAACGGCTGACAGCGTCAAAATTTCCACGGTCAAAGCAGACACCTCGTATGACGTGGCGAAGGAAAAATGCGATGATTTGGCTGGCATTCCCAAAACAACTTGCAGAACCGCGGCAAAAGCCACCCACACGAAAGCGCTGGCTGACATCAAAATGGGGAAGCAGATCAATGCTGCCAGAATTGACGACGCTCAAACCAAGCTAGACGTCGACTATAAAGTTGCGACTCAAAACTGCGCTGCGTTAGCGGAGGAAGCAAAGTCTAGTTGTGTGTCTGCTGCCAAAATGAAATTTGGTAAGTAATTAACACTTAAAAACATATTCGAGTGGTATGACAAATACAACTCGAATTTTCATTTTTTGAATGACTTCCCCTTATGAATGATAGAGATTGGTCATTTCATACCGACAGTAGTTACATAATATTAAGTAATCTTGACTGCGAAGCAAATAATGCGTCAAGATTTAGGCACAATATCGGCATGAATATTGTGATCCTAGACGACTACCAAGATGCTGTACGTAAGCTCCCCTGCGCTGCCAAGTTAGACGCCTTCAATGCCAAGGTTTATACCAACACCGTCAAAGGCGTTGGCCAGCTCGCTTTGCGATTGAAAGATGCGGACATCATTGTGCTGATACGCGAGCGTACGCCTTTAAGCCGCCAATTGATTGAAAAGCTGCCTAAGCTCAAACTGATCGTGCAAACTGGCAAAGTCGGCGCTCACATTGATGTGAACGCTTGCACCGAGCGCGGCATCGCCGTTGCGGATGGTACTGGCTCACCCACAGCACCAGCAGAAATGACCTGGGCGCTCATCATGACGGCCATGCGCCGTTTGCCACAATATATTGCGACGCTCAAACACGGTGCCTGGCAACAATCAGGTTTAAAAACCACGGCGATGCCCGCTAATTTTGGCCTGGGCATGAATCTCAAAGGTCGTACTTTGGGTATTTGGGGTTACGGCAAAATCGGGCAAATGGTCGCTGGCTTTGGTCAAGCCTTTGGCATGAACGTGATGGTTTGGGGCAGTGAAGAATCGCGCCAAAAAGCCAGAAACGACGGCTACGCATCCGCAACGTCCGTCGAGGCCTTTTTCTCGGCCTGCGACGTGCTGACGCTGCACTTGCGCTTGCACGATGCAACGCGGGGTTTGGTCACATCGTCGCTACTGTCATTGATGAAACCAACGTCGTTGATTGTCAACACCTCACGCGCCGAATTAATCGAACCTGACGCCCTGATCTCCGCGCTCAACCGTGGTCGTCCTGGTATGGCTGCTGTTGATGTTTATGAATCAGAACCTGTGCTGCAAGGCCAAGCCTTGCTTCGCCTAGAAAACTGCATCTGCACGCCACACATTGGCTATGTCGAGCAAGACACCTACGAAATGTACTTCAGCGCCGCTTTTGACAACATCCTGCATTTTGTCAATGGCACACCCACGAACATCGTCAACCCGGGTGCGTTACAGGTTAGGCGATAGGTTAATTCGGCGATAAATACTGCGCCACGCTCCGCCCGGCTGCAAAACCGCTGGACAAGCAAGCGGTCAACAAATAGCCTCCCGTTGGCGCTTCCCAGTCCAGCATTTCGCCAGCGCAAAATAGTCCATTTGACACGCTAACGGCCAGCTTTTCGTCAGTTTGCAGCATCAGCGTCGCATCCATTCCCTCAAACGCCACGCCACCAGCGCTGCTGATCGCTTCGTCAATCGGGCGCGCTGCCCTCAATGTGATCGGCAAGGCTTTGATGCCAGCGGCAAGAGCGACTGCATCATTCATAGCGTCTTTGCCAAGAATTTCATATAACAGCGCCACCTTGATGCCATCAAGTTTCAAGCGACTCTTCAAATGACTCACCAAGGAACGCGATCCACGCGGATGTCGCACCTCGGCCAACACGTGCTCAGCTGTCCTGTCCGGCAGTAAATCAAGGTAAAAAGTCGCCATCCCGTTTGCGGTGATATCGTCTCTTAGCCAGCTTGAAGCAGCGTAAACCAAGCTACCCTCAACGCCCGTACTGGTTGCGACAAATTCACCTTGCTTGTGGAATCGAGGCGCGCTCGGATCACTAGATTGCACAGTGATTGCCACGGTCTTGAACGGCTGCCCTGCAAACTTCTCGGCAAAATACGTGCTCCAACCCACATCAAAGCCGCAGTTCGAAGGCAAAAGCGGTTTCACCTGCACACCTTGCTTTTCCAATACTGGCACCCAAGCCCCGTCCGACCCCAGCCGTGCCCAGCTGCCACCGCCCAGCGCTAACACCACGGCATCCGCATGTACCGTCACCTCGCCATCAGGCGTTGCAAACTGCAAATGATGCCCCGCTGATCCTGACCCTGAATCTGCCCACCCCAACCAACGGTGTCGCATGTGAAACCGCACACCCGCCACGCGCAACTGATGCAGCCAAGCCCGCAACAGCGGCGCAGCCTTCATATCTTTAGGAAACACCCGTCCAGACGATCCCACAAAGGTCTCCACCCCCAGCCCGTGGGCCCAAGTTTGCACGTCTGCCGCGCCAAATTGCGCGAGCATTGCCCCAATCTCGCCACGTCTAGCGCCATAGCGTGAGACAAACGGCTCAGCAGCCTCAGAATGGGTCAAATTTAACCCGCCCTTGCCAGCCAGCAAAAACTTGCGCCCCACCGAGGGCATGGCGTCATACACAGCCACCTGCAGACCTGCCGATTTACACCATTTCGCGGCCTCTTGCGCCGCCATCAACCCTGCTGGACCGCCGCCTATGATGGCGACTGACTTATCCGTTGTTTTTGCTATTTTTTTTGTTTTTTCCACTGACTACTTTCAAAATTCTTAATCCACACAATTCCACCAACCATTTTCGGCTAAATCACTTCAGCCATTTGCCCCACCGCGGTCAAAAACGCCGCTCGCACCTGCTCACCCGCATAACAAGCTTGCACCGTGGCGACGTAACGACGCATTTGCGCGACCAGCTCTGGCTTATTCTGCGGTTGCGACTCAGATTTGTAATCCAACACCCACCACTCCCCCGTGTCTTTGCGGCGCACCAAGCGGTCTAGGCGCAAGAGTTTACCGTGTGAAGTGAGTTCAATTTCATTGCCTTGCCAGTCCAGCAAACTATCGTCCCATGCCCAAGCGCCTTCACCTGTGACAATGCGCTTAGCCATCTGCGCGGCTTGTTCAGCCTCTTGGCTGCTCAGGGAAAATTCCAGTGCTACGGCATCCACAGCCGTTAAATCTGCCCGCTGAAGCAAGCGGTGCATGGCTTGGCCAATGCGAGATTCCAGGGATACTTTTGACTCATCCTCAGAGGAAATTACTGCACTTTCAATAGCATCATGGGTAGGAAATACGCCAGCTAGAGGCATATTTGATACCCTATTTTCGGTTTTTTTAATACTCCCCAAGCTAGGTAGTATCAAAAGCTCAATGGCATCAGAAGACCCTTCGACAAGCTCTGGGCGAACGGTGATAGCTTGATCGGATGGCTCGACCAAACACGGCTCGGCCACAGCTTGCATTCGCTGCCACCAGCTATCGGCATTTGAATTTCTCGGCTGCGAGCTAGAGATGACCAGTTGCTCTCGCGCGCGCGTCAATGCCACGTACAAAGCGTTCAACTCTTCGCGTAGCCTTGCCTGCTTTTCGATGTCAAACGCAGCAGTTGCGCTAGGCGCTGGGCGGCTCTCGCTGGCTAAAAAGACGAAGCTGGTCGGTGTTTCCGTCTCTCCCGGCCAGTCAACCAGCACCCGCATAGATGCCGCTGGCGTGGGCGCAGCATCGGTGTCCAAGATGATGACGACATCTGCCTCTAAGCCTTTTGCGCCGTGAATCGTCAATAGTCGAATCGCGCTATCGTCGCTCTTCATGGGCGATTTCACGGTTTGGGTGACATCCGTCATGTCGGAATCGCCATCTGAATTTGTTGCACTCAACCCCGCCTTCATAGCACGAACGAAGGCATACGGCGTCAAATACCGCGCCTGGTCAATGTCCAAAGCCGCACTGAGCAAGGCATTCAAGTTCGCCAAAACGCTCTCGCGCTGAGTCGCTGTTGCGGAGCTGGCGTAGCGTGCCAGCACGTCGCCATCGTGAAAAATGGCATCCAAGGCGTCGTGCGGTGGCAAACTGTCAATCCAGCCCTTCCAGAGGGTTAATTTAGCCCCTAGCCGGCGTATTTCCTGCCTAAGGTGCTCTGAATTTTGTAGTAAATAAAACCAAGATGTAGCTGAAGCATCGTTGCTATTTTTCGCTGTTTTGTATTCTAAAGCGATCTCCACCAAACCATCGTCCGTCAAACCAAACAACGGCGACTTCAGCGCGCGGGCGAGTGACAAATCATGCGTGGTTGAAACCAAAGCATCTAAGAGCGCAATGATGTCCTGCACCTCAGGCGCATCGGCCAAGTTGGTTTTTTCGGGCTGCTGGCTGGCAATGCTGAGCGTTTGTAGTTCGGTTTGCATCAGCGACAACCGCGAACGCTTTCGCGCTAAGACCATGATTTCTTTGGGTTTTTTACCAGATTTCAACAACTGCTGAATGTACTGGGCAGCTTGTCGGCATTCCAAAGTGACGATTTTTTCTTCGACTTCTTCACGCGGCTCGGTCAAACTGTCTCGCCACACTAGCTCTGCTAAATCGTTGCCTGCTTTTTCCTTGGCTACACGTTCAATTTGCGGCAAACTGTTCACTGAACCCGCAACAGCAATCTCCGTGCTGTGCGCTCGGTAGTCCGAATACTGCTTCACGTCCTGCGCTTGCAGCATCACCGTGTTCACCGCGTCCACCACCTGCAGCGCATTGCGCCGTGTGTGGTCACAGCTGAGCAAATCACCATTCAAACCGTCTTTCACAAAAGCCTGCGCTGCAATAAACACCTGTGGCTCGGCACGGCGGAAGCGGTAAATGCTCTGCTTGGGGTCGCCCACGATGAACACAGTGGGTGGTTTGCTGCCCGCCCCCGCGTAGCCCGACAGCCAAGCGTACAAAGCCTGCCACTGCAACGGGCTGGTGTCTTGAAATTCGTCAATCATCAGGTGCTTCACCCGCGCATCCAGCCGCTCTTGCACCCAGCCGCTCAACTCAGAGCTTGACAGCATCACCAGGGCAGCGCGCTCCACATCGTTCATGTCCACCCAGCCGCGCTGACGTTTCAGGGCGGCGAATTCAGCAATCAGCAACCGCGTCAACCGCGCCATGCGCTGCTGGTGCTGCCAAGCGGCGTGTTGGGCCAAAGCCGCTTGTAGCCGAACGGCAATCTCTTGTGCTTTAGCCACAAACTCGTTTTTACCTAAATTCCCCTTGAAAACTCTGGGAGTTCCCGTCCCATCTTTGGTGATCAACGCAGTTAAGGCACTGGTTAAGTCGTTGTTAGAAATAGCTTTTTCCAGATCCACGCCTAAAGCGCTATAACTTGGAGCAGGATACGCACCCATATATTTGGCAGCGTCGACGAGTATTTGGCGACGACTATCGCTATTTAAAAAAGCCGCCTCAGGCGATTCACAGCCCGCAAAATCAGGGAAAAACACCGAAAAGTGCGGCACAGATGCATCAACCAAGCCTTTGTCGTCGGCCAACTGGAACTCAACCCGCTTAGACAAAGCCTCGTCCAAAGCTTTCAACGCCTGCGACTTGCCATGCTCGGCTACCAACTCCTCAAAATCGCGCTTGGCTTGACGACTTACAACATCATCTTTCAACAAGGCACCAAAAAACCGCCGCCAAACGCTGGGGGTAGCCAGCTTGTCATCTTCCAACAGCGTGTAATTGGCTGGTAAATTCAAGCCCTCCAGCACCGACAGCGGCGCAGTACGCAACAGCGAGGCAAACCAGCCATGAAAGGTTTTGATCTGCACGCCGCGCCCTTGGTTGAGCAAGGTTTGGTATAGATTTTGTAGCGCTTCACGCTTGATATTCGCCGACTGTTGGCTTAAACCTCGGATTAAAAGCTCTTTTTCAAGCTTTTCAGGTGTCGCAAAGGCAAACTCAGCCAACCATTCCTGCAAACGCTGACGCATCTCGCCTGCGGCTTTTTTGGTGAAGGTGATGGCTAGGATTTCATGCGCTTTGATATCGCCGTTGAGTGCATCATCCTCCAAAAGTACACGCAACATCCGCGACACCAGCATCCAAGTTTTCCCCGCGCCCGCGCAGGCCTCGACAGCGACGCTGCGCCGTGGGTCGCAGGCAATGGCGTAAAACTGGTTACAGGAAACGGATTGACCGTTGTGTTCGTAGGCAGCCGTCATCACCAAAAATCCTTACGACACAACCCACGCGCCGCACAGTAGTCACACGCTGCACCCTCACCCAAAGCCGGCAGCGGCTTGCCTTGACTGATGTTTTGCATATCGTCCAAAATGCCCTCAATCAAAGCACTGCGGCTGTGGTCAATATCTGGCTGGGCGTAGGTTTTGGTCAGCTTTTCGCTCACATTGACGTAAGCAGCCTGCAGCGATTCATCACCCACCAGTGCCGCGTAAAACGCCAACTGTGTGTCTTCCAGCGGTTCTTTCAGGCGTTTGGCGGTTTTGCTGTCGCTCTCGGTTTTGTAGTCCAGCACCATCGTTGTGCCGTTCATCGCTGTGCCGTCGGCTGACTTGTCGATGCGATCCAACTGCCCCACCAATTTCAAACCAAAATTGCCAATCGACAGCTCTCGCCAAACTTCGGCTTGGTCAAACGTCCAACCCTGGGCCTGATGGCCTATCAACCAGTTCACATAGCCATCGCGCAGCTTTGGCCAGGTCGCAGCCCATGGCAAAAACGCATCGTCGGGCAATTGCATGGTTTTTGTGACATCTTCAAACGCTATATTTAACATAGCTGTATAGGTAATAAATACACCGACTACACCCATATTTGAGTCTATTTTCGATGATTTTTTAAGTTCCTCATGAAAATGACTCAGCACCGCATGCAGCCACAGCCCAAACTCGCGCTTGTCCAGCGTTTCTTGCAGCTCGTCATCTTCTTTCAAGCCCAGCTGTTGCAGTGCAAAAAATTGGTAGGGGCAGGTGCGCAACTTGCTGTAGCCGCTGGCGGACAAGCGGGTGACGGGGAGTTTGCTGCCGTTGGGTTGCGGTCTGGGCGTTAGGTTCGCTTCAATTTGCCGGCTCAATCTGGGTTCCACCATGTCGGTTTTTGCCTCGGCTTTAACTTCCGGATTTAACGGCGCTAATTTCAAATTCAGCTGCAAACTTTGCACCAAACTGCTGGGCAATATCGGCTCGCCCGTGCTCTCTGACTGCCGCCACAGCACGTCGCACATCGGTGTTCGCAAAGCGATGTGCCAGGCCGCGCGGGTAGCGGCGTCTTGCTCGTCGCGGGTGATGAGTCCCAAAGCCAAACGCTCAGCCGGCGACCACTGGCCGGGCAGCATGGGCGATGGGTCGAACCGCGCCTCGTCGCAACCGGCCAGCACCGCTGCTGCGAACGGTCGGGCCAAGAGCTGGCTCATGGGCAAAATCACGGCTTGGGCCTGGTCTGGGTAAGGTGGTTTGTAGCTGGCAGACTCTAGCGCGGTGTTCACCCAGGCGGTGAACTCGGCCAAAGTCCAGCGGCCGGAGTTTTGGGGAAGGATTTGGGGCAAATTTTGCGCGGAATTACCGCGCATATGCAAAACTTCCAGCACTTTGACGCCAGCCAAATCGTCCTCAAGCACGTGCAACAAACCGCTGCTCTCCAAAGCCGTGTGCAGCGCAAGCAGCCAAGCGCTCAAAATGCGGGGCGATTGCAAGCCAGTGCGGGCGGCTTCGACTTTTAGCGTCGTGGCCTGAAAAACTGCCTGCTTCTCATCCAGCGCGATCAATGAAACCCAGCTAGACCAAGAAGCCCTGTTCGCCTTGCGCACAGCTTTTTCAAGCGCCGCTAGTTCGTCAACTTCAATAATTTTGGCATCGCTGTTTTTTAGAAAATCCAGCACGCTGTCGGTACTCGCGTTCCAAGCGCAGGCTTTCAAATACGCCATCAGCTTGGCTGACGCGCGTGTGGTGGACAGAATCCAGCCATTTTCGTCTCGAACAGCTACGTTTTGTGTAGCAAGCATAGCAAGTATTCTGCGGGTTAAAGCTCTATCAGTTGCTGCAATCGCAACAGGAATACGCCCGGCGGCGATGTGGCGCAGCACGCAGGCGGCTGCCAATTGCGCTTCGTTGTGCGCGTCTTGCGCGGGGTACAGGGAAATGCCCGACAAGTTATCGGGCAGTTGGGTATTGGGTTGCGCCAGAAGTGATGTGTCGTCACCCCAATGGTTCGCCAAAGCCCGCACCAGCGGGTCGCGCTGCAAGCCTTCTAAAACAAACAGGTGGTCGGTCTGCACTTTTACCAAAGCATCGTCAAACAACACATCGCTGGCGTAGCTGCTGGTGGATGCCCAATACAACGCCAACTGTGCAATCGACGATTCACTGGCAAAGGTCGGCGACACGATGCCGCCAAACACATCGCGCCGCATCTCGGCCGCCCAAGCCAAGCGTTTTTGCGGTTGAACGGCTGCGGCACTGGCGGCAAGCTGGTGCGCGGCTTCGACCAAGCGCGTGGTGATCAACTCTTGCTGGGTAGCGTCCAAACCGCTGAAAACGTCCAGCTTTGCAGTTTTGAGCAAATGGGCTGCTTTGAGCACGTCTTGCGCCATATCGAAACTGATATCGCTGGCTTCTGGGACAAAAGGCCGCAGCTGGTTCGCCCAATTCGAGGTTGTTTGAAACTGCGGCACAAAGCCAGAGGGGTAAACCTGTGCCCAATAGCGCCTGGCCAGCGGCATGAGCTGTGCAAAAGGCAATAAAACCACGCAACGCGCGAGATGGACGCTACTTTTCAGGCAGTCGCCATGAATACGAGCACATAAATCGTGCCAAAAATCGCTGTTTGTGGCGGTGGTTAAGCTGGGGGCGTCAAAATCTGACTCAATATTTGACAAGGGAGGGCTTGCTTTCTGTCACAATGGTCTTACTCTGTCTAATGTATCTGTAGTTTTAGCATTCTCTACAGCATTCTTTTTACTATTTTTGCCAATTTATAAGGATTTCACCATGGCCAGCGATCTCATCAAACATGTTACCGACGCAACTTTTGAAGCCGAAGTGCTAGGCTCTAAAGCACCTGTGTTGGTGGATTACTGGGCTGAATGGTGCGGTCCTTGCAAAATGATTGCGCCGATTTTGGACGAAGTGGCTGCCGCTTACGGCGACAAACTGCAAATCGCCAAGATGAATGTTGACGAAAACCGCGACATTCCAGCCAAATTTGGCATTCGCGGTATTCCAACGCTGATGTTGTTCAAAGACGGTCAATTGGCTGCCACGAAAGTAGGCGCATTGAGCAAATCACAGTTGACCGCGTTTATTGACCAGCAGATGGCGTAAACCCAAATTCCCCTTCAATTTGAAGGGGTGCCCAACGGGCGGGGTAGCTGCAGGCGAACAAACTACCCCGTCGCTTCGCGCCACCCCTTCCAAGGAAGGGGAATAAGTCTAAAACAGTTTTAGCCTAAAAATCTGTCATAATTCGCCCATACCAAGTTTTAGCCGTGATTTCTCAGAATCTAAAGAAATCTGAAACGGCACTTTGAACCTTTATCCAAGTTCTCAAGTTTCCAAGTTAATTTTCTGAGTTGCTCCTATCTAAGCACTCAGCACCCTCCCCAAATTCTGTTTCCTCTATCGCCCACATCGGGTCATTATTCTTAAATCCTCACATGCATTTAAACGAACTCAAAGCCCTCCACGTCTCCGAAGTGCTCAAACAAGCCGAAGAGCTTGAAATTGAAAACACGGGCCGCATGCGCAAGCAGGAACTGATGTTTGCCATCATCAAAAAGCGCGCCCGCGCTGGCGAGCAGGTCTTTGCCGATGGTGTTTTGGAAATTCTGCCCGACGGTTTCGGCTTTTTGCGCAGCCCTGACACCAGCTACACCGCATCGACAGACGACATCTACATCAGCCCCAGCCAAGTACGCCGCTTCAATCTGCACACCGGCGACATGATCGAGGGCGAAGTGCGCACCCCCAAAGACGGCGAGCGCTACTTTGCGCTGAACAAGCTGGACAAGGTCAACGGCGGCGGTGCCGATGAGAACAAACACAAGGTCATGTTTGAAAACTTGACCCCGCTCTTCCCTAACGTGCAGATGAAGCTGGAGCGCGAAGTCAAAGGTGATGAGAAGAACAACGAAAACATCACCAGCCGCATCATCGACATCATCGCCCCCATCGGCAAAGGCCAGCGCGCTTTGATCGTGGCGCAGCCGAAAAGCGGTAAAACCGTGATGATGCAGCACATCGCCCACGCGATTTCTGCCAACTACCCCGACAGCTACCTGATGGTGCTCCTGATCGACGAGCGCCCTGAAGAGGTGACCGAGATGCAGCGTACCGTCAAAGGCGAGGTGATTGCCTCCACCTTCGACGAGCCAGCTGCCCGCCACGTGCACGTCGCCGAGATGGTGATCGAACGCGCCAAGCGCCTGGTCGAACTGAAAAAAGACGTGGTGATTTTGCTGGACTCCATCACCCGCCTCGCCCGCGCTTACAATAATGTCGTACCAAGCTCTGGCAAGGTACTGACCGGCGGTGTGGATTCCAACGCGCTGCAACGGCCAAAACGCTTTTTGGGTGCAGCGCGTAACGTCGAAGAAGGCGGCTCACTGACCATCATCGCCACAGCCTTGATCGACACCGGCAGCCGCATGGACGAGGTGATTTTTGAAGAATTCAAAGGCACGGGCAACTCGGAAATCCATCTGGACCGCCGTTTGTACGAAAAACGCGTGTTCCCAAGCATCCAGCTCAACCGCAGCGGCACCCGCCGTGAAGAGCTGCTGCTCGCCCCCGAAATCCTGCAAAAAACCCGTATCTTGCGTCAGTTCATGTACAACATGGACGAGATCGAGTCCATGGAAATGGTGCTCAAGCAAATGCGCGCGACGAAGAACAACTCCGAGTTCTTTGAGATGATGCGCCGGGGTGGTTAATCAGGTCTGGTTTTAAAAGGCTGTTTGCTGGCTGGTTCAGCAGCTGCCGCCGGCTGTTTGGCTTCCACGGGCGCAATCGCCTTTGTTGGTGCCAACTTCAAAACGGCTCTTGCAGCACCATCTGCATTCTTCAAAGCCTCGGTCAACACATCAAAGCTGGCTCGACTTTCGCCAAGCCGTGAAAAGTCCAAGGCCGTCAGGCCCACATCATTTTTCAAGGTGATGTCTGCGCCCTCCTCAATCAGCAGTTTCACAGATTGGGCATTGCCGTATTGCGCCGCCATCATCAGCGGCGTGGTTTTGTTGGGCGATTCGGTATCAATGTAGGCGTGGTTTTCCAGCAGCAACTTGATCATCTCCACATGGCCGCCCGTAGCGGCGTAGTGCAGCGGCGTCCAGCCGGTTTTGTACACGTCTGCGCCGCGTGCGATCAGGCGCTTGGCAAACTCGGTGTTGCCCTTCAAAGCCGCCATCATCAGCGGGGTTTCGTCGTTTTTACTACGCGTATCCACCTTCGTACCCGACAAATCAAGCAGCGTTTTCGCGACTTTGAGCGAGCCCTCCATCAGCGCAACGTGCAAGCCGTGACGACCTTCACTGTCCAGCGTATTGGCATCAAAGCCGCGAAACAACACGGTGACCAAAGCGCCATCGTTGTCGTTTTTGATAGCGGTGAAATAGTCGTCAATCGGTGCGGAGAACGCAGCGATAGGGAACATGAACGCAGCAAGCAAGCCGCAAGCCCTTGTTTTTAATAACGATTTCAATATTTTCATAGCTTTTATCATGCCATAAATTACAGTTTCACGCCCTGAAACAAATTGTCAAAATTGCCACTGGTCACGCGCCCGACTTCTTCCACATCCAAACCTTTGATTTCAGCAATCTTTTTCGCAACAAAGGGCACGTAAGACGGATTGTTCGTCTTGCCACGGTACGGCATGGGCGCTAAATACGGACTGTCGGTTTCGATCAACAACCTGTCCATGGGCACAAAAGCCGCCACATCGCGCAGGTCTTGTGCAGATTTAAAGGTCAAAATGCCTGACAACGAGATGTAAAACCCCAAATCCAACGCCGCCCGAGCGACTTCGGCCGTCTCGGTAAAGCAGTGAAACACACCGCCAGCCGACTTTGCGCCGTTATGCCCCTCTGTTTCACCCTCTTCCTTTAAGATCGCAATCGTATCGGCAGACGATGCGCGGGTATGGATCACCAACGGCTTGTTCACCGCCTGCGCCGCGTGAATGTGGGTTCGAAAACGAGCACGCTGCCATGCCATATCGGCAACTGTGCGGTCGCCAAGCCTGAAATAGTCCAAACCCGTCTCGCCAATCCCCACCACACGCGGCAGCCCAGCGCGCTGCACCAGGTCGTCAAACGTCGGTTCTCTCAACTCTTTGCCAGGTTCGGCGCTCGCCTCATTGTCAGGATGCACCCCCACCGTCGCCCAAAAGTTGTCATAACTCGTTGCCAGCTTGTGGACGGATTCAAACTCCTCCATCGTCGTGCAAATGCACAAAGCCCGCGTCACCCGCGCCTCCGCCATGGCGGTGCGGATTTGTGGCAGCTGGGACATCAGCTCAGGGAATACGAGGTGGCAATGGGAGTCTGTGAACATGGAATATCGGGTGAATTTAGAGAAAATTGGTAATTTAGGGATTAAATATGGCTCTAGCCAGCGTATTTATTAATTATGCAGCTATATTTTTGATAGTATTTAGTATTAATTTTTTGTCATCATAGCCTGCTGC
>JANPIC010000009.1:0-20348 GCA_031424795.1 Polaromonas sp. | reverse complement strand
ACAGCCTCAACAGAAGACACAGCCGTACTCGGCAAGGTCGATAAAAGATCAGCCCATCGTATATCTTGTGCTCGCTCGAGTTCTTCAAGTTTGCCTTTAAATTCCGTATCGAGTTGCGGTAATTTTTCGGTTTCAAGATTGGCTATCCCTGGAAACACAGAATCAAAAGTACCTAAGCGAACTGGCGATTTCGTTTCTCCGGGCCCTGGTGAATCTGAGACAAGTTCAAAGGTACTCTTGCCCTCTTTTAAAGGAATGCTTTGCTCACTTTCTCGTTCAATTATTCGTGCATTGTCTTGGGGAATGTCATCACGTAATTGTGAGCGACGTCCGTCGTTATCACGATCATGTGTCACTTTGTTAAATGCAGGCTTATATGATGATTTAAGTATTTTTTGAACATAGAAAAATTCCCCATATTCTGTTGTGATTGGAAGACCTAAAACCTCCAATGTCATCTTGTCAGAATAGGGCGGAAGTGCGGCGATACATCTCTTGGGCGAATGTCTGAACTCTGAGGTAATTGCATGCAGTCGCAAAGCAATATCTTTGCCTCTTTGTATGGCTTGAGCATCAAAAGCAATTGTCGCTAAAAAGTTTACATCTTCATCGCGTGACCATTGCCGCAACCACAGCACAGCTTCCTTATTTTCTGAAATTAGAAAGCTTTTTTGAGGGTTCAGTACATATCGATCGAAGTCTAAGAATCTACTATCGAGCAACATGTGCAAAAGATTGCTTGAACGGCCCCAAAATGTTTGCAGCACGGTTGTACAAGGAATCAATAAGGGCATTCCACCTATGCTTTGCGCTGATAGTAAATAAGCGTTTGACTCGTCACTGATGGGGAATCGCGGATTTTTGAATAGGAAATCACCACTTTCCATCTTCATGTGCCGCCTAAGTAAGCGACAGTTTTCGTCCGTAAATTCAACTTCAAACTCCCGCTGCACAATTTCATCGCAAAGACGTTGTGAACGGAATACCCGGCTTGTTTCTGATTGGAAAACGCATCCCACATCAAAAATTACCATTTCTGCTACAGGCATTCTGTCTGAAACGACTTCATCATGCCAAGAAATGATTGCCCCATTGCTATCGACCTTGACGCGACGGAAATATGCCCAGACCCAAATTGCCATCTTAGCGACAGCTTCTTCGCTTAGCCTGCCAAAACTAAAAAGTTGCCAAGAACCTGGGGGGAGGAGAAGCTTACGTTTAACTTTTTCAATGGTCACCATGGATGAATATCGTAAACCATTAAATTGCAAGCGCGAGAGCCTTGCTAAGCTATTGATTTAATTAAATTTATTATGAGAACTAAAGAAAACATAATGGATAAATTTCTCATTTATTTATTTATATTCTTATCGTAATAATTTATTTTGTATTTATTGTTTTCATTCACACTTTGGGAAGGTCTGCTGGCGCTAAGTTGACAGTGATGCGCTTGTTGCTCGGGAAGTCTAGCCCGGAGTTTTGCAAGGCTGAACGCACCCGCTCACGTGCTTCTTTAACCTCAGTCTCCGCCAAACCGACCAGCGTGAAGCTGGGCAAGCCGTTGGCCAAATGCACCTCAACCGTGACGGATGGTGCATCTAGCCCCAAAACAGCGCGACTTTGCACCATTGCGAAACCTGTCATGATTTTCTCCCTAATTTGGTGCATTGATTGTTTTGAGCAAATCAAGCATGAATATTGACTGACTAAATTACAAATGAAACGATAAGCAAACCAACAAAATAACTGTTTATTATTACAACTGTTATTTCATACAGTTTCTAGCGTAACTTGTTTTAAGGTTCAACGCAAGCCCTGAATTCACTTTTAACCACCAATAACGCACTAAATTGGCACGCAACATGCTTCATTGGTTCATCATTTTGATAAAGGAGAACCTATGAAACTTGTAACTGCCATCATCAAACCCTTTAAGTTGGACGAAGTGCGTGAAGCGCTCTCCGCGATTGGGGTGCAAGGCATCACCGTGACTGAAGTTAAAGGCTTTGGCCGCCAAAAGGGCCACACCGAGCTGTACCGCGGCGCGGAATATGTGGTCGATTTTTTGCCAAAAGTCAAAATCGAAGCCGCTGTCAGCGCCGCTTTGGTCGACCAAGTGATTGAAGCGATTGAAACCGCTGCCCGTACCGGAAAAATCGGCGACGGCAAGATTTTTGTCTACAACTTAGAGCAAGTGGTTCGTATCCGTACGGGCGAAACTGGTAAGGAAGCGCTGTAATTCAGCCGCACACCATCACATTCATAGAAAAGAGACTTCACATGAAAAAAACCCTCCTCACTCTCAGCCTAGGCCTTGGCCTGTGGCTGGCCGGCAACATTGCCGTCGCCCAAACAGCTGCGCCTGCTGCGGCACCAGCAGCGGTTGCCGCCCCTGCAGAAGCCGCCAAACCCGCTGATGCAGCAAAGCCTGCAGAAGCAACTGCGGCACCAGCGGCTGCGGCCGCCGCGCCAGTTGCACCTGCAGCGCCTGCCGCAGCACCCGCACCTGTGCCAAACAAAGGCGACACCGCCTGGATGACGATTTCAACCGTGCTCGTGCTGTTGATGACCATCCCAGGCTTGGCTTTGTTCTACGGCGGCTTGGTGCGCAGCAAAAACATGCTGTCCGTGCTGATGCAGGTGTTCGTCGTGACCGCTTTGATCTTCGTCTTGTGGGTCATTTATGGCTACACCGTCGCGTTCACCGCTGGCAACCCGTTCTTCGGCTCGTTTGACAAGCTCTTCCTCAAAGGCATCACGCCTGATTCCGTTGCTGCGACTTTCAGCAAAGGCGTCGTGATTCCTGAGTTGATTTTTGTGGCTTTCCAAGCGACGTTTGCTGCGATTACGTGCGGTTTGATCGTCGGTTCGTTTGCTGAGCGCGCCAAGTTCTCTGCTGTGTTGTTGTTCTGCGTCTTGTGGTTCACCTTCAGCTACTTGCCAATGGCACACATGGTTTGGTACTGGGACGGCCCAGATGCGATTACTGACGCGGCTACTTTAGATAAAGTCACCGCTGCTGCTGGCTGGTTGTGGGCAAAAGGCGCGCTTGATTTTGCGGGCGGTACTGTCGTTCACATCAATGCAGCGGTAGCTGGCTTGGTCGGTGCATACGTTATCGGTAAACGCGTCGGTTACGGCAAAGAGTCGATGACCCCTCACAGCTTGACATTGACCATGGTCGGTGCCGCGCTCTTGTGGGTGGGCTGGTTTGGTTTCAATGCAGGCTCTAACTTAGAAGCCAACGGCGTTGCTGCTTTGGCATTCGTCAACACCTTGGTCGCAGCTGCTGCGGCAACTTTGGCTTGGATCACTGGCGAAGCATTGGCTAAA
Source organism: Polaromonas sp. (assembly GCA_031424795.1). Classification (GTDB taxonomy): domain Bacteria; phylum Pseudomonadota; class Gammaproteobacteria; order Burkholderiales; family Burkholderiaceae_C; genus Aalborgiella. The sequence continues at coordinate 17,015 of JANPIC010000009.1, read as the reverse complement.
GGCAAGGCATCGATGTTGGGCGCGGCTTCTGGCGCGGTCTCTGGCTTGGTTGCCATCACCCCAGCTTGCGGCTTTGTTGGCCCGATGGGTGCGATTGTGATCGGCTTGCTCGCTGGCCTGCTGTGCTTGTGGGGCGTGAACGGTTTGAAGAAGTTGCTCGGTGCTGATGACTCGCTCGACGTGTTCGGCGTGCACGGTGTAGGTGGTATCTTGGGTGCGTTGTTGACTGGTGTGTTTGCTGCTCCTTCATTGGGCGGCACCGGCATTTACGACTACGTTGCTAACAAAGTGAACCCGGACTACTCCATCACTGGCCAAGTTTGGATTCAACTGCAAGGCGTGTTGACCACCTTGGTGTGGTCTGGTGTGGTGGCCTTCATTGCGTACAAGCTGGTCGATATCCTTATTGGCTTGCGCGTTCCTGAAGAAGAAGAGCGCGAAGGCCTGGACATCACCTCCCATGGCGAGACAGCTTACAGCCGCTAATTTCTAGTCTCCCTGGCCGATCTCCTCGGCCCTTCAAAAGCCCACAGCAATGTGGGCTTTTTTTTGGCTTGTGTTTATACTTACGTTTGTCCCCCTCCTACGCAGCCTCATCTACTTTTGAAACCTATGAATATCTGGAAAAAACTTGTCTCCGTTGATATCTTGACCAAAGCGCATATAGACACGGCGGTTGACCGATTGGGGATTGAGTTTTTAGAAGTAGGCGATGACTTCATCCGCGCCCGCGTGCCTGTAGACAAACGCACACAGCAGCCCTATGGCTTGCTGCACGGTGGTGTGTCTGTCGTTTTGGCTGAGACGCTGGGCTCTTGCGGTGCCATGTATGCCTCGCCAGAAGGCCACAAAGCTGTAGGCTTAGATATCAATGCCAACCACCTCAAAGGCGTGAAGGCCGGCTGGGTAACCGGTATCACCTACCCCGTGCATATTGGCCGCACCACGCAGGTGTGGCAAATTGACCTGAGCAACGACTCAGGCGAGATGTGCTGTGTCTCGCGCATCACCATGGCCATATTGTCATAAGATAAAAATAGAGGTTAACAACCATGAACGCACCCACACATACTTCTCACGTGTTGCCTGAAGTTGTACAACGTAGTACGCCACCAGCACTGATTGACGCCCTCAAAGAACGCTTTGGCGACCGTTGTTCCACCGCACTGGCGGTGCGCGAACACCACGGCAAAGACGAATCTTCCTTCACCGTACCGCCGCCCAGTGCGGTGGTATTTGCTGAATCAACAGCCGATGTCTCAGCTGTCGTCAAGCTCGCCGCGCAGTACAAAACACCGGTCATTCCTTTTGGCGTCGGTTCGTCTTTGGAAGGCCATTTGCTGGCGATACAAGGCGGCATCAGCATAGACGTGAGCCGCATGAACCAAGTGTTGCGCGTCAACGCTGAAGATTTAACCGTGACGGTGCAACCCGGCGTGACGCGCAAAGCCGTCAACGAAGCGGTCAAATCTGAAGGCTTGTTTTTCCCGATTGACCCCGGTGCAGACGCCTCGATCGGCGGCATGAGCGCCACCCGCGCCAGTGGCACCAACGCGGTGCGCTACGGCACGATGCGCGAAAACGTACTGGCGCTGGAAGTCGTCACCGCTAGCGGCGAAGTGATCCGCACCGGCACACGCGCCAAAAAATCATCGGCTGGCTACGACTTGACGCGTTTGATGGTCGGCTCGGAAGGCACATTGGGCGTGATGACGGAGATCACCCTCAGGCTCTACCCTTTGCCAGAGGCGATTTCAGCAGCAGTTTGCTCCTTCCCCAGCATTGAAGCTGCCGTGCACACCACGATTCAAATCATCCAAATGGGCATCCCGATTGCGCGGGTCGAGCTGATCGACATCAACTCTGTGCGCATGGTCAATGCTTATTCCAAATTGGCGCTAGAAGAAGCACCCATGCTGCTGATGGAGTTTCACGGCTCACCCGCCAGCGTGAAAGAACAAGCCGAGCTGGTGCAAGACATTGCGTCTGAGCACGGTGGCACCTCTTTCGACTGGGCAACCACGCCCGAAGCGCGCACCAAGCTGTGGACAGCGCGGCACAACGCCTACTTTGCAGCCATCCAATCCAAACCCGGTTGCCGAGCTATCTCTACCGACACCTGTGTCCCCATTTCCAAACTGGCGGACTGCTTGCTGGAATCGGTCGCGGAAGTCGATGCCAGCGGCATTCCCTACTTTTTGGTCGGCCACGTGGGTGACGGCAATTTCCACTTCGGTTATTTGATTGACCCTAATGATCCGATTGAGCGTGAGACAGCTGACGCTTTGAACGACAAGCTCGTCGCCCGCGCGCTGCGCTTAGAGGGCACGTGCACGGGCGAGCACGGTATTGGCTTGCACAAAATGGACTACTTGAAAACCGAAACCGGCTTGGGCGCGGTGGACATGATGCGCACCATCAAACACGCGTTGGACCCGGATAACATCATGAACCCCGGAAAGATTTTCAGCTGGTGAGCGACTTGACGGATTTGCCGAAAAAGACAAGGACAGCGGCACACCCTGTCATCTGGCTGGAGCATCAAAGCCAAGAAGGCTCGCAAAAACTAGGCTTAGTCCCTGCGATGGGCGGTTCAGTGGCTGCTTGGCAGCTTGAACGCGACAGTTTTGCGCCCTTCGACCTGTTCAGACCGTGGGACGGCATAGATTACCCAGGCGAGCCGTTGCGCATCATTCGCGCCTCGTACCCGCTTGCGCCGTGGTCAAACCGCATCAGTGGTGGTGGGTTTGTTGTTGAAGGAGCGTTTCACCCCATCGCACCCAACGCCGCCGGTATGCCCTACCCTATTCATGGCGATGCTTGGCAGCAACCCTGGCAATATCAACAGCGTGATTCAGCGTCACTGGACATGACTTTAGAGTCAAACCAATGCAACGGCAACCCGCACCACTACCGCGCCCTTCAAACCTTCAAACTGGTCGATGGCGGCATGGATCAAAGCTTGACCGTGACCCATCTGGGCGAGGCTCCCCTGCCCTACGGTTTGGGTTTGCACCCTTGGCTGCCGCGCAACGCGCACACCAAACTTCAAGCCAACGTGGGAGGCGTCTGGCTCAGCCACGCCGATTGTTTGCCTGAAAAACACACTGCAGATTTCCCACCAAGTTGGGATCTAAACGATGGTATTTCAGCTGCCGGCACCTTGATTGACAACTGCTTCACCGGCTGGGATGGCACAGCTCGCGTGACTTGGCAAGACCAAGCGTTGCAATTAACACTAAGCCAGTCAAGGACTAGCGCAGAAGTTAGCACTTACTTCACGCCGTCAAACTACCTCTTGATTTTTCGCAAAACCACGGGCGAGCATTTTTGCCTAGAGCCTGTCAGCCACCCGATTGACGCTTTTCACTTGGCCGGACAACCAGGTTTACAGGTGCTTGAAAAAGGCGAATCGCTGACTTTGGCGGTGTCTTGGCGCTTCAGCACGACGCAAAAATAGCACCTCATCACCGCAAGGACGGTAATTTATGTCAAAACAGTGTCTTTTTAGGCTCTAGTCGGTGTATTTATTACCTAAGTAGCTATTATTTTAATAGCATAAAGATTGCCACAGGTAGCCAAACAAGCGCCAACAAAACTGCAGCCCGCTTGCGCCCAAAGCCCATCACTTTGATGAGCAAGACGGACGACATGCTTGCCACAAAAAGGCTGATACCCACCATCAACAACGCCCAATCACCCGTCACATGACTCACGCCTTTTTTCCCGCTGATGGAAACACCACCCGATATCAAAATACTCCAAGCAAAACCAACGAAAAACAACACCATGATCCACGCAATCAAGCGCTCGGCGGTGCGACTGCGTACAGGCTTAGGGTGAACTTGATCGTGGCTTTTCATTGCTTATGTCCCTTTGTTTTGTCCCTTTGAATAGACTTTATTCTTTGCCCCGCAAACGGTCAATCAGCCCGTTCAACTCTTCCATCGACCCAAATTGAACGCTGAGTTCGCCCATTTCTTCAAACTTGCCATGACGTTTCACGCGCTTTTTGACGCGGATGTCGACTTGCGCGGTGAGCAGGTCTGAGAGCTCTTCTTCCACGCGTTTCAGGTCGCGGGATTTCTCTTTTTTCGGCTTGGTGGCCACCAAGTTGAACTCGGCACTGAGCTTTTTGACCAAGCTTTCCGCCTCACGCACCGACATTTTTTTGGCGCTGATTTGATTCGCAGCGTTGATTTGATTCGCACGGTCCAAGGCGAGCAAAGCGCGGGCGTGTCCCATGTCGATGTCACCTGCCATCAGCATGGTTTGCACCGGGTCGGCCAGATTGAGCAAGCGCATCAAATTGCTGGCAGCAGCGCGGGAGCGACCTACAGCTTGGGCGGCTTGCTCGTGGGTGAGGGAGAATTCTTTCACCAAACGCTGCAAACCCTGGGCTTCTTCCAGCGGGTTCAGGTCTTCGCGCTGGATGTTTTCGATCAGCGACATGGCGGCAGCCGCTTCGTCCGGCACGTCGCGCACCAAGACGGGAACGCTGTCCAGACCGGCTAATTTGGCCGCGCGGAAACGTCGTTCGCCAGCGATGATTTCGTACTTGCCGTCGTTCTCACCTGCGGTGAGGCGACGAACAAGGATCGGTTGCATGATGCCCTGGACTTTGATGGATTCGGCCAGCTCGTACAAAGCGCCTTCGTCCATGCGGGTGCGGGGCTGGTATTGGCCAGCCACCATGTCGGTCAACATCAAGGTGGATGGCGTGCCTGGGTTGGCCGATTCCGCGGCTTTGGCTGCCGCCAAGTTTGCGGCATTCGTCGCCGCATTTTCGTCAAAAGTAGGGCCTAGCAGTGCTTCTAAGCCGCGGCCTAGGCCTTTGGGTCGTTTGGTAACCATGTTTTGTTCTCGTTTTTTAATTGAAGCTTGTTATTTGAAATTCGTTAATTTGCTCAGCATGTCGCGCCCTGCCGGCCAGTCAGCCAAGCCAGAGTCGGCGTTGATGTGGCCACGCTCGCCGATGCTGACGAGTTCAGCACCCCAGTTTTGCGCCAGGTGTTGCGCCGCTGCGGCACTGCAAAACGGGTCATTGCTTGAAGCCACCAAAGTGGTCTTGAAAGGTAACTTGCTCAACACCGGCTTGCGCCAGCTGTGCAGCTGCGGTGGCAAATTGGCCTGCAAAGGGTCGGGCGGCGCGACCAACAGCGCACCGGCCACCCTGCTGACGTTGGGCGACAAGGCAGCCCAGCTTGCGACCAAATGGCAACCCAAGCTGTGCGCGACAAAGGCTATCGGCAGCTCTGGCTGTTTTTTCAATTGGTTTTGCACCACGTCTTCCAGCCGCGTGATCCAGTCGCCGCGCAGTGGCTGCATCCAGTCGTGCTGCTCCACCAGCTCGTCGCCCAACAACGCTGTCCAGCGCATTTGCCAGTGCTGCGCCCCGCTGCCCTGCCAGCCTGGGAGCGTGAAAACGTGTGCAGAAAAGCTTGAAGAAGATGTTGGCATTGGCATTTTGCTATATTTTTAATAGCTATTCAGGCAATAAATACGCCGGCTAGATGCATATTTAGCTCTAAAAATACAGTTTTCAAGGTGTTTTGAACCTGCATGGTTTGATTTTTCACGCCATGCATCACATGGTTTTGATGCGCTCAACCATTTCCGCCGCAAACTCCACAAAGGCCACGCTGCCGCGCGCTGACGGGTCAAACACCACGCCGGGCAGGCCGTAGCTGGGTGCTTCGGCCAGGCGCACATTGCGCGGAATGACAGTGTTGAAGACTTTGTGGCCAAAGTGGTTTTTGAGTTGCTCGCTCACCTGCTGCTGCAGCGTGATGCGCGGGTCAAACATGACGCGCAGCAGGCCGATGATCTGCAGATCGGGGTTCAAATTGGCATGGACTTGCTTGATGGTGTTGACCAGATCGGTCAGCCCTTCCAAGGCAAAATACTCGCACTGCATGGGCACAATCACGCCGTTGGCGCAGCACAGGCCGTTCAGGGTGAGCATGGACAGGCTGGGCGGGCAGTCAATCAGCACGAAGTCATACTCGCTATCCACGGCTTCAATCGCCGTTTTGATGCGCTTTTCACGGCGCTCCACATCGACCAGCTCCACCTCGGCACCGGCCAGGTCGCGGTTGGCACCCAAGATGTCAAAGCTGCAACCCGCTGCGATTAACTTGTCGCTTTTGACGCGCGCCTCAGAAATGGAGGCGTTTTCCAGCAGCACATCATAAATCGTCAACTCCAGCGTGCGTTTGTCCACACCCGAGCCCATGGTGGCGTTGCCCTGTGGGTCAAGATCGATCATCAAGACGCGTTGGCCGATTTTGGCCAAACCGGCCGCCAAATTGACCGTGGTTGTGGTTTTGCCGACGCCACCTTTTTGATTTGCAACGCAAAAAATCTTAGCCATTAGATATATGCCCCTACGCTTGTCGCTGCGCGTACTGCGCTGCCCCCCGAGGGGTTTAATTTTTCTTGAGGCGGCTCTGCGAAAAATTGTCTCTTCATATATTTCATTATTTATTTACCTAGAGCTAGCTTCACGCCAAAACCAATCAAGAAAACACCTGCCACTTTTTGCAGCCCATCCGTCACCCGTGGGTTCGCACGAATGCGTTCCGCCATGAAGTGCGTGATCAACACCACAGAAAGGCAATAAATAAAACCCAATACCGCAATGGTCGCCGCCATCACGCCAAAGGTCACCATGCCTTGGTGCTTGAGTGGGTCAATAAACTGTGGGAAAAATGCCACGTAAAACATGATGGCTTTGGGGTTGAACAGAGTAATCACCAAGGTTTGCCGAAAATAATGCCCCGCCTTGATATTGAGCAGCGGTTTGTCGCCCGCCTTTGCTGTCAACATTTTGAAGCCCAACCACGCCAAGTAGGCCGCACCCGCCCACTGCAAGACATGAAAAACAATCGGGTTCGCAGCCAACAAAGCAGCCACACCTGCCACCGTGAGCCACAGCAAAATTTGGTCACCCAGCAGCAAACCAAAAACAGAAGCTATGCCGCCCTTCAAACCACCCTTGCCCGCTGACGTAATCAAGGCCAAATTACCCGGCCCCGGCAGCAGCAAGAGCAAGATAAAAGCGATGACAAAGGCACTGTAATTGCTGATTCCAAACATGCATTGAGTTTATACGAGAATCAGCGCGTGAAAACTACGCAATTTTGGTGTGATTTTCTCTTATCCAAACAATACAACGCTCAGCATCCAAGCCCGGAACGGAGAGTTGTTCCACGTGAAACACAGCCACATCTGCCGGCAATTCAGCCACTTCTGCCGAGGTATCCTTGGCCTTCATCGCCAACCAAACACCAGTTGCCGGCTTCAACGCTGCCCGTGAGCCGGTGACAAAATCCAGCAAAGTCGCAAACGCCCGCGAGGTAATCACATCGTACTTATCCGTCAAGGTCTCAACCCGTGCATGCAATGCCTTGAGATTGGGCAACTTCAACTCCGTCGCCACCTGCTGTACAAAGGCCATTTTCTTGGCCACAGCATCCACACACGTCACCGACACCTGCGGACAGCAAATCGCCACCACCACGCCCGGCAGCCCTGCTCCGGCACCCACATCCAGCATGCTGACGCTTGCGCCTGAAGTTTGCCGGACGATATGTCGATTTAGGGGCGCAACAATCGCCAAGCTGTCCAGCAAATGGTGCGTCAGCATCTCGGCGGGGTCACGTATCGCTGTCAGGTTATAGACCTTGTTCCATTTTTGAATCAGCGCGTGGTAACCCAAAAGCTGGGCTATTTGTGTGTCGTTCAGCGTCAGCCCAAGCGCTTCTGCGCCCTGCTGCAAAGGCAGTTCATATGCACGCAAGGGCAGCTCAAAAGCATTCACCGTCATTCGACTACCGTTTCTGTCGCCACCTCTTCAGACGATGAAGTTCGTTTTTTGTCAGCATTTTTGTCCGAGAAGCCTTTGTAGCCATTCTTTTTCAAATACACCAACAACAAAGAAACCGTCGCTGGCGTGATGCCTGAAATGCGCGACGCCAAGCCCAAAGTCTCAGGCTTGTGTTTGTTCAGCTTTTGCCGCGCCTCGATACTGAGTGCCGACACTTGCGCATAGTCCATGTCCGGCGGCAGTTTGAATTGCTCAAAATGCAGGGCTTTTTCAACCTCGGCATGCTGGCGGTCAATGTAGCCGGCATACTTGGCGACGATTTCGATTTGCTCCACCACCGTCACATCTTGGGTCACTGACGCATCAGCTTCTGAATCGACAAACTTGCCCGACTCCAAACTCATCAACCCGGCGTAGTTCACATCGGGGCGACGCAGCAACTCCAGCAAGTTGTATTCATGCTCCAAAGCCTTGCCAAAAACACGCTCCGCCTCTGCGGTAGAGACGTTTTTCGGGCTCGCCCAAAGTGCTTTCAAACGTTGTGTTTCACGTGAAACAGCATCGCGTTTGCGGTTGAAAACATCCCAACGCACGTCGTCCACCAAGCCGAGCTCGCGCCCAACTTCGGTCAAGCGCACGTCGGCATTGTCTTCGCGCAGCTGCAGGCGGAACTCGGCACGGCTGGTGAACATGCGATACGGCTCGGTCACGCCTTTGCTGATCAAGTCATCCACCAGCACGCCCAAGTAGGCTTCGTCACGGCGTGGCAGCCAAGTATCACCACTGTAGCTGGAGCTGCCTGCCGCACTTAATGACGCATTTCCGAAGCCCAAGCTGCGGCATTGCAAAGCGGCATTGATGCCAGCAAACATGCCCTGCGCCGCCGCTTCTTCGTAGCCCGTCGTGCCGTTGATCTGGCCCGCAAAGAACAGGCCGCCAATGGCGCGGGTCTCAAAGCTGGTTTTCAGGGCGCGCGGGTCAAAGTAGTCGTACTCAATGGCGTAGCCAGGGCGCAGGATATGGGCGTTTTCCAAGCCCACCATCGAGCGAACCAACTCGTACTGGATGTCAAACGGCAGGCTGGTGCTGATGCCGTTGGGGTAGTACTCGTTGGTGGTCAAGCCTTCGGGTTCCAGGAAAATCTGGTGGCTTTCCTTGTCAGCAAAACGGTTGATCTTGTCTTCCACGCTGGGGCAATAGCGCGGGCCCACGCCCTCGATCTTGCCGGTGAACATGGGGCTGCGGTCAAAGCCGGAGCGGATAATTTCATGAGTGCGCTCGTTGGTGTGGGTGATCCAGCACGGCATTTGCTGCGGGTGCATAGATGTTTTACCCAAGAAGCTGAACACCGGCATGACAGTGTTGTCCGCGCCTTCCATGCCGTCGCCGGGTTGGCGCAGGCATTTGTCAAAGTCAATCGTGCGGCCATCCAGACGCGGCGGCGTGCCGGTTTTCAGGCGGCCTTGTGGGAGCTTCAACTCTTTGAGTCGGGCACTCAGCGACACCGCCGGTGGGTCACCCGCCCTGCCCGCTGCGTAGTTGTTCAGGCCGACGTGGATTTTGCCGTCCAGAAACGTCCCCGCCGTCAACACCACGGTTTTGCTGCGAAAGCGCACGCCGACCTGGGTCACCGCACCGACGACTCTGTCGCCCGTGCCTGTCGATTCAACCATCAAATCATCCACCGCCTGCTGGAACAGCCAAAGGTTGGGTTGGTTCTCCAGCTTGTGGCGAATCGCCGCCTTGTACAGCACGCGGTCCGCCTGCGCCCGGGTCGCCCGCACGGCAGGGCCTTTAGAGCTGTTGAGGATGCGAAACTGGATGCCTGCTTCGTCCGTCGCCAGCGCCATCGCGCCACCCATGGCATCGACTTCCTTGACCAGATGGCCCTTGCCGATACCGCCAATCGAGGGGTTGCAGCTCATCTGCCCCAAGGTCTCGATGTTGTGCGATAGCAGCAGGGTTTTGCAGCCCATGCGGGCGCTGGCCAGCGCGGCCTCGGTGCCAGCGTGGCCGCCACCGACGACGATGACGTCAAATTCTTGGGGGTAGTTCATCCCACCATTTTAATTTACTTCACCCTGCACGTCATGTTCTTAGTGCATTCTCAGTTTTACTAGGGCGTGAATGCCGCTAATACGCACCCAAAGCTTGTTAACAAATCAACGTATTTGGTCAATACTTCGCTATCAATTTCATCAGATCGAGATCCACCATGCGCCTGCCCAACCCCTACCACCCAGAAGCCACCATCGTCGCCCAGCGCCTCAACACCCTGGCGAATTCTCTAGACTGGGCCAGTGCCGCCAAAGCCGCCGCCCCCTGGGTGCAAGCCGTGCGCGACAACCCGCCACCGTTTTGGGCGATGGAAAGCCTGCTGAAGGAATACCCCATCTCCAGCGCCGAAGGCCTGGCCTTGATGCGGCTGGCCGAAGCGCTGCTGCGCGTGCCCGACGCCGAAACCGCCATCGCCCTGACCGCAGACCAACTCGGGCGGGCGGATTTTGATGGCGCAGCCGATTCGGCTTTGACCCGACTTTCCAGCGCCGCGATTGCGATGTCCAAGAAGTTTTTGCCCGATTCGACCACCGGCAAAACCGAATCCCCGAACCTGATGACCAAGCTGGGCGCGAAAACCGTGGTTGCGGCGACCTTACGCGCAGTGCAACTTTTAGGTCACCAATTCGTCCTCGGCCAAACGATTGGCGAGGCGATGAAAGTGGCGGATGCAACCCGCAAGAAAATTCCCAACCTCCGATTCAGCTACGACATTCTGGGCGAAGGCGCACGGACGGTTGCGGATGCTTTGAATTATCTGTCCAGTTACAAAAATGCTATTATTTCAATAGCTACTCAGGCAATAAATACACCGGCTAGAGGTCAAAATACCGCTCAAAATGACGGTATCTCCATCAAACTGAGCGCTTTGCACCCGCGTTACGAAGATGCCCAGCACAGCCGCGTCATGGCCGAGCTGGTGCCGCGCGTCTGGGGGCTGTGCGAACTGGCGGCAAAGGCCAACATCAACCTGACGATTGATGCGGAAGAAGTCGACCGGCTGGAACTGTCGCTCGATGTGTTCGAAACGCTGGTCGCCCAGATCGCCGTCCACTATCCGCAATGGGAAGGCTTCGGCTTGGCGATGCAAGCCTACCAAACCCGCGCTTTGGAGCTGATCGAACATGTCACAGCAATAGCTCGCAGATACAAGCTAAAACTCATGTGCCGCCTGGTCAAAGGCGCGTACTGGGACAGCGAAATCAAGCGCGCGCAAGAGCTGGGCCTGCCGCACTACCCCGTCTTCACCCACAAACACCACACCGACGTGTCCTACCTCGCCTGCGCCAAGGCCCTGCTGGACGCGCCCGATGCGATCTACCCGCAGTTTGCGACGCACAACGCCGCGACGATTGCCGCCATCCTTCAACTTTCTGCCAAAACCGGCGCACCCTTCGAGTTACAAAGGTTGCATGGCATGGGCGAAGGCGTCTACCGCGAGGTGCTGAAAAACCCGCTCATCAGTTGCCGCGTCTACGCCCCCGTGGGTGCGCACCGCGACTTGCTGGCGTACCTGGTGCGACGTCTGCTGGAAAACGGCGCGAATTCGTCCTTTGTACACCAGCTCACCGACGAATCTGTGGGGATGGCCGAGTTGCTGATTTCCCCCCTACGCTTGGAGCCGCACAGCGCCTTTGCCCTGCCGCCGCAGTTGTTTGGCGACGCTGCCGATGCTCGCAAAAACAGCAACGGCGTCGATTTGACCGTGGAAACCATGCGCGCACCACTCTTGGCGGCGTATGGCACGACGAATGTGCCTGCCGTGGCAGAGTACGCCGTCGCAGCCATCCCTGAGGCGCTGAAAACAAGCCTCGCCAGCTACAAAACTTGGAGCAAAACCGCGGTATCCGACCGCGCCGCCATCCTGCGATCCGCTGCAGATGCTCTGGACACGCAGCTGCCCACCTTCTGCGCCCTGCTGGTCAAAGAAGCCTTCAAAACCTGGGGCGATGCGGTGTCTGAGGTGCGCGAAGCGGTGGACTTTTTACGCTATTACGCCGACGAAGCCGAGCGTGTGATGAGGCCGATAGCTTTACCGGGACCGACGGGCGAAACGAATGAATTGCGCCTGATCGCCCGTGGCCCCTGGGTTTGCATCAGCCCGTGGAACTTCCCGCTGGCGATTTTTGCAGGGCAAGTCGCCGCTGCACTCGCTACCGGTAACACCGTGCTGGCCAAGCCCGCCGAGCAAACGCCAGGTGTGGCGCAGGCTATGGTGGCCTTGCTGCACAGCGCGGGCGTACCCACAGGGGCGCTGCAACTCCTGCACGGCGCGGGTGAGACCGTGGGTGCCGCGCTGGTCGCCGCCCCCGGCGTGGCGGGCGTGGTGTTCACCGGCTCAACACAGGTCGCCAAAATCATCAACCGCGCTTTGGCAGCCAAAGATGGCCCGATTGTGCCCTTGATCGCCGAAACCGGCGGCATCAACGCCATGCTGGTCGACAGCACCGCCCTGCCCGAGCAGGTGGCCGACGCCGTGGTGCAAAGCGCCTTCCGCTCGGCCGGCCAGCGCTGCTCGGCATTGCGGCTGCTGTGCGTGCATGAAGGAATAGCCGATGGCGTGATCGAGATGATCCAGGGCGCTGCCAAAGAACTGTGCGTGGGCGACACCGCCGATCTGGCCACCGATGTCGGCCCGGTGATCGACCGGGAAGCCTTTGACAACATCCAAAACCACCTGAAACGCCTGGAAAAGGCATCAAAAACCCTCTTAAATACACCCTTAGCCGGCGTATTTGTTGCCTTATCAGCTACAAATAACATAGCAAATGCAATTCCCAACTTGATTCCGCCACAGGCTTTCGAACTGAACGCCATCAGCGACATCGGTGCCGAGATCTTCGGCCCGGTGCTGCACGTGGTGCGCTGGGGCGGCGACCCGGCTGACGTCATCGCCCAGATCAACGCCTTGGGCTACGGGCTGACGCTGGGCATCCAGACCCGCATCGACTCCCGTGCGCAGGCGCTGGCGCGGGCGGCGCATGTCGGCAACGTCTACATCAACCGCAACATGATTGGCGCGGTGGTCGGCGTGCAGCCCTTTGGTGGCGAAGGCTTGAGCGGCACCGGACCAAAAGCTGGCGGACCACACTATTTGTACCGCTTCTGCGCGGAGCAGACGCTGACGGTCAACACCACGGCAGCGGGTGGGAATGTGCAACTACTTGCTTGAAAATTAACGCCACAAAGCGTGGATCGATGTAAGACACGTAACGGCATGCTATCAATTTAGGTGATAGTGCCATGTTTGTTACCTCGCTTACATCGCCGTGCATTTGTTGGTGTGATGCCGCTTAGGATGGTCTTGTCTATATGTGTAGATGATTAAAAAGGAACTTCCCATGGCATTAGCATCACCCTTTTTCGGCAAACGCGACCCCGAGCCCGCACCTGCACCCTACTCGCCCAACAGCGGACGCAACCTGAATGGAACACTTAAAACCGAGCCCGTCAACAACCTGACACAAACTGGGCTGCGCGGTGATGCAGCATCAACGACGACGGCAACGTCTGCGCCCGCAACGCAGGTGTCAACAGCTTCCGGCTCAGAAAGCGGTAGCCGCCTCATCGTCGGCCCCAACATCAAACTCAAAGGCGTTGAAATCACCGATTGCGACACCTTGGTGGTCGAGGGCACGGTCGAAGCGACGATGGACTCCCGCGTCATCCAAATCATGGCCAATGGCGCCTTCAAAGGTTCGGCCGACATTGATATTGCTGAAATTCATGGCCAATTTGACGGCAACTTGACGGTGCGTGACAAATTGGTGATCTACGCCCAAGGCAAGGTCAACGGCACCATCCGCTATGGCAAAGTCATCATTGAAGAAGGTGGTCAATTGTCCGGCGATGTGCAGTTTGGCGCCAAAGTCGCACAACTTGCAGCAGTCCATACGGCGGCGGCAAGCGCACCCAAAATGGGCATTCACGCCTCACCATAGTTTCGTGGTTTCAACAAATACGTGTCTTAAATGTCACGTATTTGTCTGTACACTGAGGGGATGAAAGCGGCGTCAAGCTCACCCTTAACTTTAGGTAAAAAGAAAACTGCGGTTACTGAAGCCCAATGGGTCAAGGCTGAGTCGATTCGTCATGTCATGGCCAGCGTCGTCAACACGCAACTGTTGATGTTTTGTGCAATGGTTTTTATGACAGCGTTGCTCTATGGACACGCTTCGACACCGGCGCTTCTGACGTGGTTCGTCATCAACAGTATTTTCAGCACGCTCAGGCTCTGGCTTTTGCGTGGTTACAGCGAAAGCGACAAGGCGAATCACGTCGCTGAACGTGCCGCTTATTTTCAGCGTTACGCAAAATTGGCGCCTTTTAACGGCTTCATTTGGGGCGTTTCGGTTTACCTGTTCAATGGCATTCCAACGCCCAATATTGCCATCTTCTGTTTGATCATCGTTCTCATTTTTGGCATGTTTTCGGTGTCAAATTTGTCAAGCTATTTGCGCCTGATGAATCGGTTCATTTGGGCCTACTGCGCAGGTTTGTTGTCTGCCGTTTTACTGTACATTGCCGTCGAGCAAAAATTCATACCCGACACCGTTCAGCTGTGGTATTTGGCCATGGTCATCATTTTTGTCTACATGCTATTTCGTGTCGGCAGCCGCATGAATTCAACTTATGTCGAAGGGCTGAAACTTCAATTTCGCAACCGAAAACTCATCGCATCACTGACCGAGCAGCGCGAAACGGCCTTGGCAGCCGTGGCCACAAAAAATCGCATGCTTGCCAGCGCCGCGCATGACATGCGGCAACCCGTGCTGGCACTGGATCTGTATGCCGGTTGGTTGGCGGATGATCCCGCAGCTTCCGTCGACATTGCGCCCAAAATAGCCGCGTCCACCAAAGCCGTTATCGGCTTGTTTGATTCCTTGTTTGACATGTCGCGGCTCACCGAAGGGCAGATCAGCACCAACTTAGAGGCGGTAAACCTTAACGAGATGCTATCCGCGCTCTACACGCAATACCAACCGATTGCAAAGTCTAAAAATTTATCGTTAAAAACGCATGCCATTCAAGGCACGGTGTTTACCGACTATATTTTGCTAGAGCGTATTTTGGGCAACCTCATATCAAACGCACTGAAATACACGGAAAAAGGTGGCGTACTTTTAGCTTGTCGACATTCAGCGCGTGGCGTAAAAATTGAAGTGTGGGATACGGGTGTGGGCATCTCGCCAGACCAACAAAGCCTCGTTTTTAAAGAGTTTTACAAAAGCCCCTCTAACGCGGGCACCAGCGACGGCTTTGGCCTGGGTTTAGCCATCGTCACGCAACTGGCGGATCTTATCGGTGCAGAGCTGAAGCTGCGCTCGCGTCGCGGACGCGGTACCGTGGTCTCGATACAGCTTGGTCAAATCATCTAAAAAAATTCACACTTTCACATGCTGCAAGTTAGATCACCCATGCAGGCGCAACTGGTGCAATGCCTGGTGGCCGTTGGCGATGCCGTACAGATCGGTGACGTGTTGATGGTGATAGAAGCCATGAAGATGGAGCACGAACTACGCGCAGGAGTGGATGGCGTTGTTAAGGAAATTTACTACACCACGGGCGATGCAATAAACGCCAACGATTCGCTCTTAATTTTAGAGCAGTCTAAGCAACAAATACGCCGACCAGAACCCATAACAACATCAAGCTTAGAAACCTCTGCGCCTTCGACTGCCGCTAAGCTCCGCACAGACCTTCACGCTGTCGCTAGTCGTCACCTGCCGACCTTGGATGCTGCTAGAAGCGACGCCGTCGCCAGGCGCCATGCTTTGGGTCTGCGCACGGCTCGAGAAAATATCGCCGATTTGTGTGACGCTGGTAGTTTTTTCGAATACGGCGCTTTGGCCATCGCCGCGCAGCGCAGTCGTCGCAGTCACGACGATTTGATAGCCAACACGCCAGCAGATGGCATGGTGACGGGCATTGGCAGCATCAATGCGGCAAGTTTTGCTGCCGAACGCGCCAAAGCTATCGTCATGGCTTACGACGCCACGGTCTTGGCTGGAACGCAGGGCATGCGCAACCACCAGAAAACCGACCGGTTGTTGGGCATTGCCTTGCAAAACAAACTCCCCGTCGTGCTTTTTGCTGAAGGAGGTGGCGGCAGACCGGGCGATACGGACATGCCCATCGTCGCCGGCCTGCACGTCAGCACCTTCGCCAGCTTTGCCCGTTTGCAAGGCAAAGTGCCACTGGTTGGCATCGTAGCTGGGCGCTGCTTTGCGGGTAACGCCGCGCTGCTAGGCTGCTGCGATGTGGTCATTGCCACCCAAGGCAGCAACATCGGCATGGGTGGCCCCGCGATGATTGAAGGCGGTGGTTTGGGCGTTTTCAAACCCGAGCAAGTTGGCCCTAGCCGTGTTCAGCACAGCAATGGCGTGATCGATATTTTGGTTGCGGATGAAGCCGCCGCCGTAGCTGCCGCCAAGCAGGTTTTGTCGTATTTTCAAGGTGCTTTGAACAGGAATATCACCATCAACGCGCCCGATGCAACCATGCTTCGCGATGTCGTCCCCGAAAACCGCCTACGCGTGTACGACAGCCGAAGCGCGATAGAAGGCATCGCCGACACGGGCAGTGTGCAATTTTTGCGCGCCGGGTATGGCTTGGGCATCCACACAGCTTTGGCGCGGATAGACGGGCGTGCTGTCGGCATCATCGCTAACAACCCGCAGCATTTGGGCGGCGCGATTGATGCGGACGCGTGCCGCAAAGCCACCCGATTCATGCACTTGTGCAACACGCACGGCTTGCCCATCGTCAGTTTGGTCGACACACCGGGCTTCATGGTAGGCCCCGATACGGAAGCGACGGGACAAGTGCGTGCAACTGGTGATTTGTTTGTCGCCGCTGCGCAGCTCAGCGTGCCGTTTTTCAGCATCGTATTGCGAAAAGGTTATGGTTTGGGCGCGATGGCGATGACGGCTGGTGGCTTTCACAGTCCGATGTTTACCGTGGCGTGGCCGACCGGCGAATTTGGCGCCATGGGCTTGGAAGGCGCTGTACGCTTGGGCTACAAAAAAGAACTGGCTGCCGCACCCGATGAATCGGCACGCGAAGCTTTGTTTCAACAACTCCTAGCCAGTGAAGTTGCCAAAGGCAGCGCCATCAGCATGGCCGAACA
>JANPIC010000008.1:0-7638 GCA_031424795.1 Polaromonas sp. | reverse complement strand
TTCTTTTTCCACACCACCACGGCGTACGCCATCTTGCGCCACAACGGTGTTGAAGTGGGTAAAAAAGACTTTGTGGGTGCGAATTAAGCCTTGACTGAAAGTTGAAAAACCTTTGATTTTGCTCGCCCCGATGGAGGGGCTACTTGACTTTGTGCTGCGCGACATCCTCACCCGCGTGGGTGGGGTGGATCGGTGCGTGTCCGAGTTCATTCGCGTGACCAACACCGAGCTGCCAGAGCGCGTGTTTTACCGCGTGGTGCCTGAGCTGCTGAACAAGGGGTTGACGTTCTCAGGCGTGCCCGTTCGCCCGCAGTTGCTAGGCTCAGACCCGGCTTGTATGGCAGACAATGCCGCTGCGCTGGCTAGATTGAACCCACCCGGTATCGACCTCAATTTTGGCTGCCCCGCCAAAGTGGTGAACCGCCACGGTGGCGGTGCGGCACTGCTGGACGAGCCGGAGCTTGTTGCAAAAATCGTAGCAGCCGTGCGCCGCGCTGTGCCGTCCAATATTCCCGTGTCCGCCAAAATGCGGTTGGGTTTCAATGACGACAGTCGTGCCGAAGAATGCGCCATCGCCATTGCGTCCAGTGGCGCAAACGAACTGGTCGTCCACGCCCGCACCAAGGCTGACGGCTACAGACCCCCCGCGTACTGGGCGCGGATTGCCGATATCCGCGCTGTTGTCAACATCAAAGTCATCGCCAATGGTGAGATTTGGAATGTGGAGGATGCCAAGCGTTGCCAAGAACTCTCAGGCTGTGACACGCTGATGATAGGGCGCGGCATGGTGCAAAACCCAGGTTTGGCCAACGAAATTAAGAACGATAGCAAGGGCTTAGCTGATGCGTCTAGCTGGCAATCCGTACAACCCTTGTTGCACGATTTTTGGGAACTGGTGTGCAACCGTTTAGACAGAAAATCAAGAACCGGCCGATTCAAACAATGGCTCAACTTTCTGCGCCGCCAGTACCCCGAAGCTGAAATCGCCTACATGGCGCTACGCACCTGTAATGATCCGGATCAAGTGGATGCTTGGTTTAGTGACATGGTAAAAGTAAAGGCGTAAAAAAGCCTCCGTTTTTTGGCGGAGGCTTTTAGAGGGGAGGTGCGTTTTACAAAACGAAATCTGCAGCACCTAAGACATGCAAACCACTGAGTTGGATGCTGAAATCTGCTCCCAATCCAGCATTCACATTGCCTTGGACGAAGGTATCAGCGCCGATTTGCACATAGCGCAGTTGCCCCGCAGCCGTGAAAGCACTTGTCCCTATGAACGTAAACGCTTGGTTGCCAGCCAAAGTGGTATTTGCATCAATAGCAGACACATCAATTATGTCGCCGTTGAGCGCGTCAGCCAGTGACGTGACAAAATCAGTGACAGTATCAACAGTGGCTGCCGTGTTACCTGAATCGCCCGTTGCCAGTAAAACCACAGTATCGTTGCCAGAACCTAGCGTGATAGTATCTGCGCCTGCACCACCCGTCACCGTATCGTTACCAGCTCCAGCAATTATCGTATCGTTGCCACCACCACCCACCAACACATTGTTGCCACTGTTGCCGGTGATCACATTGGCTGCACCGTTTCCTGTGCCATTGATATTGCCATTTCCAGTAAGCGTCAAGTTTTCAACATTGTTAGATAGGGTAAAGCTGACGCTACTTTGCACGTTGTCTACACCAGAGCCGACTGCATTTGTTTCTATTACTGTGACACCGGCATGGTCAACAATATAAGTATCGTTACCCAAGCCACCTCTCAAGGTATCTGTGCCAGCTGTGCCTGCATTGAGGATGTTGTCAAAGTTGTTGCCGGTGATGACGTTGTTGCCCGCATTGCCAGTACCATTGATGGGGCCAGAGCTGATGACAAGTGTCAAGTTCTCGACGTTGTTCGACAACGTAGTTGTGACAGAAGCAAGAACCGTATCGGTACCTTCACCAGCAGCCTCAACCACCGTCACACCAGCATGGTCAACCACGAAAGTGTCGTTACCCAAACCACCTATCAAGGTGTCAGCACCCGCCGTACCCGCATCAAGCCTGTTGTTGCCACTGTTGCCAGTGATCACGTTGTCAAGTGCATTGCCCGTACCATTAACATTGCCTGCGCCCGTCAGGGTCAGGTTTTCAACGTTGGCCGTATTAAGGCTGGTGGCCAAGTTGTATGTCAACGCGGTTTGCACCGTGTCAATGCCTTCATTCACCGCTTCGTTGATCACATCACCCGGCACGTTGCTAACGATGTAGGTGTCATTCCCAGCACCGCCAGACATGATGTCGTTACCAGCACCGCCGTCGAGTAGATCGTTACCACCGCCGCCATTCAAGATATCATCGCCAGCACCACCAACAAGCACATTGTCGCCCGTGTTGCCAGTCAACACATTAGCAAGTGCATTGCCAGTACCATTAACGTTACCTGCACCAGTCAAGGTCAGGTTTTCTACGTCAGCGCCTAGGTTGTAGGTGATCGAGCTGTTGACCTGATCCGTACCACCACCGGCGGCTTCAACAACAACATCGCCAGCATTGTCAACCACGTAGATGTCGTTACCTGCACCGCCAACCATGGTGTCGTTACCAGCACCACCGTCGAGGGTGTTCGCGCCAGCATTACCCGTCAAGTTATCTGCCACAGAACTACCTGTCACATTCTCAATACCTGACAGCGTGTCTGTACCTGTTGACAAGCTTGAAGATGTGCCAGTAGCAAGGTTGACAGTTGCACTGGTAGTCGTCGCAGATAAATCGTAGGTATCAGTACCTGCGCCGCCAACAACCGTATCGTTACCAGCACTTGCCACTAGCGTATCGTTACCATCCAAGCCTAGCATAAACTCGGCACCAGCCATGCCCGCAATAAGGTCATTGCCACCACTGCCGACGATTGCAGTTTGCGCTGACACAAAACTATTGAGCCCGAATGCATCGGTGTAGCTTGAAGTCACACGCACCGTGGTATTGGCTTGATTATCCAACGTAGCCGCTGTAGCGCCCACAATGTCGGTAAAAACACCACCAACCAAGCTTTGCCATTGATAGCTTGGCACCAGAGCTGGAGCGTCTGGATCGGCTATGGTGCTAGTTGCAGTCAGGCTCGCACTGCCAGCATTGTCAACGAAGCTAGTAATGTTGATAGCTCCCGTTGATGCTTCATCCACATTGGTTACTGTCACCGTCAACGCTTGTGTATCCACCAAAGTGCCATCGCTTACTTGCACCACCACGTCATACACATTGCTGCCAGCTGCACTGGCAGGTGCTTCAAAGTTGGGCGCAGCCACAAAGCTTAATACGCCAGTAGTTGCGTTGATGCTGAACAGTCCCGCATCTGCACCACCGCTGATAGAGAAAGCCTGTGTTGCGCCTGCATCTTGGTCAGTGGCTGTCACAGTATCTACCACTGTAGTGTTTTCTGCAACGCTAACTGCTGCCGCAGAGGTAATCACTGGCGCTTCATTCACATTGGTGACCGTGACCGCCAACGCTTGTGTATCCACCAAAGTGCCATCGCTTACCTGCACCACCACGTCATATACATTGTCAGCACCTACATCTGCAGGGGCTTCAAAGTTGGGTGCCGCCATAAAATTCAATTCACCTGTAGTTGCGTTGATGCTGAACAGTCCCGCATCTGCACCACCGCTGATAGAGAAAGCAAGTGTTTGAACAAGCGGACTACCAATGAAAATGTTCGCATCGGTTGCCGTTACTGTGGTCACCGCTGTGCCATTCTCTGCAAGGCTGATGGCAGCCGTCGCCAAGGCGCCATTAGAGTTGATGATAGGTGCACTGTTTACAAACTCTGATGTCAAGTGAAATCCATCCGCAAACTGAAGCCGCTCAAAATTCCGTATGGTGTCGATGCCGTCATCAACGACTGCGCCACCACCACCAACAATTACTGGAGTGTGGGTGACGGTCATTGTTCCGTCGTCGTTGCGCACAATGGTGTATTCAGACAGATTGCCATTGTAAACTGCGGTGTCTACATCAGTTGCAGCCGTGGTGGAGTATAAGATTTCGCGCACAATGCTGAGGTCACCAGGATTAAGCGTTCTGTCCAACATCAAGGACGTAAGCGATCTACCACCAAATGCTGGGCTGCTGAAATCAGGCTTGCCATCCGCAAAGGTGTTGAATACTTTACCTGCATTCGGGCCACTGATTAAGGTGCTTGTGTTCATGGACTCAGCTGAATAAGTGACGCCAGCATGAACGATTTTGATACGTACGTTTAACCAAGCATCACCATCTAAGATATCGTTACCCAAATTACCTTTGATAGTGTCGTTGCCACCACCACCCAAGATAATTTCATCACCCCCTGCGATGCTGATGACCGAGCTTGATCGCGCGGCTGTTGGGGACACTGGTATCACTGCTTCCTCGGCCAATTCCTGCGCCACTAGCGCAGCGAGTTGTGCTGGAGAGAGGCCAAGCAAATCTGCAAGGCCATCGATTAGATGCACATTTTTTGCTTTTAAATCACTCTCGTCCACTGGGTTGCCTGGGCCCGCACCAAAGCCAGCTGCGCCACCCCTGAATACTGCCGCCCCTGTCAAGACGTCATCTTTAACCCAGCCCGATAAACCTTCTACCGAGTCAAAACGATCACGCAATGTAAAAGGTAGTTGTGTTGCGAAAATGGGGATGCCTAAATCAGAGTTGGCAGCGGTCGAGTCAAATTTGTGAATACCCCAGTCGAAGCCGAACATGCCGTTGCTGCGCGTGATACCCGCGGTTTGGAACATGATGTCGTCGCCAGATTCACCATCGTAATCGGTATCGTTGCCTTGTCCATTCAATACGTCATGGCCAATAATCGTGCTGTTAAAGAACAACTGTGAGTTTTCGCCAGAAATGCCGTCCAAACCTTCACCACCTTCAATCCAGTCATCGCCCTCATTACCCATCAAGCCATCAGTGCCTGAACCACCCAATACGAAGTCATTGTCTTGCCCGGCGAATACTTCCCCAGCATCCTGTCCCACTACAATATAGTCTTGCCCTTGGTCGCCGAAGAAAATATCCAAGCCACGGGCGCTGGTAATCACGTCATTGCCCTGGTTGCCGCGCAACAAGTCATCTCCGAACGGATCTTCGATAATGTCATCGCCCGCACCACCAAACACGTTATCCGACTCTGTACCCGCATTCAGGTAATCGTCGCCGCCGTCGCCCCACAAGGTATCAATGCCTCTGTCAGTCCAGATTTTGTCATTGCCCTCTGTACCGCCAACCACAACGTGCTCACCACCCGTAAACCTGAGGGTACCGCCAACATCATGCTTGATGCCTGTCTCAGGATCAACCGTTGTCGTTGCGCCAACATAGCTACGCATTACTTTAAGTGGCGTCAACAATGAGTGCGTCTCGCCAGGACTCCAAAGCGGGTCAATGCCTGCGCCTGTAGCGTTATAGTCGGTCTGTGCAATGCCACTATCCAGCTCAATGAAGTGATCTGGCGTGACAAACAGGAAACCGTTCAAGTGGGTTGAATAGACGTTGCCCAACTCGGTATTACGCATCACCATATCTGCAAAAGTATTAGGTTCCAGTTGGTTCAGGAAGTTAAGCCCTTGCGTACGGCTCAAGTAGTACATACGGTCGCCATTTTGTAGGCTTTCCAATTGGTACTCGAATACATAATTAAAAGTCGTACCCAACATGCCGCCAAACTCTGGGTGCGCCTCGGCGAGGCCGCCAATCCAAAGATCGATGTTGTTCATACCACCAAGGGCTGGGGTGGCGTAAATGCCGGAAGCACTTAAAAAGTCAAAGCGATCATTATCAAAAGCAGTGGCCGCTGGGCCTGTCAGCGTGTCATCACCAAATACAAGCTTCCCAGCTGCATCGCGCATTTCTGCCATGGTGGTTGCCGCAAGAAGGCTCGCATGTGTGCCATAAGCCGCAATAAAGTTGATAATCGACGCTGGGTTCGAAATCGCTGCCGCAAATTCTGCCCAGTTAGCGTAAGGTTTCAAATCGGCAATACCAGTGTCAGCATAAATCTGCGCACGGGTTTCGTTGAGTGACGGAATACCAGTGTCACGACCACGGGCAATATTAAGTGCAGCCAAATCGAGTGGCAAGCCTAACAAGGTGCTACGCACATCAGTGACGATAAATTCATCTAATGCGTTTCCTACATCACGCGACAAACCACGGATAATGTCGGCATTGATGGTTGCTACATCTGTGCCGCCAGCACTGTATGCTTGCGGATTTAGGAATACAGCAAGCAAGGTATCTTGATCTGTCGCAGCACCGCCATGTATATTGGTCAAATCGTTTTGCAAACGATCTACCGTACCAGTCAACATAGAGTGACCAAAGCGATAAACAGTGTGTGCAAATTCTGCCACAATGCTCGGATCTAACGCGGCGCTATTGGTGAAAATAAATGGATCTACCGCGGGTTGAATGCGGCGCGCAAACTCTTCAAACACCATATGTTGGTATTGCATTTCGGTAGAGAAACGAGCGGCCTGGAACAAGCGTTCTCCATCCCAAACCAAGTCTGCAGTGTTAAGTGCTGTTATTTGACCTGTCGTTGAGTCTGCTGCGACATCTGTCAGCAACCACTCATTTAAAAAGGCCACAGCAAGTGTGTGATCAGCCGAGTTAAGCGTTGCATCAGCAGCATTGGCAAGTATCGTTGCCTTATTGACTTCTACCGCACGGTTGTGTTCAGAGTGGAAAATAGAGTGAACAGTGGTCAGGCCAATGTTCTCATTACCGCGTCCGTCACCCGTAATAAAGTGCGATTCCAGCATTTCGTCGTCATAGGTAAGGTCGTTCAGTGAGCCATCTGCATTTCTATCCGCTGCAAAGAAGTCGGCTGTGGTAACGAATCCGTCACCGTTAACATCGGTAAGAATATCGTCAGTTGTATCACCTGCATCGAAGAAACCATTGGCATTGTTATCAACAAAGTCGAACTTGCCATTGTGATTAGTATCTTGATCAGCATCAGCTACTTGTTTTGTTTCTTTAAAGCCATCATGGTTCAGGTCAACAAAACCAGGCGCTGCATGGTGCGCAATATCGTTTAAAAACGCATGGTTGGTGCGCTCCGCGCCGACAGTGGTAATACCAGCGGCGGTGCCTTCTTTTAGCCAAGGAGCAGCATGTGTAATACCTGTTTCTGGGTCTAAACCTGCCTTCATCACCAATTGTGCATAGCCATTGGCACCTGGGATAAATTTACCGTATTGGTCAGTCAATAACAACGGTACATTGTTGACATCATGATCACTTAATCGGATACCGAGCATGGTAAGCGCTTGCTCTTTGACTTCACCCCAGTTACCAACAGCCCCATTAGCTGAGCCAGAAGCAGTTGTGCCATCGATTAACCGACCCGTACTTACAGCACGTGAATCTTTAATGCCATCAGTACCGGTATCAACCGAGAATGCATATTCGCGCAAGAATACTTGATGCGAAGAATTTGAAGTGTAGGTTTGATTTTGGTCAATCCATGGTGTGGTGGTGTTTTCTGCTTGTGGTATGCCGTTGGCATCTAGCGTTGCTGTTGCGCGTGTCAATGCCATGAAGTTCGGACGGTCATCGCCAGTACCGACAAGGCCATCAGCACCAAAACCATCATCGTTGAACTTCACCGCCCAA
>JANPIC010000007.1:0-7832 GCA_031424795.1 Polaromonas sp. | reverse complement strand
CATCGGCAAAGACATCGTCACCTTCCACACCCTGTTCTGGCCCGCCATGCTGCATTTCAGCGGCCGCAAAGCCCCCACCAACATCTTCGTCCACGGCTTTTTGACCGTCAACAACGGCGAAAAGATGAGCAAAAGCCGTGGCACTGGGCTGGATCCGCTCAAATACCTGAGTTTGGGGATGAATCCGGAGTGGCTGCGCTATTACTTGGCTGCCAAACTGAACGCAAAAAACGAAGATATCGACTTCAACGCCGAAGATTTCATGCTGCGCGTGAATTCGGATTTGATTGGCAAGTATGTGAATATTGCGAGCCGAGCTGCAAATTTCTTGATACAACACTTCGATGGTGAATTTTCTCCAAATGATGCGGAACTCACAGCAGAAGATGTTCACATCTTTGGGTTGCTTGATATTGTGGATAACGTCAAAAGCGCTTATGAGGAGCGTGAATTTGGAAAAGCGATGCGTCTCTGCATGGGCTATGCCGATCAGCTAAATCAGTATTTTGATGCGAACAAGCCTTGGGCACTGGCAAAAAATGAGGCTACGCTTCCACAAGTGCAAGCTATCGCTAGCCGATGCCTACTTGGGTTTTACAATTTATCCATATTGCTCAAACCTGTTTTGCCTGGTCTTGTGTCAAAAGTTGAAGAGTTTTTTGGAACTCCTGATTTAACTTGGAGTGATTTTGGAACTCAGCCAGAAGCACCAGTTTATCGTGCAAAAATCAAAAAATTCTCGCATCTCATGCAACGCGTCACCCCAGAGCAATTGGAAGCCCTATTTGAGCCTCCAGCCGGCGAATTAATTGCCAAGACTGCTATCAAATCAGTAGTAAAAACTGCCTTTGAAACGGCCTCGGAAACCATCACCATCGACGATTTCGCCAAAATCGACCTGCGCATCGCCAAAATCGTCAACTGCGAAGCGGTTGAAGGCAGCACCAAGCTGCTGCGTTTGACCTTGGACGTGGGCGAGGTGGACGATGCGGGGCTGGCTAGGACGCGGAATGTCTTCAGCGGCATCGCCAGCAGCTACGCACCGGCGGATTTGATCGGCAAACACACAGTCATGGTCGCCAACCTGGCACCGCGCAAGATGAAGTTTGGTATGTCCGATGGCATGGTTCTTGCTGCTAGTGCTGCAGATGAAAAAGCGCAACCGGGTATTTACGTTTTAGAGCCAATGCCCGGTGCTTTGCCTGGAATGAGAGTGAAATAAGGGTGAAGTAAGCGCAAACTAACTTTTCAAAAAAGCCGTTCAAAAATGCCCAAACTTCTAGACACATCGCCGGTAGAAGCGGGTGTTTTACGCACTAGCAACAGTAATCTACGGCTGGCAGTGCTGCTGAGTTTCGTGGCCGGCGCCACCAATGCGGGTGGTTTTTTAGCGGTTGGGCTTTATACATCTCACGTGACGGGTTTGTTTTCCTCGATTGCAGATAATTTGATTTTGGGCAATATTTTGCTCACTTTGGGCGCTGCCACCGCCGTGCTTGCTTTTTTGCTAGGCGCGATGACCACGGCGATGCTGATCAACTGGGGTTTGCGCATTCAGCTCCAAAGCGCCTATTGTTTGCCGCTTTTGCTGGAGGCATTCATGCTCTTGGTTTTTGGCGTTTTTGGTGCTTCTATCAAGGCTGTTTCGATATTGTTAGCACCTGTCACCGTGGTTATTTTGAGCTACATCATGGGTTTGCAAAATGCCTTGATTACCAAAATCTCAAAATCTGAGTTTCGCAGCACCCATCTAACGGGGGTGGTGACCGACTTAGGCATTGAGCTTGGCAAGCTGGTGTACGTCAACGACACGTCTATTCCCACCAAAGTCTTGGCGAACCGCCCCAAGCTGCACGCTTTGGTATGGCTGTTGTGCAGTTTTATGTTGGGTGGGCTGTTAGGCGCGTTGGCGTTCAAATACTTGGGCTACACCATGACGCTGGCTCTCGCGCTGATGGTGATTTCACCTACCATTGGCCCCGTCATGGCAGACGCTAAAAGAAGGCTGGCTTAAGTTTCACCAAACTTTAAGGTGTTGGGTGAATGCCAATGGTCAGGGTTGCGTGGCTTTTATGGCTGCGCCATCGGCTACAGAATATGTTGAAATCACCTTCAAATCGGGGTTAAACACCACGGTAAAGATTTTTGTATCCGTCACGTTCGGGCCATCCATGTAGCGCCAGTCGTAGTGCCACTTCATTTGCAGCTCGTATGGGGTGATTTTCATGGGTTTGCCCAGCATTTTGCGCACATCTTCCATCATCATGCCGGGGGTGATTTTGGCAAAGTTTTGGGGTGTCAGCACTTGGCGCAGGGCGCTCATTTTGCCGTCTGCGCCAATCGTGATCATGTAGTTTTGCGTGCCAGCCGGTTGGCGGTTGTACTCAAAAATCTTAGCGCCGTTTTCACCGTCCCACACCTTTTCAGGCTCACCAAACTTCATTTTTACGTCGCCTTCAGAGGCAACGCCTTCTTCCAGCTGGGAAATGCGCTGGTTGTCGCAGCCGGGCAAAAAGGCTGCAAGACCAGCCAAAAGTGCTAAAACGCTGATTTTGCTGAAAACTGAGCGCGAAAATTCGCCAAATGCTTGCCCGAAAGCGTGGTTAATCAAGAACACGTTCGACACCCCGTAAAATGGTTGTAATGCTGCAATTTTAGTTAATTCGAGCTGAAGCGCTTTTTAGAGACCTTTTTAAGAGATCCTTATGTCCATTTTTCGCCGCCCAGACTACCAGTCAGACACCACTTTGTTCATTGACCAGCTCAAAGCCGCCAAGCCTACGCTGGAAGCCGAGCAGCGCGCTGGCCGTGCGCTGTTGTGGGATAAAAACGTAGATCGTGGCCAGCAAGCTGAATATTTAGACGGCAAAGTGGCGCAATCGCCGTATGTTTACCAAACAAAGAAGTAATTTCTTCGGTGTGCCAAAATACATGCCAAATATGGCACTAGCCGGCGTGTTTATTTCCTGTATAGCTATTAAAAAAATAGCAAATTTATGCTGTTGATGTGGTATGTCTGAATTCGTAGATACACGTTTGCCAGAAGCGAATTTGGCTGCGCAAAGCAGTCTGCTGCCGGACGCGCTGGCGATGCCACAAGTCATCGACCAAGTCGCCTTGGCGCGCTTGTACGGCGAGCCGTTGTTCAATCTGCCGAACGATCTGTACATTCCGCCCGATGCTTTGGAGGTCTTTTTAGAGGCTTTTGAAGGCCCGTTGGACTTGTTGCTATACCTGATTCGTAAGCAAAACTTCAATATTCTCGACATTCCCATGGCGCCGCTGACGCGTCAATATCTGAGCTATGTCGAAGAAATCAAGAAGCACAACCTCGAATTAGCCGCCGAATACCTGTTGATGGCTGCCATGCTGATTGAAATCAAATCGCGCATGCTGCTGCCGCCCAAGCGCACTGCGGAGGGTGTGGAGCCTGAAGACCCGCGCGCTGAGCTGGTGCGCCGCTTGATGGAATACGAGCAAATGAAGCTGGCGTCCATCAAAATCAACAACCTGCCGCAAATGGGCCGCGATGTGCTCAAAGCGCAGGTTTACATTGAGCAATCGCTGAAACCGCGCTTCCCAGATGTGGACATGGCCGATTTGCAAAGCGCTTGGCAAGATATTTTGAAACGCGCCAAATTAATTCAACACCACACGATTTCAAAAGAAGAGCTGTCGGTGCGCGAATACATGAGCATTATTTTGCGCCGCATGCAAGGCAAAAAGTTCTTAGAGTTTGAGCGCCTGTTTGACGCCCACAAAGGCATTCCTGTCCTCGTCGTCACTTTTGTGGCAATGCTGGAACTGGCCAAAGAAGGTTTGATCAACTTCGTACAGGCTGAATCGTATGCGCCGATTTATGTGACGCTGACCTACACACCGACATAATTTAGCAACGTAATTTATGACACAACAATTCGACGTCATCATCATCGGCAGCGGCTTGGCTGGCTTGTCGGCTGCACTGCATTTGGCACCCACGCACCGCGTCGCCGTCATCACCAAAAACGTGCTGGGCGACGGCTCTAGTGCTTGGGCGCAGGGCGGTATTGCGGCCGTGTTGGGCGAGGGCGACACCATCCAATCGCATGTGGAAGACACCTTGGTCGCAGGTGCAGGTTTGTGCGATCTTGATGCCACCATGTTCACGGTTGAGCATGCCCCCGAAGCCGTGCAGTGGCTGCAGCAACTGGGGGTGGAGTTCACCCAAGAAGACGGTCACGTCCATCTCACCCGTGAAGGCGGCCACAGCGAGCGCCGTATCGTCCATGTGACCGATGCCACCGGTGCGGCCGTGCAAAAAGTGCTGGTGCAGCGCGTGAAAGAAACGCCCAATATCACCGTGTTTGAACAACACATGCTGGTTGATTTGATTACCAGCAGAGATGCGAAGAGCAAAGATTCAAAGGGCGATGAAAAACGCTGCCTAGGCGCTTACGTTTTAGACCAAGTCAAAGACGAAGTCGTCAGCTTCTCCGCCCCGCACACCATTTTGGCCACGGGTGGCGCAGGCAAAGTCTATTTGTACACGACCAACCCAGATACCGCGACGGGCGACGGCATTGCCGCAGCGTGGCGCGCTGGCTGCCGTGTGGCAAATATGGAATTCATCCAGTTCCACCCCACTTGCCTTTACCACCCACACGCCAAAAGTTTTTTGATTACCGAAGCCGTGCGTGGCGAGGGTGGGCACTTACTTCTGCCGAAAGAAGCTGGCGGTAAAAGGTTTATGCCCGACCATGACCCGCGCCTGGAGCTCGCCCCGCGCGACGTGGTCGCCCGTGCGATTGACTTTGAGATGAAAAAACACGGTGTGGATTGCGTTTACCTCGATATTTCGCACAAATCACCGGAGTTTTTGCAAGAGCATTTCCCCAACATCAAAGCCAAGTGCATGGAATTGGGCATTGACATCACCAAAGAACCCATTCCCGTCGTGCCCGCAGCGCACTACACCTGCGGCGGCGTGATGACGGATTTGCAAGGCCACACCGACGTGGCAGGTCTGTTCGCCATTGGCGAAACGACGTACACCGGTTTGCATGGCGCGAACCGCTTGGCGAGCAATTCTTTGGTCGAATGCATGGTTTTCGCCAAATCAGCCGCCAGCGCCATCAAGCTTGATGCCAAACCCGCGCCAGGCCAGCTACCCGCTTGGGACGACAGCCGTGTGACCGATCCAGACGAACTCGTCGTCGTCTCCCACAACTGGGCCGAGCTGCGCCGCTTCATGTGGGATTACGTTGGCATCGTGCGCACCAACAAGCGCTTGGAGCGCGCCGCGCACCGCATCGACCTCTTGAAAGCCGAAATTCAAGAGTTTTATGCCCGTTTTCACGTGACCCGCGACTTGCTGGAACTGCGTAACTTGGTCGAAGTGGCCGATTTGATCGTCCAGTCTGCCCTGCGCCGCAAAGAGAGCCGTGGTTTGCATTTCAGCCGTGATTACCCAGATATGTTGCCAGTAGCGAAACCGACGATTCTGGAATCAAGAGAAAAAGAGTTACACTAACATCGCTCCGGGGTGCATTCAATCATGGTGATTGGGTGCTGAGATGGCTATAACCAAACCCGTGAACTTGAATCGGTTCGTACCGACGTAAGAAGAGCTGACAACATCAATCTGTCGCAAAACCAACTGGTTTTGCTTCTCACACAGATGGTTTTGGCCACACCTTTCGGAGCATTTGTGCCACGGCACGTACTGCATTACCGCAAAGGATGGCTTTATGAACGCTCCCGACAAACTTGCTACGCTCCTCGCCCTCACGCGCGAGCCTTTCCCTGCCTCCACCAAAATCCACATTCCCGGTGAGATTCACCCGGATCTGCGCGTGCCCATGCGTGAAGTGCTGCTGACCAATGGCGAGCAAGTCACCATCTACGACACATCAGGCCCTTACACCGACCCCGCTGCCAGCATTGACGTCCGCAAAGGCTTGCCTGACGTACGTGGCACTTGGATAAACGCGAGAGCCGACACCGAAACCTACGACGGCCGCATCCGTCAAGCCATTGATGACGGCCTGCGCCGCGCATTAGGCGCGAACGACCCCGAAGCAGCGCGTATGGAATCCTTGCGCCGCGAAGCCGCTGCACTGCAGCGTCCACCACGCCGCGCCAAGAGTGGTATGAATGTGAGCCAAATGCACTACGCCAAGCGCGGCATCATCACACCCGAGATGGAGTATGTGGCGATTCGTGAGAATGCCAATGCCGCTTGGGCAGCCGAGTATTTGGGCGACACCGAGAAAAACAACCGCCTGCGTGGCAACCCGATGGGCGCGATTTTGCCAACCATCATGACGCCTGAATTTGTGCGCCAAGAGATTGCCCGTGGCCGCGCCATCATTCCCGCCAACATCAACCACACCGAGCTAGAGCCGCAGGCGATTGGGCGCAACTTCCGCGTCAAGATCAACGCCAACATTGGCAACTCTGCCGTCACGTCCAGCATTGAAGAAGAAGTCGAAAAGTTGGTCTGGGCGATTCGCTGGGGTGCGGACAACGTGATGGATTTGTCCACGGGCAAAAATATCCACACCACCCGCGACTGGATCGTGCGCAACTCGCCTGTGCCGATTGGCACCGTGCCGATTTACCAAGCGCTGGAAAAAGTTGGCGGCGTGGCTGAAGACCTCACGTGGGAAATTTTCAGAGACACTTTGATCGAGCAAGCCGAGCAAGGCGTGGACTACTTCACCATCCATGCAGGACTGCGTTTGCCGTTCGTGCCGATGACCGCCAAACGCCGCACCGGCATTGTGTCGCGCGGCGGCTCCATCATGGCCAAGTGGTGCATTTCGCACCACAAAGAGAGCTTCTTGTACGAGCACTTTGAAGATATTTGCGACATCATGAAGCAATATGACGTGAGCTTCTCACTGGGCGATGGCTTGCGCCCAGGCTCAGCAGCCGATGCGAATGACGAAGCACAATTTGCCGAACTGCGCACACTGGGCGAACTCACCCAAGTGGCGTGGAAGCACGATGTGCAAACCATGATTGAAGGCCCAGGTCACGTGCCCATGCACATGATTCAAGCCAATATGGATGAGCAACTCAAGACCTGCCACGAAGCGCCGTTCTACACGCTAGGGCCTTTGACGATTGACGTCTCCCCTGGCTATGACCATATCGCCAGCGCCATTGGTGCGGCCATGATTGGCTGGATGGGCACAGCGATGCTGTGTTACGTGACGCCAAAAGAGCATCTCGGCTTGCCGAACCGTGACGACGTGAAGCAAGGCATCATTGCTTACAAAATTGCAGCGCACGCGGCCGACGTGGCCAAAGGTCACCCAACGGCCAGAGCACGTGACGAGGCCTTGTCAAAAGCACGCTTCGAATTCCGCTGGCAAGACCAGTTCAATTTGGCGCTGGACCCAGATACCGCCAAAGATTTTCACGACGAAACGTTGCCCAAAGATTCAGCCAAAGTCGCGCATTTCTGCTCCATGTGCGGCCCCAAGTTTTGCTCCATGAAAATTTCGCAAGAAGTGCGCGAATATGCAGCAGCTTCTGATGCTGAAATTGCTGAGGGCATGAAAGCCAAGAGTGCCGAGTTCAAAGCACAAGGCGGTGAAATCTACATTCCTATCCACGCCGTCTAAGCGTTTTAGGAATGAAAATTGGCATTGCTGGCGCAGGTTTACTGGGGCGCTTGCTGGCGCTTCAGCTAGCGCGTGCGGGTCATGTTGTCACTGTCTTTGATCCTGCCAATGGCTCAGAGCATAGAGTCGCTGCGGGCTGGACGGCAGCGGGCATGCTCTCACCGATGGCAGAACTAGAGACTGCCAACCTTGCCGTGTTCGAGCAAGGCGTGCGCTCGC
>JANPIC010000006.1:0-4272 GCA_031424795.1 Polaromonas sp. | reverse complement strand
TAGCCCGGATGCACTGCTTGTGCGCCTGTGGCTTTGCAGGCGGCGATGATTTTTTCGACCATCAAGTAGCTGTCGCGACTCGGCGCGGGGCCGATGTTGACGGCTTCGTCGGCCAATGACACATGACGCGCCTCTTTGTCGGCGTCCGAATAAACAGCCACGGTTTTGATGCCCATTTTGCGGGCCGTCTGGATCACGCGGCAGGCGATTTCGCCACGGTTGGCAATGAGGATTTTGGTAAACATGCTTTGCTCCTGTTTTTCTTGTTTTATGGGGTGATTAGAGTGGGATGTTCCCATGCTTGCGCCACGGATTCTCCAACTTCTTGTCTTTCAACATCACCAGGCTGCGGCAAATACGTTTGCGGGTTTCGTGGGGCAGGATCACATCGTCGATGAAGCCGCGTGCGCCGGCGACAAAGGGGTTGGCGAAGCGGGCTTTGTATTCGGCCTCGCGGGCGGCCAGCTTGGCCGGGTCGCCTTTGTCTTCGCGGAAGATGATCTCCACCGCGCCTTTGGCTCCCATCACGGCGATTTCGGCATTGGGCCAGGCGAAGTTGACGTCACCGCGCAGGTGTTTGGAGGACATCACGTCATACGCGCCGCCGTAGGCCTTGCGGGTGATAACGGTGATTTTCGGCACGGTGCACTCGGCGTAGGCGTACAGCAGTTTCGCACCATGCTTGATGATGCCGCCGAACTCTTGGCTGGTACCGGGCATGAAGCCGGGCACATCCACAAAGGTGACGACCGGGATGTTGAAACAATCACAAAAGCGCACAAAACGCGCGGCTTTGATCGATGATTTGATGTCCAGACAACCCGCCAGCACCAGCGGCTGATTCGCCACGATGCCGATGGTCTGGCCGTCCATACGGGCAAAACCGATGATGATGTTTTTGGCGTATTCGGGCTGGATTTCAAAAAAGTCGCCATCGTCCACGGTTTTGACGATGAGCTCTTTCATGTCGTAGGCCTTGTTGGCGTTGTCGGGCACCAGGGTGTCCAGACTCAGATCTATGCGCTCGGCTGGGTCGCCACTCTTGCGCACCGGCGCTTTTTCGCGGTTGCTCAGTGGCAGGTAGTTGTAGAGGCGGCGCAGCATCAACAGCGCTTCTACGTCGTTATCAAACGCCAAATCGGCCACCCCGCTCTTGGTGGTGTGGGTGATGGCGCCGCCCAGCTCTTCAGCGGTGACTTCTTCATGCGTCACGGTTTTGACCACTTCAGGGCCAGTGACGAACATGTAAGACGAGTCTTTGACCATGAAAATGAAGTCGGTCATGGCGGGTGAATACACGGCACCGCCGGCCGATGGCCCCATGATCATGCTGATTTGCGGAATCACACCACTGGCCATGACGTTGCGCTGGAACACGTCGGCGTAGCCGCCCAAACTGGCCACACCTTCCTGAATCCGCGCGCCACCCGAGTCGTTCAAACCGATGACCGGCGCGCCCACCTTCATGGCCTGGTCCATCACCTTGCATATTTTTTCGGCATGCGCTTCACTCAGCGCACCGCCAAACACGGTGAAATCCTGGCTGAACACAAAGACGAGCCGCCCGTTGATCATGCCGTAGCCGGTGACCACACCGTCGCCTGGGATTTTGGTCTCTTCCATGCCAAAGTCCACACAACGGTGCTCGACAAACATGTCCCACTCTTCAAACGTACCTGCATCCAAAAGCACTTCCAGACGCTCACGCGCAGTGAGTTTGCCCTTTTTGTGCTGCGTAGCAATGCGTTTTTCACCACCGCCCAAACGGGCGAGTTCACGTTTGGATTCCAATTGTTTGAGGATGTCTTGCATGGTTTGTCTTTTAAAATGAAATGAAGTGATTTGAGATAAACTAAAAAATTACTATAGATTTAATAGCATCATAGGCAATAAATACGCCGGCTAGATGCCAATTTGACCCTTATTTTCGATATTCAGGAGGTTTCTGGCCGCCGTGGAGGCCGCCACCCGTCCCTTCGCCACGTCTTTGAGCAACTGCGGTAGCAACGCGCGTACCTGCGGGTTTTGCCGAAACTGCAGCTTCAAGCCTGCGTCGATACGCTCCCACATCCACGCCAGTGACTGTTGTTGACGCCGTGCGGCCAGCTTGCCGTCTGCGGTCTGCAGGGTCTTGAATTCGTTCACTGCGCTCCAGAAACCGTCGATACCCTCTGCGTTCAAGGCACTGAGCAGCAAGGCCTTCGGGTGCCAGTGTTTGCTTATTTCTTCACCTTGATGGCTGCCAAACATGCCCAGCAACTGCATCGCAGCGGTAATCTGCAATCTGGCACGCTCGGCTGCCAGCGGGTCAATATCGCTTTTGTTGATCAGCACCAAATCTGCCAGCTCCATCACACCTTTTTTGATGGCCTGCAAGTCGTCGCCCGCGTTGGGCAACTGCATCAGCACGAACATGTCGGTCATGCCGGCCACAGCGGTCTCGGACTGGCCCACGCCGACAGTTTCCACAATCACAATGTCATACCCCGCCGCCTCACACACCAGCATGGCTTCGCGGGTTTTTTCGGCCACACCGCCCAAGGTGCCGCTGCTCGGGCTGGGACGGATGTAGGCGCGTTCGTCAACGGAGAGCTTTTCCATCCGCGTTTTGTCGCCCAAAATCGAACCGCCCGAGACGGTGGAAGACGGGTCAATCGTCAGCACGGCAACCCGATGACCCAATTCAACGAGGTACAAACCCAGCGCTTCGATAAACGTCGATTTGCCCACGCCCGGCACACCGCTGATACCCAGACGCAATGATTTGCCGGTGTGCGGCAGCAGGATAGTCAGCAACTCATCCGCCTGCGCCCGGTGGTCGGCACGGGTGGATTCGAGCAGGGTGATGGCTTTGGCGATGGCGCGGCGCTGGGCGAGGGAGTGCCCTACCGTGGCCATCGGCCGCACGATGCCATCAAATAACGATGTTGGGGTCACCCAATTGCCTTGATAGATTTAGTAATCTGCAACAACACATCCCGCGCACTCACCGGAATCGGCGTACCCGGCCCGTATATGCCTTTGACACCCGCTTCATACAACATGTCGTAGTCCTGCCGTGGAATCACGCCACCGACGAAGACGATGATGTCGTCCGCGCCTTGCTTGCGCAGCTCGGCGATGATGGCGGGGACCAGGGTTTTGTGGCCGGCGGCTAAGGTGGAGACACCGACGGCATGCACGTCGTTCTCAATCGCCTGGCGGGCGCATTCTTCGGGGGTTTGGAACAGCGGGCCCATATCGACGTCAAAACCGAGGTCGGCAAAGGCCGTTGCCACCACTTTTGCGCCTCGGTCATGGCCGTCTTGGCCCAGTTTGGAGATCATCACACGCGGACGACGGCCTTGCGCATCGGCAAAGGCCGCGATGTCGGCTTTGAGTTGGTTCCAGTATTCCATGGTGTCACCTTCATCAGATGCTGTGCCGTCGGCATTTTGACCATAGGCAGCCGCGTAAACGCCGGTCACTTTTTGTGTGTCGGCGCGGTGGCGGCCGTAGACTTGCTCCAGCGCGTCGCTGACCTCGCCCACGGTGGCACGTAAGCGCATGGCTTTGATGGTCAAGTCCAGCAAGTTGCCGGAGTTGTCTTTTGCTGCAGAAGTGAGAGCAGCCAAGGCAGCAGATACGCCGGCTTGGTCACGTTTTGACTTGATGTCATTCAATCTTGCGATCTGCCCGTCGCGCACGGTGACATTGTCAATCTCGCGGGTTTCCAGCGCATCCTCGGTCGCCAACTTGTACTTGTTGATGCCGACAATCACATCCTTGCCGCTGTCGATGCGGGCTTGCTTTTCTGCTGCCGCCGCTTCGATTTTCAGCTTCGCCCAGCCGCTGTCCACGGCTTTGACCATGCCGCCCATGGCTTCGACTTCTTCGATGATCGCCCAGGCTTTCTCGGCCATCTCGTTGGTCAGCGACTCCATCATGTAGCTACCCGCCCATGGGTCGATCACGCTGGTAATGTGGGTTTCTTCTTGGATGATAAGCTGGGTATTACGTGCAATGCGCGACGAAAACTCGGTCGGCAGGGCAATCGCCTCGTCAAAACTGTTGGTATGCAAGCTTTGCGTACCGCCAAACACAGCCGCCATCGCCTCAACTGTGGTGCGAACCACGTTGTTGTACGGGTCCTGCTCGGTCAAACTCCAGCCGCTGGTCTGGCAATGGGTGCGCAGCATGAGCGATTTGGGTGATTTGGCGTCGAAACCTTTCATGATGCGGCACCACAGCAGGCGCGCGGCGCGCATTTTGGCGACTTCGAGATAGAAATTC
>JANPIC010000005.1:0-14239 GCA_031424795.1 Polaromonas sp. | reverse complement strand
CTGTATTCGCCGCCGTCTCATCCGGCACGCCAGGGCCAAATAACTTGATGTTGATGACTTCTGGGGTCAATTTCGGCATGAAACGCTCTTTCCCGCATTTGATGGGCATCACGCTGGGGTTTTGTTTCATGATTTTTTGCGTGGGCATGGGGCTGCAAACCATGTTCACGGTGATTCCGCAGTTAGAGACGGTTTTGCGCTATGTCGGTACGGCTTATTTGCTGTGGCTGGCTTGGAAAATTGCCAATTCTGGACCTGTATCTGAGGGTAAAGGGGAAGGTAAATCAGGTGTCAATCCCATGGGTTTTTGGGCGGCGGCGGCTTTTCAATGGGTGAACCCAAAGGCATGGTTTATGGCGATCAGTGCTATCACCACCTATGCGTCTTCAGCTGGTGGCGGGTCAAAGCTGAGCCAAGTGCTGCTGGTGGTGCTGGTTTTTGGTGCTGTGAACTTCCCGCTGGTCGCTTGCTGGGGGTGGTTTGGCAGCGCGATGCGGCGGTTTTTGCAAGATGCTAAGAATCTGAAAGTATTTAATGTGACGATGGCGTTTTTGCTGATTGCTTCGCTATACCCCATTGTGCAGCCCATGTTTCAAGGGTGATTTAAAATGAAAAGTAAACTGAGAGAATCCATTCGAACCGTCATTCCCGCCTTCGCGGGAATGACGAGATGGGGCTAATGGATAATTTCGGTTAAAGATAATAAATACATAACGGGAAATCGATATGAGCATGAATACGACGATGCAGTGGAAACAGGCCAGACGCGCTGAAAAAATGAACCCTTCGGTGATCCGCGAAATCCTGAAAGTGACGGACAAGCCCGGCATCATCAGCTTTGCAGGCGGTTTGCCATCGCCATTGACGTTTCCTATTCCGGAATTCGCCGCTGCCTGCGCCAAAGTGTTGGGCGAAGACGGCAAAGCCGCCTTGCAATACGCGGCTAGCGAAGGTTTTGCACCGCTGCGTGCGCAAGTGGCGGCAGGTTTGCCCTGGAAAGTTGATCCAGACCAAATTTTGATCACCACCGGCTCGCAGCAAGGTTTGGATTTGCTCGCCAAAATTTTGATCGACGAAGGCAGCAAAATCATCGTTGAAACACCGACTTACCTGGGCGCTCTGCAAGCTTTCACGCCGATGGAGCCTGAGGTGGTTTCCGTGGCCAGTGATGAAGAAGGCATCGATATTGCGGACTTGAAAGCCAAGGCCACGCAAGGTGGGAATATGGCCCGCTTTTTGTACGTGCTGCCCAACTTCCAAAACCCGACCGGCCGCTCCATGACCGAGGCGCGCCGGGCGCAGCTCAGCGCCGCTGCGGCTGAAATGGGCTTGCCTATCGTGGAAGACAACCCGTATGGCGAGTTGTGGTTTGACGAGCATCCGCCGCTGCCGTTGACCGCCCGTAACCCGGAAGGCTGTGTTTACCTGGGCTCATTCAGCAAGGTGCTCGCACCCGGTTTGCGTCTGGGTTTCATGGTGCTGCCAAAAGCTTTGTATCCCAAAATTTTGCAAGCCAAGCAAGCGGCTGATTTGCACACGCCTAGCTTTAACCAACGCATTGCTTCTGAAGTGATGCAGGGTGACTTTCTAGATCGGCACGTGCCCATGATTCGCAAGCTGTACAAGTCTCAGCGCGACGCGATGTTGACCGCTTTGGCGCGTGAAATGCCAGTCACCCCAGGTAACCCAGACCAAAGCGTGACTTGGAATTCACCTGCCGGTGGCATGTTCCTCTGGGCACGATTGCCTGCGGGCATGAATGCGGTCGCGTTGCTGCCCAAAGCGGTCGATAAAAACGTCGCTTTCGTGCCAGGTTCGCCCTTTTATGCGGACAACGCCGACCCACGCACGCTGCGTTTGAGCTTTGTGACGGCATCTGTGGACCAAATCAATATTGGTATCAAAGCCTTGGCGGATGCCATCAAAGAAGCCATGGTCAAAGAAGCCTGAAGACTGCATGACACTTACTTTATGACGCTTATTGCTCGATCTAATCGCGAAGCCCGTGCTTTTGCACCATCACCGCCACAGACTGCGCCCACAGGTTTGAAAACACAAATCGACCATATCGTCGTCGTTGCCCAAACCTTGGAGCAAGGCGTGGCTTGGTGTGAGGCCACGTTGGGAATGACGCCCCAACCCGGTGGTGACCACCCCCAATTTGGCACGCATAACCGCATCTTTAAAATCGCCACCCCCAATTTTCCACTGGCTTATTTTGAAATAATTGCTATTAAAAAAATAGCTTTTCAGGCAATAAATACACCGGCTGGCGGTCAAAATAATGGTAAAAATGAGGCTAAAAACAGCCGTTGGTTTGATATGGACGACGCTGCGCTGCAAGCCGCCGTCGCCAAAGAGCCGCGTCTGGTGCATTTTGTTGCCAATACAGACGATATCCAAGCGGGTCGCGCTGCCCTAAAAGCGATAGGCATAGACCGTGGCGCAGCCGTAGAAGCCAGCCGGCCCACCCGCAAAGGCCGCTTGGAGTGGAAAATCACCGTGCGTGACGATGGCCAGCGTTTGTTCAACGGCGCGCTGCCCAGCCTGATTCAATGGGGCAAAGCGAACGCTGAAGAGCCGCTGCGCCTGCACCCCAGAAACACCTTGCCACGCTCTGGCGTGTCGCTGCAAAGCGTGGCGGTGTCCTCGCCCACGCCTGAGAAGCTACAAGCGGCGTATGACGCGATTGGGCTCGCGGGGGTGAGCTTAAGTGAGGGTGACGCCAATATCACCGTCACCCTGAAAACACCCAAAGGCTTGGTCACGCTGCAAAGTCAGGGTATTTAGCGACAAATTTTGTCGGCGGCTTGTGGGGATAATGCCAGCATGTCAACAATCATGGTCCTGCTGAATCCTCACGCCGCTGGCGGCAAAGCGGTTGCGTTGGCCGAACCCATGCGGCTGTGGCTCAAACAAAATTCACCACAGATTGCTTTGGAGATGCCAGATTCCGTGGGGAATGCACGTTTGTTGATTGACGCTTTGCCGCCAGCCAGCCGTGTCGTCGTTGTGGGCGGCGATGGCACTTTGAATCAACTTCTACCTGGGTTACTGAAAGGACGACACATTGCCGCTCTCGTGCCTTTTGGCAGTGGGAACGACACCGCGCGGGCGTTGGGTTTGTATGGTTTGTCCTGGGAAAAAGCCTTAGCGCATGGGCTAGCAGGTGCATCGAGTCAAATTGACCTTGGCTTGGCTGAGTTTGAGGTTGATGAAAGCGGTCATCCAAAAGTATGTAGCGTGCCTTTCATTTCCAGCTTGACCACGGGTTTCGATTCATCGGTGGGACTACGTGCTCTCAACGGCCCCAAGTGGCTGCGGGGCTTGCCGCGTTACCTCTTGGCAACGGTGTGTGAGCTGGTGAACTTTCGCACCTGGCGTATGGACGTTAGTGTTGACGGTGCGCTTTTACACTCAGGCAAAGCGCTGTTTGCATCGACCTTGAATACCCGCACTTTCGGCGCAGGCATGCCCGCCGTGCCGCATGCGCGACTTGACGATGGGGCTTTGAATTTACTTCTGGCGGGCGATATCAGCTTGCTGCAAACTTTGCTGTTGTTGCCACGCTTGTTGATCGGCAAGCACCTGAGCCATCCCAAAGTGCGCACCCGGGCGTTTCAAACCATGCAGATTGAATCAACAACACCCGTGCCCATCGCAGCAGATGGCGAGTATTTGGGGGTAAGCCGGCAAATCACAGTTCGCGTGCAAGCGGGGCAGTTGGCTGTCGTGGCTGCGACTGTCTAAGCGCTGCAAATGTTGACAATAGCTGCATGGGAAATCTCTATTTAATACGCCACGGCCAGGCTTCGTTTGGTGCAGAAGATTACGACAATTTGAGCGAACTCGGCCACCGGCAAGCCGAGCGCTTGGGGGCGTATTTCAAGCAAAAAAACTTGCAGTTTGACGCCGTCATCACCGGCACGCTGCGCCGCCACACGCAAACCTGGCAAGGCATTGCCAAAGGTGCGGGTTTTGCGCATGAGCCGCTGCCATGGCCGGGTCTGAACGAATACGACAGCGAGGCGGTGATAGGCGCGATTCACCCCGGCAAGCTGGACAAACCCGACACACCAGAGATGTATCGCCACCATTTCCGGTTGCTGAAGGATGGTTTGACGCAGTGGATGAATGGTGTTGTCAGCCCTGTTGGTATGCCCAGCTATGTTGATTTTCAGCAAGGCGTTGTCAGCGTGCTCGACCATGTGCGCAAGAGCCACGTTGAAAAATCCAGTGAAAAAACTGGCAACGTGCTTATCGTCTCCAGTGGCGGTCCCATTTCAACCGCCGTCGGTCACATCCTGGGCACCACGCCCGAAACCACCATAGAGCTGAACCTGCGCATCCGCAACTGCTCCATCACCGAATTCGCCTTCACCCCCAAGCGCCACATGCTGGTGACGTACAACACCTTGCCGCATTTGGAAGAGTTGCCGGATTGGGTGACGTATGCTTAAAAAATACGCTTAAAAATCAAAACTTCTCAGGCCGCAAAACCTCAACGTCCCGCATGAAAGACACCATGGCGTAGTTGGCGTAGTAGTGGGTTTGTAGGTATTGCACGATGGTTTCAGCCATGGCGCGGTTGCAAATCACCTCTATGCGAATGTTGGCAGCTTCCTTCCATGCGGCATCGCGTACACCACGGCTGCCTCGGCCACGCGCATCGGTCACGGTATAGCCGCTGACGCCGAGCTTGTCTAGGTCATGTAAGAGGGATGTTTCTATCGCAGCTTCTGTCACCACCGTCAGGAGGATTCTTGTTTCGTGGGTTTGTGTCATCGTTTTTATCCTGAAAATTTCACGGCTAACCAATAGTAAATCGGTATACCAATCAAAATGTTGAAGGGAAAAGTAACACCCAGCACCGCGCCTAGCGACAAGCCAGGGTTAGCCTCTGGCAAGGCCAAGCGCATGGCAGCCGGCACGGCAATGTAGGAAGCGCTAGCGGCTAAGGTGGCTAGCAAGGTTGTGCCACCTACTGATAGATTCAACGCCACGCCGCAGGCAATGCCCAACGCTGCAGACACCAGTGGCATACAAACACCGAAAATGACGATAAAGAGGCCACGAGATCGAAGTTCTTTGGTTTGTTTCGCCACAATCAGGCCCATTTCCAAGAGGAAAAGCGCCAATGCGCCTTTGAACAAATCATAAAATAAATTTTTGATAGGCTCCAAACCCAAAGGCCCTGCAGCCCAGCCAATGGCCATGCCGCCAATCAGCAGGGTGACGCCCTTGCCCAAAAAACTCTCATGCGCCAGCACGCCCCAGCGTGTGTCTTTGCCAATGCCGCGAGCGATCACAATACCAACGATGATGGCAGGCACTTCCATGACGGTGAGGAAAATCGCCAATTGCGGCTCAAAAGCAATGGCGCGCGTGGTTAGCCAGTTGCTCCCCACCGCATAAGTCGCCACACTGACCGAGCCGTAATGCGCCGCAGTAGAAGCCGCATCTGCTCTGCCTAATCGACCCGCATAGCGCAAAACTGCGTAAGCAATCAAGGTAAGCACGACGCCCAGCAGCATGACCAAGCCGAGCTGTGGCAGCAGGGGTTTGAGCGCCTGTTGCGCCAAGCCCTCGCCACCCTTCAGACCAATGGTGAGGAGCAATACGAGCGAAAGCGACTCATACAGCGCCGAAGGCAGCTTCAAATCCGAGCGTAAAAGACCAGCCGTTAAGCCAAAGATGAAAAATAGAATGACGACATCCATCATGCATTCATCCCCGTAGTTTCCATATTTTCCGCAGTTTCTGAATTTACTTCAGCCTGCTTTTGGTGCTGAGTTTGCCGTTGGCTGAGTTGTTTGCCTGTTTTAACTTGCGGCAGCGGCAACTTCGGAATCAAGCTGCGCAGCACATCAGGCCGTGCGCGTGCGCCGCTGGCGAGGTAGTCTGCCAGCAAGCTTTGGGTGACGTGTTCGGCGTCGAGGCGGCGCACATCGATGAGGTAAGCGTGCAGAGCATCAACCAAATTTTCAGGCGTGATGCCACTGGTTTTGCCCTTCGTTTTAGGCGAAGCTTCCCACAGCCAGTCGCTGAAATTCATAAATGCCAAAAATGGTGAATCAGCATCAAGCAACAACGCCATCGCCTGCCCAAAGCGCCCCGAATTGGCGACCAAGTCCCAGTAACGTGCCAAGCGAGCAAAGCGTTGCATGTCTGTTGCGCTCACCACCTTGGTTTGCTGGATTTGATACGGTGGCAGTGCGTCGTAGACCATGCCATGTTCGACGGTGTGCCGTGCAATCGGTGTGCCACGCAAGCGCTTCAAAATACCGAGCTGGATTTCGTGGGGTTTGATGGCAAACAGGCGGTCGAAGCCTTCGCCAAAGCTTGGCAAGCTTTCGCCGGGCAGGCCAAAAATCAAGTCGGTGTGCAAATGCGCGTTGGACTCGTTGACCAGCCAGCCGAGGTTGGCCACGGTTTTGTCGTTGTCCTGCCGGCGCGAGATGCGCTGCTGCACCTCGACGTTGAAACTTTGAATCCCCACTTCAAATTGCAGCACTCCCGGCGGGAATTGGGCGATCATGTCTTTCAATTTATCGGGCAGATGATCCGGTATAACTTCAAAATGTACGAATAAGTCGCTGCTTAATCTGTCCAAAAAGAACTGCAAAATCCGCACCGAGGCATCTATTTTGAGGTTGAAAGTTCGGTCCACAAACTTGAAATTACGCGCGCCACGGGCATACAGGGTCTCTAAGTCGCCCAAAAACAGCTCTAAATCAAACGCCCAAGCGGTTTTGTCCAGCGAGCTGAGGCAAAACTCGCACTTGAAGGGGCAGCCGCGCGAGGCTTCGACGTACAGAAGGCGATGCGCCAAATCATCGTCGGTGTACAAATCGTAGGGCAGGGCAATTTCGGCGAGCGGCGGCTGTTCGCCGGCGATGACTTTCATCAGCGGTTTCGGGCCATGCAGCAAGGCTTGGCACAGCTTGGGAAAGCTCACATCCCCCCAGCCGGTGATGACATGGTCGCTCAGATGAACGATGTCTTGCTCCAGTGTCTCGTGGCTCACTTCCGGGCCGCCGAGGACAATTTTGATGTCAGGCCGCTGCGTTTTGAGCAGTTTTACCAAGGCGCAGGTTGGCACCACGTTCCAGATGTACACCCCAAAACCTATGATTTTGGGGTTCAGGGCGATCAATTCCGCTGCCAATTCCTCGGTTTTGCGGTTGATGGTGAACTCGCACAGAGCGGTCTGCGCCTGTAAATCACCCATATTCGCCAGCAAATAGCGCAATCCTAGCGAGGCGTGGATGTATTTGGCGTTGAGGGTGCATAGCAAAATATCAGTCATCCCTCTATTATGGTTTTTCTACGACTAGTATTAAAGTTGTATTCTGTAAATAAAAAT
The DNA here is from genome assembly GCA_031424795.1 of Polaromonas sp. Classification (GTDB taxonomy): domain Bacteria; phylum Pseudomonadota; class Gammaproteobacteria; order Burkholderiales; family Burkholderiaceae_C; genus Aalborgiella. Next base: position 6,873 of record JANPIC010000005.1, on the reverse strand, counting down.
ACCACCAAGCCAGAGCGCGTCACTGTGCCTACCTCGCTGGTTGCGGTGTTTCATCAACATTAGCCGTGTGAACAAGAACAACTGGGCTGAAAATCTTAATCCAAGCTTGTATAGTAGATATATCAATGTTTTGTTCGAAGCAGCATGCTGCAAATGTGGAGTAAGTGATGCACGTCTTGGATTCAACGCTAACAGAGCAACAATACACTGACATGCGGGCAGGATTGTCGGCATTGTGGGTTTTGGTGTTTAAACATCGCGCCGCTTTGGAGCGTTTGTTGGGTTTAAATCGTGAAATAAACAGCTACTTGACCATGAAAACTTGGGACCATTGGATTAATTTTCAATCCTTGGTCGTACGGTTTGAATCCGCTTTGGATGAGGCGAGTCATTTTTTGCATGAGCTGGATGATGTGATTGCACGAAACGATACGCTGCAGGCGGAATTGATCGCCTATGGTGAGCAGATAACGCTTGAAATGAAGTCCAACACCGTTAAATACATGGTGGATCAATTTCATAAAATGGCTTCCAACACCCAGAAACAGGTGGATGAGCGGCAAGCTGCGAGGGTTTTAGCTCAAATCAAGGCAGAAGATGAGCAGCACCACCGTGAACATGTGACCCAAGCAGGTTATGTGGAAAATGGTGATGGAACCGTGACGGATGTTAGAACGCATTTGATGTGGATGCAATGCGCGCAAGGTCAAGCAGGGCCACAATGTGAGGGCGTGGTTTTGCAGTACACGTGGGATTTGGCCATGCGCATTCCTGAGACCTTAAACAAGCGAGGCGGCTTTGCTGGATATACCGATTGGCGCTTGCCAAACTTGCAAGAATTGCAAAGCCTTGTTCGCATGGATTCGCACCCAACCATATGTTTGGATGCTTTCCCCAATGCACCGGAAGCCATGTTTTGGTCGTCCACTCAGTTGCATGAAGGCATCAATGAGGGGGAAAAGAATGAAAATGCCTTGGTTTGGAATGTGTACTTTGGCTCGGGAAGTTTGGGAACCAATGCGCAATACAACAGCTATGCCGTTCGCTTAGTACGCGCATACATGTGATTTTTTTGTAACAGTCGCAGGAACTTTGCGGCGGTTACAAACTCATAATGCAGTAATGAGATTTTTAAAATTCCCGATAAGGTTCATTTTTGCTATTTTTTTCATAGCTATTCAGGCAATAAATACGCCGGCTAAGGCTCAAAATAGCCTCTCAATTTCGAGTTCCAAGAACCTCCAGTCAGTTGTAACAACCGAACGCGTCCGCGCCGAGCTGTTGGCGCATGCGCCGCAGGGCGTCGCAGCAAGCAACGACGAAAAAATCACGCCAAACACGGTTTGGGTGGGTTTACAGCTCATTCATCAGCCGCATTGGCACACCTATTGGAAGAATTCTGGCGATTCTGGCCTGCCCACCCAGCTGACGTGGACCTTACCTGTGGGCGTGATGGCGGGCGACATTGCCTGGCCTGCGCCTAAAAAGATAAAAATTGGCAGTTTGACTAACTTTGGCTACGAAGACACCGTTTTACTGGCCGTACCGCTGACCATCACGCCAGCATTCAAACCCTCACTGCTCAACAGCAATTTAGATCTCAAACTCAAAGCGCTGTGGCTGGTTTGCAAGGAAGAATGCATTCCTGAGGAAGGCGAGTTTGCGCTGAGCATCCCGACCAAAGGCTCGACCGCCATCAATTCTGCCGCTTTCGATGCCGCGTTTAAAGCGCAGCCCAAGCCCATCTTGACCAACGCTGGTGCTGGCATCCCCACTAGCCGGGCGCTGATTGAGGGCAATACGCTGAAGTTTGACTTGCAAGGTTTGCCCGCTGAATTGCGCGGCAAAACGCTGGATGTTTACCCCGAAACTGCCGAAGTGCTTGAAAACAGCGCCATAAATACCGAATCGGGTAAGCAAGAATGGCAGGGCGCGGTCTGGCGCATCAGCCTGCCTTTGTCCAGCCAGCGCAGCCAAAGCCCCGCGCTGATGCCGTTGGTTTTGAAATTTGGTGATCAAGCGTGGCGTGCAGATGTGGCTGTGCAAGGTGCATGGCCCAAAGTTGCCGCCGTCGCAACTGTGTCGCCAGGTTTGGCAGCTGCATTGGCTGAAAACAAGGCCGTGCCAAATGCCAATTTAACCGCTGCCCCCGTTAGTTTGACCCTGTTTGCTGCTTTGCTCGGTGCGCTGTTGGGTGGTTTGATTTTGAATCTGATGCCCTGCGTCTTCCCGATTTTGGCGCTCAAAGTGGTCAGTTTTACGCAGCACGCCAGCGACACGCAAGCCCACAGACGCAGCGGATTGGCTTATTTCGCGGGCGTGGTGCTGTCTTTTGTGGCCTTGGGGGCACTATTTTTAGCGCTTCGAGCGGGTGGCGAGCAACTGGGCTGGGGCTTTCAGTTACAAAATCCGCTGGTGGTCGCGGGTTTGGCGGTGTTATTTACGGTTTTGGGCATGAATCTGGCAGGGCTGTTTGAATTTGGTAGCGTGTTGCCCACCAGCATCGCCACGGCACGGGCAAACAATCCGACGGTTGATTCGTTTTTGTCAGGCGTTTTAGCGGTTGCCATTGCTTCGCCGTGCACCGCGCCTTTCATGGGTGCATCTCTGGGTCTCGCGCTCGGGCTGCCCGCCATTGACGCTTTGTTGATTTTTGCCACCATTGGTGTCGGCATGGCTATGCCGTATGTCGCTGCGAGTTTTGTTCCCGCCGTGGCGCGCGCCTTGCCCAAGCCGGGCGCTTGGATGGACACGTTTAAAAAGTTCATGGCTTTCCCCATGTTTGCCACCGTGGTTTGGCTGGTGTGGGTGCTGGGGCAGCAAAGCGGCATTGACGGCGCAAGTGCGCTGTTGGCGATGCTGCTGGTGCTGTGCATGGTGTTGTGGGCGTTCAGCTTGCAAGGCAAAGCGCGCAACTGGTTTGCTATTGTTTCAATAGCTGCATTGGCATATATTACGCTGGCTATAGGTCAAAATATCACTAAAAATGACGAATTATCAACGGTTTCAGTTAAAAGCCATGAACTTTGGCAAGCGTGGGAGCCAGGGCGGGTAGACCAAATCTTGGCCACCGGAAAGCCCGTGTTTGTCGACTTCACTGCCGCGTGGTGCGTGACCTGCCAGTTCAACAAAAAAGCAACCCTTTCAAAGCCGGAATTGCTGGCTGAGTTTGCTGCCAAAAAAGTGCAGTTGCTGCGCGCAGACTGGACACGGCGCGACCCCGCCATCGGTGCTGCCTTGAAAGACCTAGGCCGCAGCGGCGTGCCGGTTTACGTGCTCTACGCCCCAGGCAAAGCGCCGCAAGTGCTGTCCGAAATCATCAGTGTGGATGATGTGCGTCAAGCGCTTGGCAAAATTTAGGAAAAATTTAAATTTATACTGGCTCAATGAATCAACCAGACATCCTTCATATCCTAAAAACTTGCAAAACCATCGCCGTGGTCGGTTTGTCGCCCAAAGTGCATCGTGACAGTTATGAGGTGGCTGAATACATGCAGTCGCAGGGTTACCGCATTATTCCTATCAACCCTGTAGTTGCTGCCCCAAACTCACCGAACACGTCGATTTTGGGTGAAAAGGTCTATGCCACGCTGATGGACGCCGTCAAAGTCGAAAAAATCGACATGGTGAATTGCTTTCGCAACAGTGCTGATATTCCACCCATCGCCACGGAAGCGGTGCACATCAACGCCCAAGTGCTGTGGATGCAACTGGATATTGAAAATGAAGCGGCTAAAGCTGAAGCAAAGGCGGCAGGCTTGGCCGTTGTTGAAAACCGGTGCTTGCTGATTGAGCACCAACGGCTCAAGCATTTGCTTCAAGCTGATTTAAGCACGGGTAAGGCTGGTGTTGTTCAAGCCTGAGATAATGCAATGATGACTTTTTCGCCTAACCATATCCACGATTTCAGCCACGTTCAAAACCCAAGTTTCTTGCAGGCGTGCATGCGTCAAGCGTCTGACCACACCCCTGTGTGGTTGATGCGCCAAGCAGGTCGCTATTTGCCCGAATACCGCGACACCCGCGCCAAAGCGGGCAGTTTCATGGGGCTGGCCACCAACACAGATTACGCGACGGAAGTGACTTTGCAGCCGCTAGCCCGCTACAAGCTGGATGCCGCGATTTTGTTCAGCGATATTTTGACCATCCCTGATGCGATGGGCCTGGGTCTCAGCTTTGCCTTGGGCGAAGGCCCCAAGTTTGTCCACAATGTGCGCGACGAAGCCGCCGTTGCCAAGCTGGCTGTGCCGGACATGGACAAGCTGCGCTATGTGTTTGACGCCGTATCGTCCATCCGCAAAGCGCTGACGCAAGCGGATGGACGCGGCAGCGTGCCCTTGATCGGTTTTTCGGGCAGCCCGTGGACACTGGCCTGTTACATGGCTGAAGGCGCAGGGTCAGACGACTACCGCCACGTCAAAACCCTGATGTACAGCCGCCCAGATTTGATGCACCGCATGCTGGCGATCAACGCAGACTCAGTAGCCTTGTATCTGAACACGCAAATCGAAGCCGGCGCACAAGCCGTGATGATTTTTGACAGCTGGGGCGGCGTACTGGCTGATGGTGCTTTTCAGGAGTTCAGTTTGGCTTACACCAAGCGCGTGCTTGCTCAGTTAAAACGTAGCCATGACGGCGTCGTCATCCCGCGCATTGTGTTCACCAAAGGTGGCGCCTTGTGGCTGGATGAGATGGGTGGTTTGGACTGTGATGTGCTGGGGTTGGATTGGACGGCCAACTTGACCAAAGCGCGTGCCTTGGTCGGTGGTCAAGCGGGTAGTGTTGGTAAAGCACTACAAGGTAATATTGATCCGAATGTGTTGTTTGCGTCACCAGCGGCCATTCAAGCCGAAGTTGCCAAAGTGCTGAACAGCTTTGGCCAGCCACACACCGACAAAACCACCACCGGTGCTACACATATTTTCAACTTGGGCCACGGAATCAGCCAGTTCACACCGCCTGAAAATGTAGCAGTGCTGGTGGATGCGGTGCATGATTATTCAAAACAGCAGCGCGCTGGTTTAAATTAGCACAAAAATAGCGGGAATTCAAAATATTTTTATCGAGTTGTCAACAAAAAATGGTGCCCCGCAACATTTTCAGCAAAAAGACCGTATAAATTGCTATCAAACAAATAGCATCTCTAACTTGTTGATTTATAAGAGTTTAATTTGCTGCTCGATTTCTGTGCAGTTTGTCTAAAGCCTTGATTTACGGCGCTTTCGGCGCGCTAATCAGGAGCTATCAACAAAGTTATCCACAGAAATTGTAGGTAGCCCTTTACAGGTATACAAATCAAGCACTTAGCTTGAGTTTTTAAAATAAAGCATCAAGAAAACGTTTGAAGTATGCAAACAAAAAGTTACCTAACCCAAGCGCCTGCCAAACCATGTAAAGCCTTGATCCTCGCTGCCGGCCGCGGCGAACGCATGCGCCCGCTGACCGACCACACTCCCAAACCGCTGCTTGAGGTGCGTGGCCAGCCGCTGATGCAATGGGCCATGCAGGCGTTGGTAAAGGGCGGGTTTACCGATTTTGTCATCAACACGGCTTGGTTGGGTGAAAAAATAAGTGCTTATTTTGGTGAGAAAATTGGCATCCAGCCGGCGTATTTATTGCTTGAGCAGCTACAAAAAAAAGAGCATAATACCCATGAATCTAGGACTGTAAATATCTACTACTCTCACGAAGGGCGTGATTTTGGCGGTGCGCTGGAAACCGCTGGAGGCATCGTTCGGGTGCTGCCGATGTTGTGCGAGACGGCTTCTGACGACGTTTTTTGGGTGCTGGCAGGCGACGTGTTTGCGCCTGATTTTGTGTTTTCGCAAGATGCGGTTGACCGGTTCAAAGCCAACGGCAAGTTGGCGCACCTCTGGCTAGTGCCTAACCCAGAGCACAACACCAAAGGTGACTTTGGGCTGCAGGCAGATGGTTGGGTGGTGAATGATGCTTCGGCGAAATACACCTTCAGCACCATCGCGTTGTACCGCAAGTCCTTGTTCTCATTGCCGTACTGCGATATTCCAGTGGGTAATCCTGATGGCATCAAAGCCGCGCTGGCTCCGTTGCTCAGAAAAGCCATTGCTGCACAGCAGGTGAGCGGCGAGTTGTACACTGGCACTTGGACAGACGTGGGAACACCAGAACGTTTGTCGCAGATTAACCATCAGCAGTAAAACTATGACCACAGTTACTCATTCTATTTACGCCGCCCGCCGCGCTCGCTTTGCCGCCACGCTGGGTGCAGACGGCATCGCCATCATCCCGACTTCGCCCGAACGCCAGCGCAACCGTGATAGCGACTTTTTGTACCGTTTTGACAGCTATTTCCACTATTTAACCGGTTTCACCGAGCCCCACGCTACCTTGGTCGTCACGGGCGACGGCAAATCCAGCCTGTTTTGCGCCCCCAAAGACATGGAGCGTGAGATTTGGGACGGTTTTAGACTTGGCCCCACGGCCGCGCCTGCCGCGTTGGGGGTGGATGCGGCGTACTCCAGCGCTGAATTGGATGCCTTGTTGCCCAAATTGCTGGAGAATAAATCCGCCGTTTATTACCCTTTTGCGACCTATTCGGGGCTGGAAACGCAGGTTGATGGCTGGCTCAGTAAGGTTCGTGCTCGTGTCCGTTTCGGTGCGTTGTGCCCCGAAACCCAGCGCGACGCCTGTGCGGTGTTGGACGAGATGCGCCTGTTCAAAGACGCGTCCGAGCAAGCCACCATGCGCCGTGCGGCGCAAATCAGCGCGGCAGGCCACATCCGCGCCATGCAAAAGAGCGCCCAAATGCTGCGCGACGGTCAAAACGTGCGTGAATACCATCTGGATGCCGAGCTGCTGCACGAATTCCGCCAGCAAGGCTCGCAATACTCTGCC
>JANPIC010000004.1:0-1890 GCA_031424795.1 Polaromonas sp. | reverse complement strand
ACTTCAACACCACGGTCGCGGCACACGTCTGCCGTCAAATCCAGCGGGAAGCCATAGGTGTCATGCAGTTTGAAGGCGACTTCGCCGGGTAATATTTTCGCCGTCGCGCCGCTTGTGGCGCTTCCAATTCCTAACGCGCCGTCCAACAAGGTCATACCTGTAGCCAGCGTCTCAAAGAAGCGCTCTTCTTCTTGCTTCAACACCTCGGTGATGCGCTGCTGCTGTTTGGCCATGTTCGGGTAGGCCTCGCCCATGACGCTGACCAGGTCTGCCACCAATTTGTGGAAAAACGGGGTCTTTTTGCCCAGCTGGTAGCCGTGGCGGATGGCACGGCGGACGATGCGGCGCTGCACGTAACCGCGGCCTTCGTTGCTGGGCACTACGCCGTCGCTCACCAAAAACGCGGTCGCGCGAATGTGGTCGGCAATCACGCGCAGGCTCTTGTTTTGCATGTCGGTGCAACCCGTTTCGCGGGCGGCGGCTTTGATCAGCACGTCGAAAATGTCGATTTCGTAGTTGCTGTGCACGTGCTGCAAAATCGCAGCCAGGCGTTCCAAGCCCATACCGGTGTCCACGCACGGCGCAGGCAGTTTGACCAGCGAACCATCGGCCTGCATGTCAAACTGCATGAACACGTGGTTCCAAATCTCGATAAACCGGTCGCCATCTTCATCTGGGCTGCCTGGGGGGCCGCCTGGGATGTGCGCGCCGTGGTCGTAAAAAATTTCTGAGCACGGACCGCAAGGCCCCGTGTCGGCCATCATCCAAAAGTTGTCAGACGCGTATTTTTTGCCTTTGTTGTCGCCAATGCGGACGATGCGGTCTGCGGGTAGGCCGATCTCGTTGTGCCAAATGTCATAGGCTTCTTGGTCGTCAATGTAGACGGTGGCCAGCAGCTTTTCAGTAGGCAGGCCGTACACCTTGGTCAGCAGCTCCCAGCCCCATTTGAGCGAATCCCGCTTGAAATAGTCGCCAAAACTCCAATTGCCCATCATTTCAAAGAAAGTATGGTGGCGCGCGGTGTAGCCCACGTTTTCCAGGTCATTGTGCTTGCCGCCCGCACGCAGGCAGGCTTGGACGCTGGCCGCACGGACGTAATTACGTTTGTCCAGCCCCAAAAACACGTCTTTGAACTGCACCATGCCCGAGTTGGTGAACATCAGCGTCGGGTCGTTGCCCGGCACCAATGAGCTTGACGGCACAACCGTATGGCCTTTGGCGGCGTAGAAGTCGAGGAAAGATTTACGGATGTCGGCGACAGAGAATTTGGGCTGAACGGCTGATTGGGTCATGTGGGTATCTAAATAGGGGATTGGATTGCAATTTTTGCAGCTGTGACATTATAAGTTTGTCACCAATTAGGCTGTGGCAGACTTTGTTTTTCTATGTACTCAAGTGCTTTGCGACATCATAGTGTTGGTTCTGCACCCCAAGGGTTGAATATTCCCACACCAGTTCCTTTGAAATCACGAACATTTCTGGTTGCCAAAATAAATCCATGGGCAGAAGCAATTGAGGCGATAGCGCAATCAGCAAATGCAATAGGGTTCCCGACAGCACATGCGTTTGCGTTGACTCGTCCAAAAACTTTCACGGCTTGCATGTCAAACACAAGAATGCGGTTTTCAAAAACAGATTGAATTTTGTTTTCGACCAATTGGTGCAGATCAGCGCGTCGACGACCCTCTGGCATTTTGTGTACGCCAGCAAGCATTTCTGCCAAGCTAACGGTTGTGATGTAAAGCGTTTGCGGCTCTTGGGCATCGAGCCAGCTCATCACTGCTGGGTCGGGTTTAGGCTTGAAAGGCTCAGAAATGACGTTGGTGTCAAGAATGATCATTCAAAGCTCACCGGTCGCACTGGCGTCCTATCGCGCTGAAAATTCATATC
>JANPIC010000003.1:0-12515 GCA_031424795.1 Polaromonas sp. | reverse complement strand
GCCCGCTGTTGGCCGTTCAAGGGCTGGACGATGAATACGGCACGCTGGAGCAGATTCACGGTATCAAACGTGTGTTGCCGGCAACCCAATTGCTGGAACTGGCTGATTGCGGCCACTCGCCGCACCGAGATCAGCCGGATGCGCTGATTGCCGCCGCGGCGGCCTTCATCAACCGAAATTAAGATCGAACGGATGAAGATGTGTTTGGACGACCATTCGCCCAAACCCACAGCGCTGCGCCGCCCACAATCATGGGCACGCACAGCCACTGCCCCATGCTCATGCCGAGTGACAAAATGCCCAAATGCGCGTCTGGTTCTCTGAAAAACTCTGCCGTGAAGCGCAGGACGCCGTAGCCAAAGAAGAACGCTGCCGACACCTGCGCCTCTTTGCGTTCTTTACGGGCATAGAGCCACAGCAGCACAAAGAGCAGCAAACCTTCCAGCAAAAACTGGTAAATCTGCGAAGGATGGCGCGGCGCATCACCGTAACCTCTGAACACCATGCCCCACGGCAGCGACGGGTCAGACAAACGGCCAGGCAGCTCGCCATTGATGAAATTGCCAATCCGCCCTGCGGCCAAACCTGTGGGAACACAAGGCACGCCAAAGTCAATCAGCTGCCAAAACGGTTTTTTGCGTGAATAGGCGTACCAGACCATCGCCACAATCACCCCCAGCATGCCGCCATGAAAACTCATGCCGCCTTGCCAAACCGCAAAAATTTCCAAGGGGTGTGCCGCGTAATAAGCGGGTTTGTAAAACAAGCAGTAGCCAATGCGACCGCCCAAGATGACGCCCATCACGCCAGCGAACAAAATGTCTTCTACATCGCGCCTCGACCATTTTCCCGCTGTGTCACCAGCCAGTCGTGCGTAGGGCTGATGCTTCAAACGGCGAAAACCGAGGAACATGAACAAGCCAAACGCGGCAAGGTAAGTTAAGCCATACCAATGGATAGCCAAAGGGCCAAGCTGAAGTGCGACGGGGTTGATTTGGGGGTGAATTAACATGGTTACGATGTTAGCAGCAGAAGTGACTGCTCTGATACCTGGCGGACAATATGGCAAGTGATACTTTTTTGGTAACGAATTGCCAATTATTTCTGCTATTTTTGTATTGTTTACATATTGCAGTCAATCCGTTAACCATTTCTTAACCAACTACTTAGAATCCAAAATTCATACGCGTTTGGTATGAAACTTGTTTACTTTCAACAAAACTCAGAAATTCAGGGAGATTCGATCATGTTTGACCTCATCATCCGCGAAGCAGCATCACGCTTTGGCCTTGGCGACAAAGCCGGCCCATTGGTGCAAATGTTGCTGGCTTACATCACCAACAAAGACACGGGCGGCATCGCGGGTTTTCTGACCAAGCTGTCTGCAAGTGGTTTGGGTAATATCGCTCATTCATGGCTGGGTGGTGGTGCGGGCGTGCAAGCCGTGAGCAGCTCACAAATCGAATCCTTGTTTGGTGGCCAAGGTGGCTTGCTCAGCGGCATCACGTCCAAATTGGGCATTGGTGGTTCTACTGCTTCTTCAGCTTTGGGCTTTTTGTTGCCTATGGTTATCGGCAAACTCACCCCAGGCGGATCAATCCCAACATCGTTGTCCAGCGACGTGATGGGCTTCATCACTGGCGGCGCATCAGCTTTGACTGGTGCAGCAGGCGCCGCCACCGTTGCAGCCAGCAAAGTGGTCGGTTCAGCTGGCCACGCAGTAGGTTCTGCGGCTAATGCAGGTGTCAACGCAGCAACTGCAGCAAGCGGTGGTTTGATGAAATGGCTGCCCTGGTTGGCTGCCGGTATCGCAGCCCTCTTCTTACTCAGCTATTGCAACAAAGGTGGTGATGCTGCTAAGCAAGCTGCTGACGGTGCTAAAAATGCTGCTGCAACGGCCACTGCAGATGCTGATAAAGCCGTTGCAGACGCTGCCGCTAAAGCCAAAGCTGATGCTGATCCCGCTGCCAAAGCAACCGCAGACGCCGCAGCAAAAGCCGCTGCCGAAGCTGTTCCAGCGGGTTCAGGTTTGGTTGCCTTCACACACGATGGTGCACCAGCTTTGAAAGTTTACTTTGACACTGGCAAAGCCGCCGTTGCAGCCGGTTTTACTGAAACAGCAAAAGCATTGGTCGATCACCTGAAAGCCAATGCCACAAGCAAAGCCGTGGTATCTGGTTTCAACGACCCAACTGGCAATGCTGCCGCTAACGCAGAATTGTCTAAAAACCGCGCCAAAGGCGTTGCCGCAGGCCTCAAAGCCGCCGGCATTGCTGAAGACCGCGTGATGCTAGAGAAACCCGCAAACACCACAGCTGGTGCCGCCGTGAGCAACGAAGAAGCCCGTCGCGTGGAAGTGACTATTCGTAAGTAAACCACGCACGCGTAGCAAAAAAGGAGGCTTCGGCCTCTTTTTTCATTTTTTCACCCTAAAATACGACTCTAGCCATTGTATTTATTGCCTAAGCAGCTATTAAATAAATAGCAATTTTGACCTCACTCTCATCTCAAAAGCTTTCTTATAATAGAAGCATCTACACTCACAACAAACCCGACCATGACCATCCTGAACCCACGCTCTAAAAACATCACCGAAGGCAAATCACGCGCGCCGAATCGCTCCATGTACTACGCCATGGGTTACGAAGAAGCCGATTTCAAAAAACCTATGGTCGGTGTGGCGAATGGACACAGCACGATCACGCCTTGCAACTCTGGACTGCAAAAGCTGACCGATGCGGCGATTGCCGCGATTGAAGCGGCTGGCGGCAATGCGCAAGTCTTTGGCACACCAACCATTTCTGACGGCATGGCCATGGGCACCGAGGGCATGAAGTATTCGCTGGTCTCCCGCGAGGTGATTTCTGACTGTATTGAAACCTGCGTGCAAGGCCAGTGGATGGACGGCGTGCTGGTGGTGGGCGGCTGCGACAAGAATATGCCCGGCGGCCTGATGGGCATGCTGCGCGCCAATGTGCCGGCGATTTACGTCTATGGCGGCACGATTTTGCCAGGTCATTACCAAGGCAAAGACCTGAACATCGTCAGCGTGTTTGAAGCCGTGGGCGAAAACGCCGCTGGCCGCATGAGCGACGAAGACTTGCTGCAGATCGAGCGCCGCGCCATCCCCGGCACCGGCTCTTGCGGCGGCATGTACACCGCCAACACCATGAGCTCGGCCTTTGAGGCGCTGGGCATCTCCCTGCCCTACTCGTCCACCATGGCCAATCCGCATGACGAAAAGCTGAATTCATCTGCCGAATCTGCCCGTGTGTTGATCGAAGCCATCAAGAAAGACATCAAACCGCGCGATATCGTGACCAAAAAGTCCATCGAAAACGCGGTGGCGGTGATCATGGCGACCGGTGGCTCCACCAACGCGGTGCTGCACTTCCTGGCCATCGCCCACGCTGCTGACGTGGAATGGACCATTGACGACTTTGAGCGCATGCGCAAGAAGACGCCCGTGTTGTGTGATTTGAAGCCATCCGGCAAGTATTTGGCGGTCGATCTGCACCGCGCTGGTGGCATTCCGCAGGTGATGAAAACATTGATGGCTGCTGGCTTGTTGAATACAGATTGCATCACCATCACTGGGCAAACCATTGGCGAAATGCTGAATTCACTCAACTTGCCAGACGTGCCGCGTGCGGATCAAGACGTGATTCGCCCGATCGACAACCCGATGTACAAACAAGGCCATCTGGCGATTTTGAAGGGCAACTTGTCCCCCGAAGGCGCTGTCGCCAAGATCACCGGCTTGAAAAACCCCGTCATCACCGGTCCCGCCCGCGTGTTCGACGACGAGCAATCCGCCCTCGCCGCCATTTTGGCCAACAAAATTGTGCCGGGTGATGTGATGGTACTGCGCTATTTGGGCCCCAAAGGCGGCCCGGGCATGCCAGAAATGCTGGCGCCAACAGGCGCGTTGATCGGTCAAGGTTTGGGTGAGTCTGTCGGTTTGATCACCGATGGTCGCTTCTCTGGTGGCACCTGGGGCATGGTGGTGGGCCACGTGGCACCCGAGGCTGCAGCGGGCGGCACGATTGCGTTCATCCATGAAGGCGACTCGGTCACCATTGACGCCAAACAGCTGCTCTTGCAACTCAACGTCAGTGACGAAGAAATCGCCAAACGCCGTGCCGCGTGGACAGCGCCCAAACCACGCTACCTTCGCGGCGTGCAGGCCAAGTTTGCATTTAACGCATCAAGTGCCAGCAAAGGTGCCGTATTGGATAACTACTAAGTAGCTTATGCCGCTCGGAAAAATGGCTAGGTGACGCCCTAGCTACCCAAAATTAGCGTTTGGTTGTCTTTTTACTGCTGCCGTTGCGGCTGCTGATAGGCATACCAAGCGCTTCTTTGTTTTTGTTAATGCGAGCTTGCTTGCGAATTTCCATCTTTTTCTCTTGCTCTTTGATGGTGTAGCCAGATGAATCCGCCCACCACCACCACAACACAGCAGCGCCAAACGGTGACAGCACCCATGTCCACGACCAGTCGACCACTGGGCTGATTTCAAAATATTTGCCAGCCAAAAGCAGCAAACCAAGACCTAAAAAATACATAATAATTACCCCACGTCAACCAAAACACTAGAATCGCGTTAGATTAACACGGACTGGCGTAATACAAAACTAAAAATGCGCAAGAACATTTCACCCGTCAACAAAATTAACAGGAATAAGATGAAAAAACTACTTGCCATGACATTGACCGCTTTCGCCGCATTTGCTGCTTCTACGCCTGCGATGGCTGATTTGAAGCTAGCGACCGACAAAAACTGCATGTCTTGCCACTCTGTAGAAAAGAAAGTCGTTGGCCCAGGCTACAAAGACATTGCGGCGAAGTACGCTGGTCAAAAAGACGCTGTTGAGATGCTGGCTGGCAAAATCCAAAAAGGTGGCGCTGGCGTTTGGGGTCCTATTCCTATGCCTGCCAATGCGCAAGTCAGCGCTGCTGAAGGTAAGATTTTGGCAACTTGGGTGATGTCTTTGAAGTAAAAAGACGATCAGTTTTTTAATTTCTTTTAAATAAGAAACCTCGCAAGTAATTTGCGAGGTTTTTTTATGGTCGTTCTTCTTTGCCACTCACATGCTTCGCAAACCGCGCCGGATCGCGCCCATGCACGGGCGCGCCATCTTTGTACGGCCAGCCGCCGAACTGGGTGCGTTGGTAGTCGGTGATGGCTTGGCGGATTTCGGCTTGGGTGTTCATGACGAAGGGGCCGTATTGCGCGACAGGCTCACCAATCGGGCGGGCTTGCAGCAGCAAAAACTCAGCCAACTCATTGCCACCGTTGAAAATTTCCACGTCCATATCACCACGCAGCTCAGCCACGACGTAACCCACAGCTTGCTCCGCCACGGTCACTTTGCTGCCTTTGAAGCAGTAAAGTTGACGCTTGGTGTCTTGTTTTGCAGCCTTTGGCAGTGTCCAACGCGCACCTGGCGCGAGCTTCAACGTCAAAATCGCCAAATCGCTCTCCGCTTGCGATGCCCATGAATCTGGCGGTGGTGGCAGGGCTTTTGCACCGACATTGTCCATCAACGAACCCGCAATCACCGCAATTTCAGCAGTTTTGCCATTCGCATCGGTGACGGTGTGGCGCGCAATTTTCTCGTTCCACAGCATCGTGAAATGTGCGGGTACCATTTTGCTTTTAGCGGGCAAATTTAACCAAATTTGGAACAATTCCAGAGGATTCGGCTGAGTAGCGTCCATCAACGGGAACATCTCCGAGTGCACAATACCGCCGCCCGCCGTCAGCCACTGCGTGTCGCCACCGCCGAATCGCGCGGTTGCACCTAACGAGTCGGAATGGTCAATCAGCCCCTTGCGCACGATGGTGACCGTCTCAAAGCCACGGTGCGGATGCGACGGAAAGCCAGGCACCGTCTGCCCGTGGTACATGCTCCAGCCGTCTTTGCCGCTGAAATCTTGCCCGATTTGACGGCCTGCCAACGAGGCATTTGGCGCCATATGGCCGTTACCCGCCGGGTATTTGTCGTCGTGGTAAACGCAAAACAAAAACGGATCCATCGTCGGCCACGGCGTCGGGCTGGGGCCTAGTGGCTGGATGTTGAGGATGGGATTTGGGCTTTGATGTGACATGGTTTCATTATATGTTTCTCAATGAAATGCTGCCATGCCCCTAAAATAAGGCATAAAATGGCTATAGCTGGCGTATTTATTACCTAAATTGCTATAAATAATATAGCAAATACCAACTACCCAGTTACATCGAGCCAGCATTCAAATACCGCTACCCCGTCGCTTTGCGCCACCCCTTCTAAAGAAGGGGAACGAATACCAAATGCAGCAAATTCCCCTTCTTTAGAAGGGGTGCCCAACGGGCGGGGTAGCTCCCCTCCCCAATTGCAACTTAAATCT
Source organism: Polaromonas sp. (assembly GCA_031424795.1). Lineage (GTDB taxonomy): Bacteria > Pseudomonadota > Gammaproteobacteria > Burkholderiales > Burkholderiaceae_C > Aalborgiella. Next base: position 6,122 of record JANPIC010000003.1, on the reverse strand, counting down.
TCTCCGCCAACTGATCCAAAATCGCTGGATTCTCAAGGGTAGACGTGTCTTGCGTGATCGCCTCACCTTTCGCTATTGAACGTAAGAGGCGGCGCATGATTTTGCCGCTGCGGGTTTTGGGTAGATTGTCGCCAAAGCGGATGTCTTTCGGTTTGGCAATCGGGCCAATCTCTTTTGCCACCCAAGCGCGCAGCTCGTTGGCGATTTTGACGGCTTCGTCACCGACCGGGCGGCTGCGTTTCAGCACCACGAAGGCACAAATCGCCTCGCCGGTCAAATCATCAGGACGACCGACCACGGCAGCTTCGGCGACCAAATGGGCGCAGGAAACCAAGGCAGATTCGATCTCCATCGTGCCCATGCGGTGACCGGAGACGTTCAGCACGTCGTCAATCCGGCCTGTGATGCGGAAGTAGCCACGGTCTTCGCTGCGAACAGCACCGTCGCCAGCCAGGTAAATCGTGCCACCCATTTCCGCCGGGAAATAGGCTGATTTGAAGCGCTCTGGGTCGTTCCAAATGGTGCGGATCATGGATGGCCATGGGCGTTTGACGACCAACATGCCGCCAGAACCATTCGGCATATCGTTGCCCACTTCGTCCACAATCGCCGCCATGATGCCAGGCAGTGGCAAGGTGCAGCTGCCTGGAACAAGTGGCGTTGCGCCTGGTAGCGGCGTCATCATGTGGCCGCCAGTCTCGGTTTGCCAGAAGGTGTCCACAATCGGGCAACGCTCGCCACCTACGTTTTTGTAGTACCACATCCACGCTTCTGGGTTGATGGGTTCGCCCACGCTGCCCAAGATACGCAGGCTAGACAAATCTGAACGGTCAGGGTGTACCGCAGCGTCACCTTCAGCGGCCTTGATGAGGGAGCGAATAGCAGTCGGCGCAGTATAGAAAATCGTGCACTTATGGCGCTCAATCATCTGCCAGAAACGGCCAGCATTCGGGTAGGTTGGCACGCCTTCAAAGATGATTTGGGTTGCACCAGCAGCCAGTGGGCCGTAGGCAACATAGGTGTGACCGGTGATCCAGCCAATGTCTGCCGTACACCAGAAGATGTCGGACGGCTGCAAGTCAAAGGTCCAGTCCATCGTCAACTTTGCCCACAGCAGGTAGCCGCCTGTGGAGTGCTGCACGCCTTTTGGCTTGCCGGTAGAGCCGGAAGTATACAAGATGAACAGCGGGTGCTCCGCGCCCACAGGCACGGGTGCGCACACATCGCTTTGGCCAGCAATCGCCTCATCAAACGTCTTGTCACGGCCAGCCACCATGTTGCATGCCGTAGGCGTACGCTGGTACACGTACACAGTTTTGATAGATTCGCAACCGCCCAATGCCAAGCCTTCATCCACAATCGCTTTGAGTGGCAGCTCTTTGCCGCCGCGCAATTGGTAGTTGGATGTGATGACCGCCACCGCGCCAGCATCAATGATGCGCTCTTGCAACGCCTTAGCCGAGAAGCCGCCAAACACCACACTGTGCGTTGCGCCAATGCGGGCACAGGCTTGCATGGCGATCACACCTTCCAGCGTCATCGGCATGTAAACCAGCACACGGTCGCCTTTTTTGATGCCATCGGCTTTGAGCGCATTGGCAAACTGGCTGACGCGGACTAGCAATTCTTTGTACGTTGTCTTGGTAACTTTGCCGTCGTCGCCTTCAAAAATCACCGCCGTTTTGTTTTCAACGGGCGTGCCCATGTGCTTGTCCAAGCAGTTGGCAGAAGCGTTGAGTTCACCGTCGTCAAAACATTTTTAAAACGGTGCATTGGATTCGTCTAAAGTTTTGGTGAAAGGCTTGTTCCACATCACGTTTTCACGTGCCAAGCGCGCCCAGAAGCCTTCAAAATCTTTGTCCGCTTCTGCTACCAGTGCGTTGTAGCCGTCCATGCCTGAGATGCGGGCAGCTTTTTGCTGTGCCTCAGTTGGGTAGAAAACGCGGTTTTCGACCAAGTTGGATTCGATGGCTGTGGAAGGTGCGCTCATGGGTCTTTGTCTCCAGTAAGTTAATAATTAGGTTGAACCTTTTTAGGCTTAAATTTAATCTTGAATTTACTCTACAGAGCTAAGTTTTGTTTGTTCTGTATCAAGAATATGCGTAATGTGAGGGTTTGTACTTACAAAGGTCTGACTGAGACGAAACTTACAGCCTCGTTTGAATGGGTCATAACTGTCATAAAATCCACACGCACATTCAATACACTAACTTTATGTCTTCACCTAAAAATACATCATCACCTTCATCTGTCACGAAACTGCAATTTCTGCCCAACATGATTTTTGCCAGCCGCTGGCTGCAACTGCCTTTGTATTTGGGCTTGATCGTGGCACAGGGCGTCTATGTTTTCAGTTTCTTGAAAGAGTTGCTTCACTTGGTCGAAGCTGCTTTTGGCAGCCAAGTGGCACTGCAATCTTTGGTCAGCAGCATCGGCTACAAGTCTGACGTGACCATCGCCTCGCTGAACGAAACCGTCATCATGCTGGTGGTGCTGGGGTTGATCGACGTGGTGATGATCTCCAACCTCTTGATCATGGTGATCGTGGGCGGCTATGAAACCTTTGTCAGCCGCATGAACCTGGAAGAGCACCCCGACCAGCCAGAGTGGTTGAGCCACGTCAACGCGTCCGTTTTGAAGGTGAAACTGGCCATGGCGATCATCGGCATCTCATCCATCCACCTGCTGAAAACCTTCATCAACGCGGCCAACTACTCTGAGCAAATGCTGATGTGGCAAACGATTATTCACATCACGTTCTTGCTCAGTGCTTTAGCCGTTGCTTATACCGACAAGCTGATGTCTGGCACAGAAAAATCCAGCAAGCACTGATTTTCCAAATCAGCCAGCCTGCTTGGCAGGGCGCAGCAAAATCAGTGCGCCCAGCACGCCCGACAAGATAGAACCCATCAGCACACCCAGCTTCAACTGGGTGTCGAACGCCGCGCCCTGCCCTGCAAACGCCAGCCCGCCGATGAACAAACTCATCGTGAAGCCCACGCCACACAGCACACAAACGCCAAAAAACTGCATCCAGCTGGCCTGATCGGGCAAGCGCGCTGGGGTGAAGCGAATCATCAGCCACGCCGCGCCAAACACACCCACAGCTTTACCCAACAGCAAACCTGCTGTAATTCCCAGCGGCACGGTTTGCAGCAAGGTCGCAAAACTCACCCCTTGCAACGACACGCCTGCATTGGCAAAGGCAAATACCGGCAACACCCCAAAAGCCACCCAGGGGTGCAAAGCGTGTTCAGCCGTTTTAAGTGGCGATTTACCATGTCCACTTTTGCTGGGGTTGACCAAAGGCACCGCCAACGCCGTCACCACCCCAGCCAGCGTGGCATGCACGCCAGATTTGAGTACAAACAGCCACACCACCAAGCCGATCAGTACGTATAGACCCAGATTCATCACCCGCGCCCGGTTCATGGCAAACAACACCACAATACTCACCCCTGCCGCCAAAAGCATGGGCACAGACACCTGCGCCGTGTAGAAGAACGCGATGATCACAATCGCGCCCAGGTCGTCGATGATGGCGACCGCTGTCAAAAACACCTTCAGCGACACCGGTACCCGCTTGCCCAGCAGCACCAAAATGCCCAATGCAAAGGCAATATCCGTCGCCGCCGGAATCGCCCAGCCACGCAAAGCCGTCGCATCACCCCAGTTGATGGCGCTGTAGATCAGCGCCGGCACCAGCATACCGCCCACAGCTGCACCGGCTGGTAGCATGGCCTGGCTGACCGAAGCCAACTCGCCCTCCAGCAGCTCGCGTTTGATCTCCAAACCCACCAAAAAGAAGAAAACCGCCATCCACAGGTCGTTGATCCACACCAACAGTGGTTTGGACAGCACCAGCCAATCGCCGCCGATGCGAACCTCGCCACGAACTTGTAGCAATTGCTCGTACCAGCCGCTTGCAGGTGAATTGCTGATGATCAGCGCCAGCAGCGCCGCCACGGCCAGAACGATGCCGCCGCCGGATTGAGAGTGGATAAATTCATTGGCGCGGCGGTGGATGGTCTTTAACAATGCAAACTCCTGCTCTGTCAGTCTTGGTTGGCTGATTTGGTTAAACTTAGAACCTATTGAAGCACAGTTCATTCGATATTTTTAACTTCCAGAGCAATTCATGACAACCTCCAATCCCACTTATATTCGCCAAGCCGACCTGATTGAAACCATTGCCGGCGCGCTGCAGTACATCAGCTACTACCACCCGGCAGACTACATCGCCCACCTGGCGCGCGCCTACGAGGCCGAGAAAAGTCCCGCAGCCAAAGACGCAATCGCCCAAATTTTGACCAACAGCCGCATGAGCGCCACCGGACACCGTCCGATCTGCCAGGACACCGGCATCGTCAACGTGTTCCTGAAAATCGGCATGGACGTGCGTTTTGACGCATTCACCGGCACGCTGGAAGACGCCATCAACGAAGGCGTGCGCCAAGGCTACAACAACGAAGACAACAAACTGCGCGGCTCCATCGTGTCTGACCCAGAGTTTGAGCGCAAGAACACCAAAGACAACACGCCTGCTGTCATCAACGTCGTAATCGTCGCCGGCAACAAGCTGGACATCACCGTTGCAGCCAAAGGCGGTGGCTCGGAGAACAAGTCCAAACTCGTCATGCTCAACCCCGGCGACTCGGTCGTTGACTGGGTGCTCAAAACCGTGCCGACCATGGGCGCTGGCTGGTGCCCACCGGGTATGCTGGGCATCGGCATTGGCGGCACGGCTGAAAAAGCGGTGTTGCTGGCCAAACAGTCACTGATGGAAGACATCGACATGTACGAGCTGCAAGCCAAGTCCTCCCGTGGCGAGGTTTTGAGCAAGGTTGAAAACCTGCGCTTGGAGCTGTTTGAAAAGGTCAACGCCCTGGGCATCGGTGCGCAGGGTTTGGGTGGGTTGACTACCGTGCTGGACGTCAAAATCAATATGTACCCGACGCATGCCGCCGGCAAACCGGTCGCGATGATCCCCAACTGCGCCGCCACGCGCCACGCCCATCTGGTGATGGACGGTAGCGGCCCGACCTTCCTGACCCCACCCAGCCTGGACCTGTGGCCCGATGTGCACTGGGCACCTGACTACAAAAAGAGCAAAACGGTAGACCTCAACAACCTGTCCAAAGCCGAAATCGCCACCTGGAAAGCCGGCGATACCTTGCTTTTGAGCGGCAAAATGCTCACCGGCCGCGACGCGGCGCACAAACGCATTCAGCAGATGCTGGCCAAAGGCGAGCCGCTGCCCGTCGATTTCGCCAACCGCGTGATCTACTACGTCGGCCCGGTTGACCCCGTGCGCGAAGAAGTTGTCGGCCCCGCCGGCCCCACCACCGCCACCCGCATGGACGGTTTCACCGAGATGATGCTCGCCCAGACCGGCCTGATCGCCATGATCGGCAAAGCCGAGCGCGGCCCAACAGCCATTGAAGCCATCAAAAAGCACCAAAGTGCTTACCTCATGGCCGTGGGCGGCGCGGCCTATTTGGTCAGCAAAGCCATCAAAAGCGCCAAAGTGCTGGGTTTTGCCGACTTGGGCATGGAAGCGATTTATGAGTTTGACGTGGTGGACATGCCCGTGACCGTCGCCGTCGATTCAGGCGGCACCAGCGCCCACATCACCGGCCCAGCAGAGTGGCAAAAGCGCATCGCCACAGGTGAATTCAAAGGTATTTCGGTTAAATCAAGCTAAGCGTGAAACCCAACGCGCCCATCGGCGTTTTCGACAGCGGCATAGGCGGGCTGAGCATCTTAAAAGCTCTGCGCGCTGAGCTGCCGCACGAGTCCTTCGTCTACATCGCCGACAGCGGCAACGCGCCCTATGGAGAAAAAGGCGACGCCTTCGTCATAGACCGCTCGCGTGCCCTCACGCAAACGCTGATTGACCAATACGGCATCAAAGCGCTGGTCGTCGCCTGCAACACCGCCACCGCCGCCGCTGCCAAACTCTTACGCGCAGAATTCCCCAGTTTGCCGCTGGTAGGCGTAGAGCCCGCCCTGAAACCCGCCGTGCAACTCAGCCAAACCCGCAAAATCGGTGTCATGGCGACGCGCGGCACGCTGGAAAGCGCCAAGTTTGCCATCTTAAAAGCGTCATTGGCCGACCAAGC
>JANPIC010000002.1:0-6482 GCA_031424795.1 Polaromonas sp. | reverse complement strand
CTAAACCCCTGATTTTGCAGCGTTTTTGCCACTTCTTTGGCATATTCAGCCTGCGAATCGGTGATATTGAGCACGGAAACCTGCATGGGCGCTAACCAGAACGGCAAAGCGCCAGAGTGTTCTTCGATCAAAATGCCGATAAAACGCTCCAAACTGCCCACAATCGCGCGGTGCAGCATGATGGGGCGGTGGCGGCCACCGTCTTCACCCACGTACTCGGCGTCCAAGCGCTCAGGCATGTTGGGGTCAACCTGAATCGTACCGCACTGCCATTCACGACCCAGCGCGTCTTTCAGCGTGTACTCAATTTTCGGGCCGTAAAACGCGCCCTCGCCCGGCAAATAGGTGAATTCGCAGCCTGACGCTTTCAAACCCTCCGCCAAAGCATGCTCAGCCTTGTCCCAGCTTTCTTCAGAGCCAATGCGCTTTTCAGGTCGGGTGGAGAGCTTGTAGATGATGTTTTTGAAGCCAAAATCAGCATACACTTTTTGCAGCAACGCGGTGAACGCAATCACTTCGCTTTGGATTTGCGCTTCGGTGCAAAAAATATGCCCATCGTCCTGCGTGAACGCGCGCACCCGCATAATGCCGTGCAGCCCGCCCGAAGGCTCATTGCGGTGGCAAGCGCCAAATTCACCGAAGCGCAGCGGCAAGTCGCGGTAGCTTTTCAGGCCGTGTTTGTAGATCAGGATATGGCCCGGACAGTTCATCGGCTTCAGGGCGTAATCGCGCTTTTCTGACTCCGTCACGAACATGTTCTCTTTGTACTTGTCCCAATGGCCAGTTTTTTCCCACAGACTTTGGTCCAAAATCTGCGGCCCTTTGACCTCTAGGTAGCCGTTGTCTTGGTAGATTTTGCGCATGTACTGTTCCACGCCCTGCCACAGCGTCCAGCCCTTGGGGTGCCAAAACACCGTGCCAGGCGAATGCTCGTCAATGTGGAACAAATCCAGCTCGCGCCCCAGCTTGCGGTGGTCACGCTTTTCGGCTTCTTCCAGCATTTTCAAATGCTGTTGCAACTCGTCTTTGCTGCCCCAGGCTGTGCCGTAAATACGCTGCAGCATCTCGTTTTTGTGGTCGCCGCGCCAGTAAGCACCGGCCAGCTTCATCAGCTTGAAATGCTTCAATTTGCCGGTAGACGGCACGTGCGGGCCACGGCACAGGTCTTCAAACGCGCCTTCTTTATAGAGCGACACGTCTTCACCCGCTGGAATGCTGCCAATGATCTCGGCCTTGTAATGCTCACCCAAGCTTTTGAAATAGCTCACCGCCTCGTCACGCGGCAACACGCGGCGGGTGACAGGTTCGTCTTTGTTCGAAAGCTCAGTCATCTTCTTCTCAATCAGCGCCAAATCTTCCAGCGTGAACGGGCGTTTGTAAGAGAAATCGTAGAAAAAGCCGTGCTCAATCACAGGGCCAATCGTCACCTGCGCGTCTGGAAACAGCTCTTTCACCGCATAAGCCAGTAAATGCGCCGTCGAGTGGCGAATCACCTCCAACCCATCCGCGTCTTTGGCGGTGATGATGGCCAACGTGCTGTCTTTGGTGATGCTGAAACTCGTATCCACCACCTTGCCTGAACCTTCAGGATCGCCTGCGGCTCTGACTTTTCCCGCCAGCGCAGCCTTAGCCAACCCCGCGCCAATAGACAAAGCGACATCCGCCACCGTGACGCTGCTAGCTTCGTAGTCACGTTTGGAGCCGTCGGGAAGAGTGATTTGAATCATGGGTAAATAGCTGTGGAGTCGTAAATAACCCAATATTTTACCCCAACCCCGTTTTTACCTCTGAAATATGACTCTAGCCGGCGTATTTATTGCCTAAATTGCTATTAAATATGTAGCAATTGAGATGCCAACTACTCAAAACTACCCAACGCCGAAATCAACGGACAACTCACTTGTCCATCTACACGACTACACTGGCCAATGAGTTCAATCAATGCAGTTTCGATGCGTTTCAAGTCAGCGAGCTTAGCTTGGACGTTTTGCAATTTATAAACGGCTTGTTCTCTTGCTTCGTCACAATGCGTCCCGTCTTCAAGCTTGAGCAACTGCGCTACTTCGTCAAGACTAAAACCCAGTTTTTGAGCCGCTTTGATGAAGCGAATACGCCCCAATTCATAGCCACCATACCTGCGAATGCCGCCTAAAGGCTTATTGGGTTCACCAACCAAACCCTTGCGCTGGTAAAAGCGAACGGTTTCGATATTGACACTCGCCGCCTGTGCCAAGGCACTGATGGTTAAATTTTCCATGTTTTTTCACTTTATCTGTTGACTCCGTACTTGAGTACGGAGATAAGATTAACCCATGAACACATATTTATCAAACAAAATCGATGGTGATGGCGGTCGTAAAGCGCTGTTTGCGGGGGGTGTAGCGGCGATTTTGGCTTCTGCTTGCTGCCTTGGCCCCTTGGTTTTGCTCACCCTTGGGTTTTCTGGCGCATGGATCAGTAATTTGACAGTGCTGGCGCCGTATCAACCGATTTTTATTGGTTTGGCATTGCTCGCCTTGCTTTTCGCAGCGCGGCGTATTTGGCGACCCGTCTCTGAATGCTTACCTGGGGAGGTTTGTGCGATTCCCCAAGTTAAAACAGCCTACAAAATGCTTTTCATAGCCGTGTCGGTTTTGGTTATTTTGGCGCTAACTTTTCCATTTTTTGCACATTGGTTTTATTAAAAGGACTGTGACGTGAAACAATTATTTGCTGTGATTTCAATAGCTATTTTCTCCATCAACACTTGGGCTACTCCAAAAACTGTGAATTTATCAATCCCGTCAATGGATTGCCCCGTTTGTCCAATCACCGTGAAAAAAGCGTTGTTGAAAGTAGGTGGCGTGAGTCAAGCAAGCGTCGATTTTGAAAAGCGACAAGCTACGGTCACATTTGATGATGCGAAAGCTAGCATCGACATGCTAACGCTGTCGACCAAAGATGCCGGCTACCCTTCAACTCTAGCAACAATCACAAAATGACAACCATCATCTTAGAGTCAACACTAACCTGCCCAGAATGCGGCTTTGCAAAGACCGAAACGATGCCGACTGACGCCTGCCAATGGTTCTATGAATGTCAGCACTGTCATACCGTTCTAAAACCCAAAGCGGGTGATTGCTGCGTGTATTGCTCCTATGGCACTCTTCCTTGTCCTCCCATTCAAGAATCCGGGAAAACTGGTGGATGCTGCACTTAAATAGCATGAATATGAATCTAGCCGGCGTATTTATTTGCTAGTCAGCTATTTTATTGATAGTCATTTAGATACTAAAAAGGCTTGTTTCTCGCTTTGAAAAAGAGGGGATGGGAGATTTAAAGCCAGCCTCACCCAAAGCTCGTACACTGGTAACGCTGTGAATCTTTGCACTTACTTATAAGGAGCATGTCACCATGATTCTCAAACTGCACCACAATGCGTATCGCTGCCGGGATTCAGAGCAGACGCGCGGGTTTTATGAGGGGTTTCTGGGGCTGCCGCTGGCGGGCACGTTGTAGATCAACGAAACCAAAAGCGGCCGAATGACCGAGGTGTTGCACACCTTTTATCGCCTAGACGATGGCTCTTTCCTCGCGTTTTTCGAAGCGCCGGACATGCCGTTTGACTTCAAACCGCAGCACGATTTTGACATGCACATCGCGCTGGAAGTGGACGCATCGGTCATTCCGCAGATGATGGCCAAAGCCAAGGCAGCAGGCATTGAGACGCGGGGCGTGTCTGACCACACGTTTATCCATTCCATTTACTTCCGCGACCCGAACGGCTACGTGATTGAGCTGTGCGCCAAGCAAGCGGGGCACGATGAATCTATGAACCCTGCCACCAACGGGGCGCACGAGAAGCTAGCGCGTTGGACGACTGCTAAAAACCACTCAAATACGGCACTAGCCGGCGTATTTATTGCCTAAGTAGCTATTTTATTTGTAGCGATACTTTTAACGACGATTCCGCCCCTCAGGACTCTCCGCAATTGCCTGACGAATCTGCGCCAAGGTGAGGCCGCTGCGTAAACCGGCCATTTGGGCGTTCAAACCTGATGGGTCGGCATCGCGGCGCAGGATGTCGCGGTAGATTTGGTTGACGGCTTGGCGGGCTTCGGCGCTGGTGGCTAGCTCGATGCGGACATCGGCCATGGCGCGGCCTTCCATCACTTGCGCGGTGACTTTGCGCAGAGTGACGATATCAGCGTCTCTACCCAGCACGTCTAAAAACAAGCTGTTCACCCACTCTTGCACTTCCATGCGCTTTTGTTCAAAGGCTTGGCGCTCTTCGAAACTGTTTCGCGAGCCTGGACGACCAATCACCACGGGCGCTGGCGGTACCACTGGCGCTACCACGACAGGTGCAACAGGCGGTGCGTAAACGGGGCGATCGGCAATGCGGTAACCCTGTTCGTCCGCCAAATAACCGCAGCGGTGCTGGCCATTCACCTCATCAATGATGCATGTGCGGCTTTGCGCTTGCGCCGGGGCGCTGGCAGCGGCTAGACAGGCGAGCAAAACGGCGCTGATGTGGGGAACGAATGCTAATGTTTTGGACATGGCGAACATGGATAATCTCCAATAAAACGTTTGAACGAGTCATAGATTAACGCTTTTCACCGCTGAATTGATGACAACGCTCTAAATTTTGGCAAAAATCAAAACTAATCCGGCACCACCGCCGTCACCTCGATCTCGATCTTCGCCCGTTCTTCCATCAGCCCCGCGACCTGCACGCACGCCATCGCCGGGAAGTTTTTACCCATGACCTCGCGGTAGACCTTGCCCAGTTCGGGCAGGCGGCTGTTGTACTCGACGCGGTCGGTCACGTACCAGGTCATGCGGACCATGTGCTCGGGACCGGCATTGGCTTCTTGGAGGACGGCGGCAATGTTGCGCAGGGTTTGTGCGGTTTGCAGGATGAAGTCGTCGGTTTCAAACTGCTGCTGGCCATTCCAGCCGATCTGGCCGCCGACGAAGACCAGCGTGCCACGGGCGGCGATGCCGTTGGCGTAGCCTTTGGGGGCGAGCCAGCCTTCGGGTTGGAGGAGTTTTCTCATGATTTATTCCTATAAGTCCTTGAATTTAATTGTTATTCTTATTTAACTACAAAGTTAATTAGCAAAAATCCGTCATTCCCGCGAAGGCGGGAATCCACAAGCGCCGACATGGATTCCCGCCTGCGCGGGAATGACAGGGTTGGGTTTTCACAATTGTCGTAACTTGAACCGCTGCAACTTGCCAGTTTCAGTACGCGGCAGCTTGTCGACAAAACTCACAATACGCGGGTATTTATAAGGCGCGATGGCGGCTTTGACATGGTCTTGCAGGGTTTTGACCATGGCGTCGTTGGCGCTCTGCTCTGGTTTCAACACCACAAACGCCCGCACCACCATGCCGCGCTCGTCGTCTTTTTGGCCAATCACGGCAGCTTCAGCAACCGCAGGATGCTTCAACAATGCATCTTCCACCTCGGGCGCACCCACGTTGTAGCCAGCGGTGATGATCATGTCGTCGTCGCGCGCCTGGTAGCAAAAGTAGCCGTCCGCGTCTTTAATGAAGGCGTCACCGGGGTAGTTCCAGCCATTTTTGACGTAGTTGAGCTGACGGGCATCGTCAAAATATTTACAACCTGTGGGGCCGATGACGGCGAGTTTGCCAACCGTCCCGCGTGGCACCTCATTGCCAGCTTCGTCAACCACTTTGGCGGTGTAGCCGGGCACGACCTTGCCGATCGCACCGGCTCTGACGTCATTACCGGCAGAGGAGATGAAAATATGGAACATCTCGGTCGCGCCTATGCCGTCCAGCATTTCCAGGCCGGTGGCTTGCTTCCAGAGCTGTCGGGTCGCGTCGGGCAGTGCCTCGCCGGCACTGACTGAAATACGCAGTGTGGGCAAACCGGCCGTTTTCGCAAACGGGGCCATCTGGCGGTAAAACGTGGGGGCGGTGTAGCAGATGGTAGCGCCGACTTCGTTCATGAAATTGACCATGACCTCGGGCGTGTAGGCCACATCCGGGAAGTAGACCGAAGCGCCCGCCCACATCGGGAAGATCAGCAAACCGCCCAAACCGAAAGTGAAGGCCAGCGGCGGCGAACCGACGATGATGTCGTCAGGCGTGGCACGCAGCACGTGGCGCGGCAGGCTTCGCAGGCGGCCAGCACGTCGCGGTGGGTGTGGACGGCGGCTTTGGGTTTGCCGGTCGTGCCCGAGGTGAAGGCCATCAAGGCAATGTCGGTGGCCAGTGTCGGGCAGGCGGTGAAATGACCGTCTTTTTGAGATGACAGCGTGGCCAAGCCCTGCGGATGCACCATAACGTTGAAGGGCAGGATGGTTTTGAGCACTGGGTGCTGGGTTTGCGCCGCGATGAGTTCGTCCATCAGCTTGATGTCGCACAGCGCTAGGGTGGGCTGGGCTTTGTCGATGATGTCGCCCAACTCGTTGGCGCGAAGCAGCGGCATGGAGGCGACTGCTATCAAACCCGCTTTGACAACAGCC
>JANPIC010000001.1:0-34117 GCA_031424795.1 Polaromonas sp. | reverse complement strand
GGTATTTGTTGCCCCAGAATCAACATGCGAACCATGCCAAGCGATCTGGTCAAACGCGCCTTTGCGCAAAAACAGCACGAAAGCAACACCCATGGGAATCAAAAACAGCAGGTAAGGCAAGCGCCAGCTGCTGTCGTACTGGTGCAAACCAATGATGGCGGCAGGTGTGATGACGGTGCCGGCGCTGAAGGCGACATCTATCAAGCTGATGACGCGGGCGCGGGACGTGGGCTCTGAATACACCTGCGACAAAATGCTGTGCCCTAGGGTCATGAAAGCGGTTTCGGCGGCAGAAAAGCAAAAAAAACCGACCAACATACCCGCGAAATTGGGCGAACCCACGATGACCAAAGTCGACAGCACTGCCGAGCCGATGTACGCCAGCACAAGCGTGCGGGGATGCACTTTTTGCGCCAATTTACCACCCTGAAATGCGCCCAACACCCCGCCGGATACCCACGCCATCATCAGCACACCCATGCTTTGGTAGCTGCCAAGCTCGGCGCGCAGCTCAGGCGTGACCGCACCCAAAATGGCCGCAAACAGACCCGAACACAGAGCGGCAAAAGTAATAGCCCAGCCGACAAAGGGGATGCCCCCCATAAATTGCTTGAATTGCATGTTTAAAAGTAAAGGTTCTAGTAAGCCGTCATTCCCGCGTAGGCGGGAATCCACAAGTGCCACCATGGATTCCCGCCTGCGCGGGAATGACGAATTTTGGTTAAAGTTTTGTTGTTGATGTCGATTTGAGGGAAGCAATTTCCGTGCGCAAATCTGCCGCCCAAGTGCGGCGGTCTCTGCCGGATGCCAATTGTGGCACGCCGTAGGTGGCTACTGCGGCTAAGTTACAAGATTTCAGCGTGTTCCAAAGCGATCCGACCAAGGTTTCATCACCCACAAAACTGGCGGCTTGGCTGGTTTGACCCGTGGCTGAGTCGATGAACGACAAAGCGACGGGCTGTACGGTCGTATTGGTAACGATAGCCGCTTGCAACAAATTAGCGTGAAAAGGCAGTAAAGCTATGCCGTTGCCGGTGGTCCCTTCGGGGAACACAGCGACGATATCGCCATCGGTCAAAGCCTCGCACATGTGGTGGACAACGCGCATGGCGTCGCGTCTGGACTCGCGCTCAATGTACAGCGTGCCACCCGCCGTGGTGAGCGTGCCCAGCACCGGCCAGTGCTTGATATCTGCCTTGCTGACAAAGCGGCAGTGCCCTGCAGCGTGGATGACCAAAATGTCTAACCACGAGATATGGTTAGACACCAAGAGTATCGGTCCCGCAGTTGGTGGCTTACCATTTACTACTAATTTAATAGCTAACTTTGCAAGTAATGCGCTGGCCCAAGCCTCAATTCTCTTGTTTTTTTGGGGTTGTGTGAGCTTCGGAAAAATGACGTAAACGACCAACAAACCATGCAACAGGTGCATGATGACCTTGGCCAACTTGATGACGGCTACAAAGTTTCGCATCGTTGACAACTCAATGGCACTTCAATTTCTCGTCAATCGCAACTAAGGTCCGACTCACCTCTAAAATCATCGCTCGAAGGCCACATGCCCAGACACCAGCGTGGCAACCACTTGGCCGGGCAGCTCGTAGCCTGAAAACGGTGTGTGCTTGCCTTGGCTGCGCAGGGTGTCGTTTGAGACAACCCACATCGCTTGGGGGTCAAAAATACAAATATCAGCCGCGCCGCCTTCGACCAGTTGACCCAAGCTGGCGTTGGCTACTGGTAAATTGGCAGCCAAAATTTTGGCCGGTTGGCTGGTCACGGTAGCTAGGGTTTTGGCCAAAGTGAGTGATTTGTCGGATGCTTCTGACTGCCATTTCAGGGCGAGACTGAGCAGCAGCTCCAAACCGGTCGCCCCCGCTTCGGCTTCAGCGAACGGCAGGGTTTTGGCGTCTTCATCGACCGGTGTGTGGTCAGACACCAGCGCGTCAATCGTGCCGTCTAGTAACCCTGCACGCAAGGCGTCGCGGTCGCGCTGCTGGCGCAGCGGCGGGTTCAGGCGGGCGCGGCTGTCGAAGTAGCCCAAATCAACGTCGGTCAAGTGAAGTGAGTTGATGCTCACATCGCAGCTGACTTGCAAGCCGTCCGCCTTGGCCTGGCGCACCAGTGCCACGCCAGCGGCGCTGCTGATGCGGCAGATGTGGACTTTGGCTTGGGTCGACTTCATCAACTCAAAAATCGTGTGCAGCGCGATGGTTTCAGCCGCAACGGGCACGCCGCTCAGCCCCATGCGGGTGGCCAGCGCACCGCTGGCGGCCACGCCTTTGCCCAAATGCATGTCTTGCGGACGCAGCCAGACGGTGTAGCCAAAGGTGCTGGCGTACTGCAAAGCGCGCTGCAGCACTTGGGTGTTGCCCAGCGGTACTTCGGCTTGGCTGAAGCCGATGCAACCGGCCTCGGCCAGTCCGACCATTTCGGTCAACACCTCGCCTTTAAGGTTGACCGTCAACGCACCTAGCGGGAACACATGCGACTGGTGCAGCTTTTCAGCGCGGAACTTGAGCATTTCTATCAAACCCGGCTCGTCCAGCACCGGGTCGGTGTCGGGCATGCAAACCAGGCTGGTGACGCCACCGGCAACCGCAGCGGCCAGCTCGCTTTGCAGCATGCCTTCGTGCTCATAGCCCGGCTCACGCAGGCGGGCGGCCAAATCGACCAAGCCGGGGGTGACGATGCAGTCTGTGGCGTCAATCGTTTTATTGGGCACAAAGTCTGACGCTATATGTTTAATAGCTACAACTTTAGAAGCTGCGACGGCTAGGTCACATATTTCATCGAAACCCGTGGCAGGGTTGATGACGCGGCCGTTTTTGATGAGGATTTTCATAATGCTGTTTTATGCTTCTTTTTTTTACGACATTTCCACGTCTTTTATGCATCATTGCCGGCAACGATGCTCATCACCGCCATGCGCACGGCGATGCCAAAAGTCACCTGCGGCAAGATCACGCTTTGCTGGCCGTCGACCACGGCAGAGGCTATCTCGACCCCCCGGTTGATCGGGCCGGGGTGCATGACGATGGCGTCGGGCTTGGCCAGTTGCAGCTTTTCAGGCGTGAGGCCAAAGCTTTTGAAGAATTCCTGGCTGCTGGGCAGCAGCGCGCCGGCCATGCGCTCGTTTTGAAGGCGCAGGGTGATGACGACGTCGCAGTCTTTGATGCCCTCTTCCAGCGTGTGGCAAACCCGCACGCCCATCTGCGCCATGTCGCTGGGCACCAGGGTTTTGGGACCGACGACGCGCACTTCGGCGCAGCCCAAGGTCGTCAAGGCATGGATGTCTGACCGCGCGACGCGGGAGTGCAGCACGTCGCCCACAATGGCGACAGTGAGGTTGGAGAAGTCTTTTTTGTAATGCCGAATGGTGAACATGTCCAGCAAGCCCTGGGTCGGGTGGGCGTGGCGGCCGTCACCGGCATTGACGACGTGGACGTGGGGCGCAACGTGCTGGGCGATCAGATACGGTGCGCCGGATTCACTGTGGCGCACCACGAAAATGTCGGCAGCCATAGCGCTCAAATTGGCGATAGTATCCAACAACGACTCGCCTTTAGAGGCGGAGGAACGGGCGATGTCGAGGTTGATGACGTCGGCGCTCAGGCGCTTGGCGGCGATCTCAAAGGTGGTACGGGTACGGGTGGAGTTTTCAAAAAACAGGTTGAAAACGCTTTTACCGCGCAAGAGCGGGACTTTTTTGACCTCGCGATCGTTGACGGAGACGAAGTTGGCCGCCGTGTCCAAAATGTGTGTCAAGGTCGCTTTGGGCAGACCCTCAATGGACAGCAAGTGGATCAACTCGCCGTGTTTGTTGAGCTGGGGGTTTCTTTTATAGAGCATGTTTGTTCTGTTTTGAAGATTTATGCTGTTCTAGGAGACTTTGGTTTCAACCTCGAAGCTGAAGCTGCCTGCGTCACTGCGTGCCAAGGCCAAGGACTGGTTGGCTGGCAAGACGAGTCTGGCGGCGGCAAATTCGGCGTGGATGGGCAGCTCGCGCCCGCCTCTGTCCACCAACACGGCGAGCTGTACACGCTGCGGGCGACCGTAGTCAAACAACTCGTTGACCACGGCGCGTATGGTGCGGCCGGTGTAGAGCACATCGTCAAACAGCAAAATATCTGAGCCAGTCACATCAAATGGCAGCACGGTCTGGCCACCTGAGCTCATGCCGCGCTGCGAGAAGTCGTCGCGGTGCATGCTGGAGGAAATGGTGCCAAAGGGCTGTGAACGCTTCAAATCTTGCTGCAAACGCTCAACCAACCATGCGCCACCGGAGGTGATGCCGACCAGCTGCGTAGTCGGTGCAACCGATTGTTGGACATAGCGCAGGAGCTCTTTGTACAAGGCTTCAGCGTCTAACATTAAAGAACCCATTGCTGGGTTGTTGAGGGACGTCAAGGCAAACTCCTTAAAAACTGCTCTAGGATGATACAGGCTGCGCCAGCATCTGGGTCTTTGGCGCCCATTTCCAGTGCTTCGGTGGTACTGTAGCGTTCATCCACCTCAAACACCGGTAAAGCAAAGCGGGCATGTAATTGTCGGCCAAATTTTTGTGCTCTGCGGGTATTGTCGTGCGGCGCACCGTCTTGGTAGTAGGGAACGCCAATAACGATAGCGTCGGGTTGCCATTCCTTGATGCGGGCTTGAATCAGCGGCCAGCGGGCATCGCCTTCCGCTTTGACAGTGGCTAAACCCTGTGCCGTGCGGATCAAACGGTTGCCAACGGCGACGCCTGTGCGCTTGAGGCCGAAATCAAAAGCTAAAAAGGACTGGAATTGTGCAGGAACTTGAACTTGTGTGGTTTGAGCTGACATAGCACTCATGCACGGCCTGCTACGGGAGAAAGCATCCAAGCTTCAATGCCCAGCAGTTTCAGCGCTTGGTCGTAGCGTTTTTCGATGGGGGTGTCGAAAATCACGGCGGTGTCAGCAGCCACAGTGAGCCAGCTGTTGTCAGCCAGCTCAGATTCCAGCTGTCCTCCGCCCCAAGATGAATAACCCAAGGAAACCAAGACGCGGCTAGGGCCCGCACCGGTGGAGATGGCTTCGAGCACATCACGTGAGGTGGTCATTTCCAAACCACCGGGAATCGTCATGGTGGAGGCGTAAACAGACTCTTCAGAGGGTGTGTCGCCCGCTGAAGGGGTGCCATGCATGGTTTCATGGAGCACGAAGCCGCGTTCAGTTTGCAAAGGGCCACCTTGAAAAACAGGCGTGTTGGTTAAGTCTTGGCGTTGCATGGGCAAATCGACCTTGTCAAACAAACGCTGCAAATTCAATCCGCTGGGTTTGTTGATGATCAGCCCCAAAGCGCCACGTTCGCTGTGTTCGCACAAATAAACCACTGATTTGGTAAAGCCTGAGTCTTGAAGACCAGGCATGGCAATCAAGAAATGATGCGTTAGGTTAATTGGTGCAAAATCAGCTGACATAGAGACATTTTAACGGGAACAGAGGCTGCGGAATATGGATGTAAATTTCAATGGGTAAAGAATTCAACTCAGGTTTGATGTGGTTCAGGCGGGATTTACGCACCGATGACAATGCGGCGCTGTATCACGCCCTGAAACGCTGCAAAACAGTGCATTGTGTGTTTATCTTTGACCGTGAAATTTTGGATTCATTGCCCAAAGCTGACCGCAGAGTAGAATTTATTCGCGAATCGCTGGTAGAACTGGATGCTTCGATTCGCCAACTGGCAAAAAAAGAAAATGCAGGCTTGATCGTTCAACACGCTTGGGCAAGTGAAGCGATTCCCAAACTGGCTCAAGAATTAGCCGTGCAAGCCGTTTTCACCAACCACGACTATGAGCCGCAGGCCATTGCCCGTGATGCCGCCGTATTGGGCAGCCTGGCCAACTTGGGCATCGCCTTTCACACCTATAAAGACCATGTGATTTTTGAGCGTGCCGAGGTATTGACGCAAATGGGCAAACCTTATGGCGTATTTACACCGTATAAAAACGCGTGCTTCAAAAAACTTAACCCGTTTTATTTGAAACCGTATCCTGTAGAAAAATACACCGATGCTTTGATGGAACGACCAAGAGCACATCGACAATCAGTGCCCTCACTGACTGAAATAGGTTTTGAAGCAACCAATTTAGCCACGCTTAAAATTCCCACAGGCATGAGTGGGGGACGGGCGTTGTTTGAAGATTTTTTTGACCGCATGGATGAGTACCACGCGACGCGAGACTTCCCAGCGGTCAAAGGCCCCAGCTATTTGGGTGTACATCTGCGTTTTGGCACAGTATCCATTCGCAAACTAGCTGCCACAGCGCATCAGCGCACACTGGTCGGTAGCCAAGGTGCAGCAGTTTGGTTGAGTGAGCTGATCTGGCGTGACTTCTACTTTCAAATTTTGAACAACTTTCCGCACGCAGCAACTGGCGCCTTCAAACCTGAATACAACGCCATCAAATGGGAGCATGGTGAACATGCAGAGAAACTATTTACGGCTTGGTGTGAGGGGCAAACGGGTTATCCCTTGGTCGATGCCGCGATGGCACAAATCAACCAAACGGGCTACATGCATAACCGCTTGCGCATGGTGGTCGCCAGTTTCTTAGTCAAAGACTTGGGCATAGACTGGCGCTGGGGTGAGCGCTACTTTGCAGAAAAACTCAACGACTTTGATCTATCAGCCAACAATGGTGGCTGGCAGTGGGCGAGTTCCAGTGGTTGCGATGCGCAGCCGTACTTCAGAATTTTTAACCCCACGAGTCAAAGTGAAAAATTTGACTCAGAGGGAAAGTTTATTCGCAAGTACTTACCGCAATTAAGCAAACTGCCAAACATTGCATTGCATGAGCCTTGGAATGCGAAACCTATCGATCTGCAGGCTGCAAATGTCATCCTAGGAGATAACTACCCTTGCCCCATTGTGAACCATGCTCAGGCAAGAGAGAAAACATTACTTAGATATGCGGTCGTTAAAAAGTCGTTGAAAGTTGATTAAGTTTAATGAGCTATGGCTTTCAACGACTCTTTTTTAAACGTAAACTTATACTTTCCCAGATTCAGTTAGTTTTTTAGCAGTATGCTGACGCAAAACAGCAAGCAAGCCTTCTTCTGAGTAAGGTTTACCCAAATAGTCATTCACACCGAGCTCCATAGCTAATTCACGGTGCTTTTCTGCGATGCGGGAAGTAATCATCACAACCGGCAAATGCTTTAATTTTGAATCGGCACGAATATTTCGAACCAAATCAAAACCGTCCATGCGTGGCATTTCAATATCCGACAGAACAACCGCAGGAATTTCCTGATTTAGTTTTTCAATCGCTTGCAAACCATCCACAGCCAAGACAACGCGGAAACCTTCGCGCTGCAACATGCGTTGCGTGACGCGACGAACCGTGATGGAATCATCGACAACCAGAATCAAAGGCGTTTGCTGCTCTGTAGTACTTGGCTCTGAGGCAACGGTGCCGCCAGAACTTTGTGCATCTTGCTTTGCCTTCACGGGGCTAAACTGCTGAACAGTTGAGCCATAAACGGAGGCGAGTGCTACTGGGTTGTAAATAAGGGCAACTGCACCAGACACCAAAATCGCCATACCCGCCAAACCAGGCAACCTAGCGAGCTGAGGGCCAAGATTTTTAATCACAACTTCTTTGTTGCCAAATATCTCATCAACATGAATGGCAATGCGTTGTCCCGCGCTTCTAAAAATCACAACTGGATTAGTTTTTGCCAACGGCTCATGGCTTCTCTGAGAGGCTTGCAAGAGCGCGCCGGACCAATAGAATGGAATATTTTCTTCAACGTTACCCCAAAAACCATCAGCGTACGCTTTCTCCACATCGTTTAGTTGAGATCTGCGTACAACCTCCACTAAGTGTGACGGCACACCAAAAGATAGCGAGCCGGTTCGCATCATCACAACTTGCGTTACGGCCGTGGTGAGAGGCAAGACTAACTTAAATTTAGTTCCTTTATTCGCCTCACTGCTGACGTCAATTCGCCCCCCCAGAGCAATGACTTCTGCGCGTACAACGTCAAGACCGATTCCTCGGCCTGAAAGCTCAGTCACTTGTGATGCGGTCGAAAGACCTGGCGTAAATATTAAATTTACCGTTTCAGCATCAGTCAGTTTGTCTGCTTTGGATATTAATTTTTGAGTGACAGCTTGCTCACGAATACGCTTGTAATTCAAGCCAGCACCATCGTCACTAAACTCAATGACAACGTCATTGCCATCTTGCATCAAACGAATGGCGATAGCGCCAGTCGCATCTTTGCCAGCTGCCAATCGAGTATCGGAATGCTCCAATCCATGCGCAATGCAGTTTCGCAGTAAATGCTCAAACGAGGGCGTCATACGCTCAAGCACACCCCTATCCATTTCGATAGAACCGCCAACAATATCTAACTTCACTTGCTTTTCCGTATCTTTGGACGCTTGCCTCACAACACGGTACAAGCGGTCAGAAATACTTTCAAACTCTTCCATTCTGGTGCGAAGCAAGTCGCGTTGCAAATCGCGCGTCTGCCTCGCTTGAGCGACCAAATCATCTTCAGTTGAATCTACAGTTCTTTGCAAATTGCGCTGAACAGTCGCCACGTCGTTAACCGACTCAGCCATCATGCGCGTTAGTTCTTGTACGCGTGTGAAACGATCAAATTCTAAGGGGTCAAAGCTTTTTTGTGAGTCCTTAGCCTGCTCCATGCGTGACTGCATTTGCGTCTCAGCTTGAAACTCAACGTCGCGAAGTTGTTGACGCAAACGATCCAAATTACCTGTCAGATCGCCCAAAGAACCGCGCAACTGTCCTAACTCAGACTCAATTCGCGTACGCGTCAGCATCACTTCACCCGCTTGATTCACCAACCTATCAAGCAAACGAGCACGCACTCTGACGGACTGCCTTGACTCTCGCTTGTCTGCTTTCAAGATACTGGCTGCAGGAGGTTTAACTACCGATTTTGACGGTGAAGTACCAGGTGCAAGCTTAGAAGTAGTAGACCTATCCTCATTCGGAGACTTAACTTCGATAGTTTTAAGATTAATTTCTTCTTTAATGCTATTACTTGATTTTGTAGCCTTTTCCAAATGCAGATCAGTTTTATCAAGTGCGTCTAGAGGTTTAGTAATAACCTCAAAAATAGTCTGCAATCCATCCAGCCTAGTTAGCAAGGGCTCAATTGACTTAGATGTCAAATTTTCAGAACCCAACGACTCAATCTCCGACTCCATACGGTGAGATAACTCACCCAAACGCATGGCACCAGCAAGACGCGAACTACCTTTTAAAGTATGCAAAGTGCGTAAAACTTCTGAACGAGCATTCATGTCATCTGGATGCGATACCCATTGACGCAAAGAACTTCCTAGATTAGGCAGTAAATCACGAGCCTCTTCTTCGAAAACGTGAAATAGATCAGGATCAAGAGAGTCAACCAATTCAATATCATCGTCATTGTCTACATCTTGAACGACGCGATGCGCAATGCTTGGTTTAAAGTAATCCGATTGACTGGCTATCGAAGAGGTAACTAAGGCCTCATTTACGAAGACTGACTGGCTATTTGTTGGTTCAATAGCTTTTTCAATACTTTGGGGTAATGCTACAGCTGGAACGAAGGCAGCGACAGCAGAAGCCGTACTAACCAAGCTTGATAAAGTACTGTCTTTTGCAACAACCTTAGCCTCACTAAACTTCAAACTTTCCAAACGCGCTAGGACACTTGACTTTGGATCTTCCAAAAATCCAGCGGCAAATTGATGCAGCAAGCGACGGCACTCTTCAGCCGCAAGGGCAAACACAGCTGCTTCAGTGTCAGTACCGTTTTCTTTTTGTGATACTTTGTCTAGAGCATGCTCTAATTTTTTGGCCAATGCTGACAATTGATGAAAGCCAACAGTGGCAGAACTACCGGCCAAAGAGTGCGCAAAATTAACAGTAGAAACACTCAAAGGCTTATGATGCTCAATCGCCCACTCATCAAGCTCGGTGACCAAACATCGGGACCATTCATCTGCCTCATTAAGATAAACGTTATAAAGGGGAATACCGATTTTTAAAGAGCCAATAACTTTGAATTGCTCTTCATCCTCGACATGCACCAACGGCGTAGGAAAACTCACCAAAACATCAGGGCGGATTTGGTCAACAAGCTTCTCGCTAACCGTTAATGGTAAGTTGGCAAGAGCCTCATCTTCAACTTTGACTTTGACTTCATCGAGCTTGGTATTTACAACAGTTTCAACTGTCTCTGGCACACTCTCGACTACATCTGAACTCTCTTCTGCTGGTAAATCCAGTAGCTCGAAACTCTCAAATGAGCGCAAGAAAGCTTTGTCTTCAGAATCTATTTTTAGAGATGATTGCAAAGTATCCGCTGTTACATCGCCACCATCTAGACCAATCGTATCTAACCTACCCTCAATCCTCATCGCTTCTGCGCAACGCTTGAAAGTTTGGGCGTTCCATTTTGTCGAGTTTCCGGAACTTAAATCATCAGCCCATGATTTGAAAGAGTTTAGAGCGGCAATCGCCAAATTACAAATGTCACTATCGAAAGGTGTTTGGTCAGTCAAACGCGTATTGATGACTTGTTCAAATGCCCAACCAGCCTCACCAAAGTCATCAAAACCAACCATGCGCGAGCTTCCCTTAAGTGTATGGAAAGCTCTGCGCAAATTAGACTGCTGCTCAAGATTTTCAGGCGTTTGAAGTAAAGAAGTCGCAGATGTGAGACCCGACTGAATGACTTCAGCAGCCTCCTCTAAAAACACATCCGTAAGCTCGTGTACTTCCGAGATTTTCTTCTTGATTTGAGGTTCGGCAACAGCTTTAACCTCTGCTTCTTTTATTGATTCAAAAACTGGTGCGTGATCAATCGCTTGTAGAGTATTGTTCTCTACAAACATGCTCTGCGATTCGCTCTCAATGTTTATCTCGGCTCCTACTTGCGGCGTATAACTGTCAATGGTTTGCTTGACACGCCCCATTAACGGGTTCAAAACACCTGTTTTTGCATCGAACACAAATAGTTTTTTCACCAACGCAGGTTGGTAATTCAGCATATCTATTAGGAAACCTAAGGCGCCTAAATTATTTCCGAATTTATCAAAAACACCGGCTACACGAGCTTGTTCAAAATTAAAACTAGAAAATTCAAACTCCTCAACGCGATCACGCATATCAGCGACTGCACTGGAAGCCTCATCCAATCCAAGGACTGAAAAAATTCCTCGCATTTGGCTTAGTTTTCCAGGTACTGATTGCAGCACCTGCGGAAGCGTTGGTGATCGAAAATATTGATCGATTGATTTCTCAACATCAGTCAAGCAAATACGTAATTCACCGACCACGCTGCCCATAGACTCTCTGTCGCTGACTCGCCGATACAGCTCTTCAATCCAAGGTTCAACCGTTTCAGCTTGTCCGCCATTTCTGACGTGTTCAATTCGTTGCGCTAGTTTTTTTGCACGAAGCTCCATTTCTGTATCCGTGGAACCCCAACCTTCAAACACAGCCTCTAAATACAAAATGGCTGTTGCAACTTCCATAGCAAACTCAGCACTTGGTGCTTGCTTGTTCAATACAGCCGAATCAGAGGCATTGACGAGCGCTTGCGCCAACGTCTGGCTCGAAGGGTAGAGCTTTACTAGAGATTCCGATACCAATTTAAATTGTTCAGAAGTGCCTCTTATTTTCTGTATGTCCCCACCAGATAATGCAGTCCACAGTTCTTTCGCCACGACAATTCTCTTCTTGGAGAGAGCCAAAATTGCCGGATCAAAGCGACCAAATTGACTAATTTCGTAATCGACCTGCTTTGACGAATTAAGCGCCCAAGTTTTTTGAATAACTGTCAAACATGGTGAGTTTTCCTTTTTCTCAATTCTTGCTTGCGCACACAAAAACAGCATGTTTTGCATGAATTTGTCTGAGAAAACCCAGTCACCATGCTTCAAATTGTTGTAGTGAATAACAACACCTGCTGCCGACCGCTTTGCATATATATCAACAGGAATCAATTTTTGCGCTAGCGCTTCAAAAAATGCAGCGCACACTTTCCAAAAGGTTGCCGCCTTTGAATTATTTTGCGATTGCGCTAGGCTTAAGCTGGTTTGACAGAGTTCATCGGCCGCTGTTGAGTCGGACGACTGCATCACTCGCAACAGAGCCGAATCTAAATCTGCGCGTACAGATGGCGAATAATCGAGCGACCGAATTGCGGTCAACTCAGGCTCTAACCATTGGAAAGACTGCCTGGTCCAAAGATCTGCTGGATGTGCCCGGTCAAAACCTGCAAGTAATTTAATATCTCTGTATTGGGCAAACAAACCTATAGAGGAAACATCTTTACCTGCCAGCAAAGATTCCAAATATTCAAGCACAGCAAAACTCGCATGCTCAAGCTTGCGAACCGAGTCATCAGACGCCAATGCTGGTTTCTGTATCAATCGACCAGAAACAGACTCCATTGCGTCTGCAATAACAACAGCTTCGTTAATTTCCAATAACTTTAGAGCACCTGATATTTGATGAAAATTGTGTTTTGCCGTACGTAATAAATTTGTATCAAAGACTGCTAAATCAGATTGAGCAGAATTGGCTTCTTGCACAAAGCGCTTCAACCCTTTGATTGATACATCAAAAGATTTACGCAACTCTTCGATAACCCATGACAATGGGCCAAGATCCTTCACCGCTGAATCTTGGTCTGACGTAGTTTGTATATCTACAAGTCGCATAAATTCTGAATATTAAATGATGTAAAAGCCAACAAAAACATATCTTTACGAATAGTGCCTTTAAGCAATTTTGAATCGAGAAACAGACTCACGCAATTCAGTTGCCATTTGCGAAAGCTCACGCACCTGCTGCGCAGTAGCGCGTGTACCTTCACCAGTTTGCTCTGTAACTGCAAAAATGTGTTGGATATTGTTAGCCACCGCATTTGCTGAAGTTGCTTCTGCAGACGTAGCGCTTGAAATTTGTTCAATCAGCTCAGCCAAGCGACGAGAAACTTTATCAATCTCTGTCAAAGCGGTACCCGCTGTATCAGACAACTTTGCCCCCTCAACCACACCATGCGTAGATCGCTCCATCGCAGCCACAGCATCTTGGGTATCCGTTTGAATCGCTTTAACCAAAGATGAAATCTGACGGGTTGCATCAGCAGAGCGTTCCGCCAAGCGTTGCACCTCTTCCGCAACAACAGAAAAGCCTCGTCCAGCTTCACCGGCAGAAGCTGCTTGAATAGTCGCATTCAAAGCCAAGACATTGGTTTGCTCAGTAATATCAGAAATCAGCTCTGTAATTTCACCAATCTCTTGCGACGATTCACCCAGTCTTTTGATACGTTTAGATGTTTCTTGAATTTGATCGCGAATGGAGTTCATACCACCAATCGCATTTTGCACCGCAGACAAACCGGACTCTGCAGCCACCAGCGACTGACGCGCCACCAAAGCTGAGTCTTGCGCTTGCACCGAGACTTGATTAATACGCCCCGCCATATCCAACACGGATTGACCTGTTTCACGAATCTCGCGCAACTGTTCGGTAGAAGCTGCAAGCAATTCAGTAGAAGTATTCTCAACCTGTGCAGTAGTTTGCGCCACTCGGCTAGCCGTATTTTGCACGTTACCTACGAGTAAACGTAATTCCTCAACGGTGTAGTTCACCGAGTCGGCAATTGCGCCTGTAATATCTTCGGTGACGGTTGTTTCTTGCGTCAAATCGCCCTCAGCGACAGCTTGTAACTCATTCATTAAACGCAAAATAGCTGCTTGGTTACCGTCATTCACACGCTTGGCTTGCAACTCTTGGCTTTCCGCCGTTAATCGCTGCGCTTGTGCCACGCTTTGCTGACGCTTGCTGTCTTGCAACTGAACATAGGCCAAACCTGCTGCACACAGTAACGCAAACAGTGTTGAAGCAATCAATGCAAAAATAGAACCCGCACTCAGGCCAGAATCAGTCGACAATTTACCTTGTAAATCTTCAAGGTTTCGGCGTAAAGGCTCACTGTCCGCCAAAATTGAAACTTGCGCCTCACGTGCGGAAACAATACCCTGCAAATTACCCAAAATAGCACCCGCTTGCACACGCGTTTGTTCATACAACTTTGTCAAAGCATCTAAACGCTCTAATGTCTGCGTATCTTTGCTGCCAGACAATCTCAGTTCAGCGCTGCCAGATTGCAAACCTTGTGTGATTTCCTTGAATGAATTCAAGTCTTTCCCCAACAAGAAAACAGCCTCAGGATTAACTCCCTCCATCGTCAAAAACTCATTCGCTGATTTACCAATACGCTGCGTCAACATCACCAATTGACCTGCTGCAGAAATTTCAGTTGGCGCCGCGTTTTGTTGAAGCTTCAGCGATGACACAGTTTCCGCGATTTCGAGCAAGTCAGACGATTGCCTGTTGATCGTACGCAACGCTGTACCCACTTGCGTCAGAATTTTCTGTTGTCCGATAACGGTTTTCGCATTTTTCTCAGCACGCTCCATCAGTGGAGAAATAAGGTCAACGCTCACCTGAGCCTCTGCCGGCACAGCATCAATGCGCATTTGCTCATCGCCGGCTTTTAAAGCTCGCACAGAGCGAGCAAGCACATCAGAGCTTTCTTTGACGTCTGGGAAAGCCTGCGGCGTACCCACAATCGCTTGGGATACGGATTTTGCAAGGCGTTGCGACTGCATCAAAGCTTGACCCGTTGCAGACAACTGCTGAGTCACTTTATCGGCCTGAGTCAGCGCAAAAAAGGTAACCAACGCAAGAATAATCAAAGCCAACGCGAGCAAAGCAGCCAAAATCCGCTGATGCGCGACAACCGTCCTTTTACCAAGCAACGGAATCGTAATCAGATCGCCAGCCAAAACCGCAGCACCGCCACCAACAGCAGAAGAATCATCAGTATTTAAACCCACTGCAGCCTGCGTCAACTCCTGCCCCTCTGTTGCAACACTTGCCATTGCAGGAGATGCTACCGGTGTTGCGTTGCCACCGAAAGCGCTATCTAAGTTGGCCTTGGTTGATTCGAAATTAGGCATCAATGCCACATCTTCAGCCGGAGGAGCAGATTTGCGTTTAAAAAGCTTTTGGAATAGGGTGAGTTCTGACATGTGTCGACCTTTAAGAAATCTTTACGCGTTGATATTTAAAAAATTGGCTTGTTGAGCTAAAACTTGTAGATTAATTTCCTGCCACTGCAAGCCATTCACATCTACATATAGATGCCCATAAAATTCGGGCGATCCTGATGCTGCATCTTGAGATTCGCTGAATGACTCTGTACTACGCAAGCCTTCAATACGATCTACATATAGGGCGCAATTAACCTCTAGGGTGCTATTCAAGGTAACAAAACGCGAGTCAGAACGTGCCAGCTCATTGCTGACCATACTTTTTTCACCTTGCACAAAATTAGAAAAATCTACAACCCCAAAAAGTGCACCGCGCATATTAGCCACGCCTAAATACCAGTCTTGGGTGTGCGCCACTTTTTGAATCGCCGTCCAAGGGAAAATTTCACCAGATTGGCTCAATGGAAATAAATACTTTCGCCCGCCGGAATCTACAGCCAACCAAGCCGCCGCAGAAGCCACATCGCCCGAACGAACGGCCTGCAGTTTTTCCGCCAGCCGGGTTTGAAGTTCGCGTAATTTTTGCTTTTTATCCATACTTAAAAGTCATTTATCCTTGCGCTCTGATCTTGGCAATCAGTTCATCTGAATTAAATGGCTTAGTAATATAGTCTTTCGCGCCTTGGCGCATACCCCATAACTTGTCAGTTTCTTGGTCTTTGCTGCTGCAGAAAATGATAGGCACATTGGCGTACAAAGGATCACGGTTGATCGATCTGGCCAATTGAAAGCCGTTTTTACCTGGCATCACCACATCCATCAAAATCAAATCAGGTGTTTGTGCTGCAAGGCATTGCATCGCTTGCTCGCCACCATCGGCAGTAGCCACTTCAAAACCATTTTTTTGCAACAGATCTGAAATAAACATCAACTCCGTTTTGGAGTCGTCAACCACGAGTACTTTTTGGATGGGCATTTTGAATTCTCTTTAAAATTTTTCATACGTTAGAGGCACGTTTCAGCCTCTTTCAAACGTCGGGTTTAAACTGCTTTTTGCCCAGCAAAATGCTGTACAGACTGCAACAGTGCGTCTTTGACAAAAGGTTTGGTTAAATATTGCTGTGCGCCAACCATACGACCGCGCGCTTTGTCGAAAACACCGTCTTTAGAAGACAGCATCACGATAGGAATGCTCTCAAAATTAGGGTTGCGTTTGATGATGGCACACGTTTGATAGCCATCCAAACGCGGCATCAAAATGTCGCAAAAAATCATGTCCGGCTGGTGGTCGCTCACTTTTGACAGTGCATCAAAGCCGTCTTCAGCCAAAAACACCTCATGCCCGCCTTGGCGCAAAAACATTTCTGCACTTTGGCGCACAGTGTTGCTGTCGTCAATGACCAGTATTTTCAATGCTGAACTCGATGTAGCCATAGTATTTCTCCAAGATTCATTAAATCTCAACCTAAATCTTTACCTAAATTTCTACCATCTCAAAATCCTCTTTGCGCGCACCGCATTCAGGACATGTCCAATTCATAGGCACCTGCGCCCAAGGTGTGCCTGGCGGAATACCGTCATCAGGCGAACCCAATTTCTCTTCATACAACCAACCACAAATCAAACACAACCAAGTTTTAGAATCACTCACCGTCAACGTCGCCTTCTCGCAAAGATTAGAATTGAACCCATTGTAGGACAGCAATCCCTCAAATTACACTTTCTAACATTTGCGTGTCGGCTTAATCCGACATATTTGCTCTTCGTACTCACTTGTTACCTATTCTCTAGGGGTAATTCACTATAAAAGCCTGCACAACAAGCTTAAAACCAACTTTATATCGTTTTATGACTACAACTAATAGCTTACAAACAACCGCATCAGATATGAATACCACTCTATTTGAACGCGCCAAGCGCTGCATTCCCGGCGGCGTCAACTCCCCCGTTCGCGCTTTTAAAGCCGTCGGTGGCACGCCGCGCTTTGTGCAGCGCGCCCACGGCGCCTACTTCTGGGACGCCAACGGGATGCCATATATAGATTACATCGGCTCCTGGGGACCCATGATTTTGGGCCACGGCCACCCCGCCGTCCTTGAAGCCGTGCAAAAGGCCGCTTTGGACGGATTTTCGTTCGGCGCACCCACAGAACGCGAAGTCGAGCTCGCCGAAGAAATCATCAAGCTCGTGCCTTCTATTGAGATGGTGCGCCTCGTCAGCTCCGGCACCGAAGCCGCCATGAGCGCGATCCGCCTCGCGCGTGGTGCAACTGGGCGGGTCAAATTCATCAAATTTGAAGGCTGCTACCACGGCCACGCTGACGCACTTTTGGTCAAAGCCGGTTCAGGTCTCGCCACTTTTGGCCACCCAACCAGTTCAGGCGTACCGGCAGACGTGGTCAAAGACACGCTTGTATTAGAGTTCAACAACATCGCCCAGCTGGAAGAAGCTTTTGTCCTGCATGGCAAAGAACTGGCCTGCGTGATGATAGAACCCATCGCCGGCAACATGAACTTTGTCCGCGCCAGCCACGCTTTTGCCAGCCGTTGCCGTGAATTGTGCACACAATACGGTGCGTTGTTGGTGTTTGATGAAGTCATGTCCGGCTGCCGCGTTGCGCTGGGCAGCGCGCAGGCGGTGCTAGGCATCAAACCCGACATCACCGTGCTGGGCAAAGTCATAGGCGGCGGCATGCCGCTGGCGGCGTTTGGCGCTTCCCGCGCCATCATGGAACACTTGGCACCGCTGGGCGGGGTTTACCAAGCGGGCACGCTGTCGGGCAACCCGGTAGCTACGGCTTGCGGCTTGGCGACCTTGAAAGAGATTCAAAAACCCGGTTTCTTTGAGGAACTAGGGCGCAAAACGCAAAACCTAGTCACCGGTCTAACCCAAGCGGCGCAAAGTGCCGGCGTACCCTTCTGCGGCGACAGCCAAGGCGGCATGTTTGGCTTTTTCTTGATGAACGAGTTACCACAAAACTACACCAAGGTCATGACCACCGACAGCCCGCGCTTCAACAAGCTGTTTCATGGCCTACTGGACCGTGGCGTCTACATCGCCCCAGCCCTCTACGAAGCTGGCTTCGTCAGCGCTGCGCACAGCGATAATGACATTGCACAGACGGTTGCAGCTGCCAAAGAGGTGTTTGCATCACTTTAAAAGCTCCACAAGCCGAATTTACTCTTTTTACCCCCTAAATACGCCTATAGCCGGCGTATTTATTGCTTAATTAGCTATTATATTTATAGCAAACTATTTTTGCACATTTTTTATGACCACCACTGAAACTACCGAAGCCGTTGAAACCATTGCCGTTGAAGCGATTGAACCCATAGCATCTACAGAGTCCGTACCAGCTGAACCGCAAAAACCTGCTAAATCCGAAAGACCGAAAATCGACGTCCAGCCCGTCCTGCAAAAGCTGTTTGAGCTCTATCCGCACCTGTTTGGCAATGCGTTTTTGCCACTCAAACTAGGCACCTACCAAGATTTGATGGCAGCACACCCCGAGGACTTCAAAAAAGACAGCCTCAAAGCCGCGCTAGGCTTCCACGCCCGCTCCACCCGCTACCTGCAATGCGTGGCAGACGGCAACAAACGCCATGATTTGCAAGGCAACGCCGTCGAAGATGTGTCGCCAGAACACGTCTATCTAGCCCTACTAGAACTCTTCCGCCGCCGCGTCATCAGCAACGCCAAAGCCCGCACCAAGCTGAACCTGCGCCCCATCTTTCGCAAACAACTCATCGCAGCCTTCGTCGCATCAGGCTTGAGCCGCCAAGACTACCAGCTGCGCGTGCAAAACGCCGATGCTGAAGCAACCAAGTTGCTAGAAGAGGCCTTGGCCGAACACGACGCCAAACAAGCCAAACAAACTGCTCTCAAGCGCGCTTTTGAGAGCAGCGGCAAGGGCGCAGCTGAGTTTGCGGAGATGTATGGCTTGGACAAAAATGACGTGGTTGCATCCTTAAACCGTTTATAAATAGTTACAAAACCATGGTTGCGCGCATGACATGGCCTCATGCGCAAGTATCAATTTGTCAAAAAAACATTGCAGGCCTAATGACTGATGAATTCAGTCACGCATTAAATGGTCATTTCACAATATTTTTTTCGTTTTATTACTTATTGTTACATTCGATACAAATCAATACTGATACTTTTTTCCCCTGCTTTAAATAATTTGATAGCAAACTATTCATCATTTAAAAGCCTTTACGAATGTAAGTAAAAAGTATGCAGATTTAAACTCTCTTAAGATTTACCCTCTTTATGGGATTGTTTTAAGAGAATGCTAAGAATAGAGTTAGACCCAGACAAAGCGGAAAGTGAAACTACCCTTTATTAACAAATGGTAACTTTCACAGGTGGCAGAGTCTTTCAGGTTACATGTTTCAAGGGTATCAAGAATCACTGAAACACATGACCTGATGAAGCGGATGATTTCTGTTACGTTAACTTACAAGGCAGCGCGGCAGCAATCCTCCACTTTGAAGTGCTTTAGTTGAACCTTTATTTAATGTTAACTTTTACCTGAAAAGGAAATCATCATGAACTTCATCACAAAATTCATACGCGACGAAGAAGGTGTTACAGCGATTGAGTACGGCCTGATTGCGGCGTTGATTGCGGTGGCCATTGTCGTCGGTGCCAATGCCTTAGGTGTCGCACTGAATGGCATCTTCACCCGGCTCGGTGCTTGTATGGCTGCACCTACAGCAGCGACCTGCGCCTTGGTCGCCTAGAGCGCACAAACGGAGGAACCTGTCAGTTCCTTCGTTGTGCATCCATAGGTCACTTTGCCCTGAAAAGGAAATCATCATGATCTTCATCAGAAACTTTATCCGTGAAGAAGACGGTGTCACCGCGATTGAGTACGGTCTGATAGCCGCATTAATCGCTGTTGGGATTGTCGTTGGTGCCAGCGCTACAGGCATAGCTCTGAACGGTCTGCTCCAAAGGCTCGGGGATTGCATGGCAACGCCTACCTCGGCCACTTGTCTGTTGGTCGTGTAATGCGTCTTAAAAAGCGGGCAAAAAAATTAAGTCCCGTCCTTATTTGAACAACCAAGCATCCCTCAAACCGATTGAAAAACATGGACAAGATCATTTTATTTCAAGACGGTTTGGTGCTTTTTTTAGGCCGTTACTTTATTGAGATACCTTTTGCCATTGTCCTCTTTATACTTGCCATAGCCGTGGTATGTGACGTCAAGAGCCACCGCATTCCCAATTGGTTGGTTTTTTCGGGTGCGCTGGTCGGCTTCGTCTACCACGCGTTGTCGTCATACGGCATGGGTGCCATGGCTTCCGTTCAGGGGCTGGCGGTTGGTCTAGCCGCCTTCATGCCGCTGTACTTGATTCGCGCTATGGGCGCGGGAGACGTGAAACTAATGGCCATGGTGGGCGCCTATTTGGGGCCGGCGTCCGCCTTTGGTGCAGTGTTAACCGTTTTTATCGCTGGTGGCGTCTTGGCCATGGCGGCGGCTGTCCGAAACAACGCTCTCCCAAGACTGCATGAAAACCTGCGCTTCATCATGGCAGATATGAGTATGAAAATGATGGTGGGGGGTGCCGCCGCACAAGTTGACGCCGTGCCCGTCTCGGCAGGCAAGTTGCCCTACGCACTGGCCATTGCCACCGGAACGATCATGCATATTTATCTGATGCGCAGCGGCCATGCGCTGCTTTCCTAAGTCGTCAACACAAGTCCAACACAATAAACCCAACCAAGAGACTTGCACCATGAAAACTGTGACCCAAACACCCAACTTCAACCTGCATCTGCTTGCGGGCGTGCTGATGGCGCCTTTGTGGGGCTGGTTTGCCTACCGTCACGTGACTGTTTTTTTCATGACAAATGAGTGGTCGTACCTGTTTCTATGCTTGGCTGAAACGCTAGGTGCGGTCTTTTTTCTGGTTCGGAAATGCCCGCATTCTGTTTCAGCCGTACCGTTTGACTGGATTGTCGCCGTTGTGGGCACCTTTTCTTCTTTTTTATTCTTGCCCGCAGACTGGGGCATCGTGCCAGCGGCGAGGCATGCCGTCGTCGTCGGATCGGGTTTGACGATGCTTGGCATGATCTCGCTTAATCGCAGCTTTGCGATAGTGGCTGCAAAACGGGAAATCAAAACCGCAGGTATGTACCGCTTAGTGCGCCATCCCCTGTATGCGAGTTATCTGGTGATGTTGACTGGCTATGTGCTAGCGAATACCACACTTGAAAACGCTTTGATCTATGTCTTCGTCATGGGGTGCATGTTTATTCGCATGTTTAGGGAGGAAAAACACCTCTCGCTTGACGCTGAATACCGTCAGTATATGCGGCAAGTGCGTTACCGCCTCATTCCTTTCATTTTTTAAGTGGGGCGCATTTTTATTGTCTAGCGCTATTTGAACAATTAACCGCACAAAGAACAGGAGGTTGACATGCTTACTGAAATGAAATCAGAACGCAAGGTGATAGACCTTAAAACTGCCTCCAATTCTTTGCCCTTTGCGCCACGCACGCCGCAAGACACCGGGCTGCCTTTTTTGTTTTTGATTGAGCTGGTCACCAAGGTACTGTCGGTTCGCGGGCAGATGCAGTCCGTCGAGCTGGCTTCGCACCTCAAGCTCAACGTTAGCGTGCTGGATGCTTTGATTGTCTTCATGCGCTCTGAAAAGCTGTGTGAAGTGGTACGCCGAGGCGGCAGTGGCACCGATGCGGACTTGACCTACAACCTGACCGACCTGGGTCGGGCACGAGCCAATGAATTCATGACGCGGAATGCCTACGCCGGCCAAGCACCCGTGACTCTGGCTGCCTATTGCGACCAGGTACAGGCCCAAAGCGTAGCCGACATGCGGGTGGTGCGGGCGGACATGTCGCGCGAGTTTGACGACGTTGTGATCAACCCGCAGGTGCTAGACCAACTGGGTGCGGCCATGAATTCACGCCGCGCCATCTTCATCCACGGCCCCGCCGGCAGCGGCAAAACCTACTTGGCGGAGCGCCTGGCTGGTTTGCTCAAAGGCGCTATCTTGGTTCCCTACGCTGTGTTGGTGGACGGTGAAGTGGTACAGGTATATGACTCACTGGTGCACAAGCCCATCACCGGTGCTACAACTTTAGGGGCTACCGAACCAACGGCATCGTTCGACCGAGGGCAGTCTGTTGATGTCCGCTGGGTGCGCGCGGCACGGCCGGCAGTGCTTACTGGTGGCGAGTTGACACTGGAGATGCTGGACCTGCAGTACGACCCCAGCTCCCGCTTTTACCAAGCGCCACCGCACCTCAAGGCCAACAACGGTATTTTCATCATCGACGACCTAGGGCGTCAGCGCTGTTCGCCCGTGGAGTTGATGAACCGCTGGATCGTACCCATGGACAGGCATATTGACTACCTTGCCCTGCACACCGGTTACAAGTTTTTGGTGCCGTTTGATGTGACCGTGGTGTTTTCATCCAATTTCCCACCGGAAGACCTGACTGATGGCGCGTTCTTGCGTCGCATTGGTTACAAGATCCACGTTGGGGCGCTGACAGAGACGCAGTACGAGAAAATTTTCAAAGACATGTGTGCCCAGTACGGCATCACCTACGACCACGACGCTTTCCATTACCTGCTGCGCGAGCACCATTACAAAGAGTCGCGCCCTCTCTTAGCCTGTTACCCACGCGACATTTTGGTGCAACTGCGCGATCTGGCTATGTATGAAAACCGTTCACCGGCATTGGACGAAAAGGTGCTGGACTGGGCTTGGAACAACTACTTTATTGGCGCTTGACATTGAAGTTTTAAGGAGTTAAACATGAGAAATACACGTGCTATTGTCATGATGGGGGTCGCGGTTGCGGTTGCCATTGGTGCCGTGGTGGTTGCCGCCCAGTGGATCAACTCTCAAGCTGGTGGCAACACCAACAAAGTGGCGGTTGCCCAAGCGGATATCAGCTTGGGTTCTCGACTCACCCCTGAAGTGATACGTATGGTGGATTGGCCAGCAACTTCAGTACCGCCTGGAGCATTCACCGACCCCAAGCTGCTTGAAACGCGCGTGGCACGCGCCAGCATGTCACGTGGCGAGCCGATCATGGAAAGCAAACTAGCCCCACCGGGCACCACAGGCGGCCTGTCTGCCGTGGTGGCGGATGGCAAGCGCGCCATGACGGTGCGGGTCAATGACGTGGTCGGCGTCGCCGGCTTTGCCCTCCCCGGTAATTTTGTCGACATTTTGGTCAACACCCAGGAAGAAGGTACAAAAAATAATGGCAACAAAGAAAAAGCCATCTCCAAAATAGTGCTGGAGCGCATTTTGGTGCTCGCCATCGCCCAAGAGTCCAGTCGCGATGAAACCAAGCCCAAAGTCGTCAACGCCGTGACGCTGGAGCTCACCCCTATTCAAGCTGAAAAGCTCGACTTAGCCCGCAGCGTAGGCACCTTGTCTTTGGTGCTGCGCAACCAGATTGAAACAACCCCCGTCAACACCGAAGGCGCCACCAAAACCAGCTTACTGGATGTCAAAGCCCCGGTGGAAGAAGCCAAACCCGTTGCTGCAGCACCCAAGCCAGCTGCCAAACCTACCTTCAGACGCGTCGTGACCGCCACCGCACCCATGCCAGCCCTTGCGCCGGTGCCAGCACGCCCAGTCGTGCAGGTCGAGGTGATCAAAGGCTTGAGTCGCAGTTACCAAGAGTTTTAAAAATATTAAAAACCAAGGAGAATTTCCATGCGTACATTTTGCACTGGCACCAGGGTATTAGGAGCGGTAGCTGTAGCCACGGCGATGGGTGCGACCACGCTGGCAAACGGTCAGGTCGCGGTGGAAACCGGCATTTTGGTCACCCAAAAAGCACCTGCATCGGTGAAAAAACCACCCCTGCCTGCGCCCAAAGCCACCATGCCAGCGCAGCAAGCGGGCGCTGACCCGCTCAAAGCAATGGTTCCTGCTGCGGCACCTGTTACCCGTCGTGTTGAGCTGGCACCGCAGATGAATCTTTTTGAGGGCAAATCTACCCTCATGCGCCTGCCCTCCCCCGCTACCCGTCTGTCTGTGGGTGACTCAAGCATTGCTGATGTGATCTTGCTCAACCAGAGTGAGGTTTACATGCTGGGCAAAGCAACCGGTTCGACCAACTTGATCATCTGGGACAAAAACAACGACGCCACCATCATCGACATTTCGGTGGGTATTGACACCACCGCACTGCGTTCCCGCATCGACCAGCTGCTGCCCGGTGAAAAGGGCATCAAGCTCACTACCGCTGCAGACACGGTGATTATTTCGGGCACCGTGTCTGACGTGGTGAAAGCCGACCAAATCATGTCGATTGCTACCGCCTATGTGCAGCGCAGTGCGCGCGGAGGGCCATCCGCTGGTGGCGGTACGGCCCCAGCTGCTGCTGCCGGGGCTGCTGCTCCTGTTGCCGCTGCGGGCGGCGGCGCGGCGGCTGCACCCAAAGTCGTCAACATGATGTCCGTCTCCGCACCTCAGCAGGTCATGCTGGAAGTGAAGGTGGCGGAGGTCTCTAAATCGCTCACCGACCAACTCGGTGCCAGCGTCGGCTTCACCCGCACCATTGGTGGCTGGACGACCGCGCTATTTTCAAACCTGCTGACCAATACCGCCAGCACGCTCAGCGGCACCAACAACCGCAATGGCGACAAGCTGAGCGCAGACGCCCAGCGCAAGGACGGTTTGATCAAAGTGCTAGCCGAGCCCAACATCATGGCCATCAGCGGGCAAGATGCCAGTTTTTTAGCCGGTGGCAAAATTTTCATTCCGGTCAGTCAAGACTCCACCAATGGTTCAACCAAGATCACTCTGGAAGAAAAAGAGTTTGGTGTCGGCGTCAAGTTCACCCCCACCGTGTTGGAGGGTGGGCGCATCAACCTCAAGGTCTTGTCTGAGGTGTCCGACCTGAACAAAGACGGCATCGGCATCACCGCCTCGGGCATCAGCGGCACAGCTATTTTGCCGTCTTTCACCACCCGCCGGGCTTCCACCACGGTGCAGTTGTTTGACGGCCAAAGTTTTGCCATTGGCGGCTTGATCAAGCACAACGTCACCACCAACATCAAGGCCATACCCGGTATAGGCGAGGTGCCGGTGCTGGGTACGCTGTTCAGCAGCAACGACTTTCAGACCGACCAGACTGAGCTGGTCTTCATCATCACCCCGCATTTGGTCAAACCCCTGCCGGCAGATTACAAGTTGCCGACCGATGCGTACATACAACCCAGCCGTGCTGAATTTTTCTTGGGCGGCAAGATGGAAGGCAAGCAGCCCCCACCGGCCATGAAACCCGCCACCCCTGCTACTGGCTTAGAAGTTAAATAGAGGAGCACACCATGAAACGCACACAAACACGTCTCGTCCGCACTTCCTGCACAGCCACCTGCGCTGCCTTGCTGTTGGTCTTGGTGAGCGGCTTGACCGGCTGCGCCAGCCGAACCCCCAACCTGGACGCTCAGTTCGGCAAGTCCGTCCGCCTGCTGAATGCCCAGCAAACCATCAACCCAAATGCCATGGCCAACAGCGACCCTGTGCTTGGCTTGGACGGCAGAGCTGCCTTGAGTGGTTATAACGACTACCAAAAGACTTTTGCAGCACCTGTGCCTCAGCCAGCCACATTCACCATTGGTATTGGCAAGTAAGCCAATGTCGTGAAGGCTAATGAAGGAGATTGTGATGAGACCACCCTTACAAGGCTTACCAAGCTTGGCTGCTAAACGCAGACAAAAAGGTGCGGTTGCTATCGTCTTCGGTTTGACTGCTGCAGTCTTGCTCACCATGGGTGGTCTGGTGCTGGATCTTGGGCATTTGTATGTCGCCAAAGCAGAGTTGCAAAATGCGGCGGATGCTGCGGCGCTAGCGGGTGCAAAAGAGCTCAACGAAACCACCGCTGGCATTAACCTTGCGGTGAGTCAAGCGCAAGCGATTGCCCTGAAAAACAAATATGATTTCGCCACCAACTTGGTTCTGCTTTCAAGTGATATTGAGTTTGGCCCTAGCCCCGACGGCCCATGGTCAACTGTCGCTGCTGCGCAACTAGCACCAGCGGGAAAAACTTTTGCCAAAGTGGATACGGGCGCAAAAACTTTGCCTACATACCTGATGGGCATTGCTGGCGTCTATTCGGTAAATACCTTGGGGTTTGCGATTGCGGGTCGGTTTGTCATTAACGTGACGCCCTTGGGCGTCTGTGCCATAGATCCAGTCAATGTAACTAGTGTGAAGACGACAGCTTCAGGTATCAACGAACTGGTGGAATTGGGCTTTCGCCGAGGTATCACGTATAACATTCTTGATCTCGGTCCGCTGGGCGCAGCTGGCGTACCGATGCTGCTCAATCCGGTGGACAGCCCACCCACAGCCTGCGACCCTAGCCATTCCAGCTCCAACTTTACCGCACCTTTTATTTGTCAAGGCAATTCTGCTGTGGGAGTTGGAACACATGTATACGCAAACACAGGTGGCTCGTACGGGCCGATTCAAAAAGCATTCAACAGCCGTTTTGACGACTTTCCAGGTGGGACGGTATGCGATACCACAACATCGCCGCCTGATAGCAATGTAAAAGACTATGTTTGGAACCTGGCAGCTGGCTTAGGCGGTCCCAAGGACTGGATGGATCCAGATCCAATTCGGCAGAGTATCACTATAAATCCGGGCACAGCCAAACCACTGAACTGGCCAGCAAACCCACCCACTCCGGGTGATTTCGGCACCTTGTGGTCTTATTCACCTGCGGTACGGGCAACGGGGACATCACCTAGCTATACCGCTGGCACCCCCTTTGCACCGACTGATTGGGCAGACCTCTACAACGCTGGATTGACCGCACCGGGCTACCCGAGTTCAGCCGCGATTCCGCCTTTCCCTGCGGGAACACCAGCTTCTCCGTACAACCAACCTTCCAGCAGCGTACTTTCCGATCCACCACCCACCCACCCCCTTGGCACACGGAACCGCCGCCTAATTAATATTGTGATCGTCGATTGCGCTGGCATTGGTGGCGGCGGCTTGTCGTGCGCGCAGCTTCCAGTAAAGGGGATTGGCCGGTTTTTCCTGCAAACACGCGCAGAGCTAACAGCTGGCACCAAATGGATTAATGGCGAATTTGCCGGACTGATCGAGCCGGCTCCAGTCGCTGAAATCAAACTGTATCGGTGACCCCAACATGCGCTGCCAATTACCCACTCTCTCAAGTAAGCGTACAGCACGCCAGCACGGTGGCGCTGCCGTGGAATTGGCCTTGATACTTATTGTGCTGACCACCATGATGGCTGGCATTTTCGAGTTTGGCCGCGCTTTTTGGTATTACGACGCGCTAACCAAAGCCACCCGAGACGGGGCACGCATGATGTCGGTCAGCCCCAAGGCCACCATCTCATCAGTAGCCGTGGGGTTGGCCAAAACGCAAGTAGTCAACAGTGTCATCGCAGCAGGTGTGCCGGCATTTGGGGCAGCCAATGTCGCCGTCACTTGCCTGACTGCGGCTTTAGCCGACGGAACCTGCACCGATGGTACTGCTCCAGGTGGCGTGCGCGTGCAGATCACGGGTTACAGCATCACCATCGGCCAGTTCGTGCCGTTCATTATCGGCTCAAGTACTTCGTATACGGCGAACCCATCGCCGCACACCTCTATGGTCTACATGCTGGTTGAGCCTTGAATAGGAGCCCTTATGCGAACATCACATGCATCATCAAACCATAAACAACAGGGCGTTGCCGCTGTCGAGTTTGCGCTGGTCGCGCTGCTGTTTT
Source organism: Polaromonas sp. (assembly GCA_031424795.1). Classification (GTDB taxonomy): domain Bacteria; phylum Pseudomonadota; class Gammaproteobacteria; order Burkholderiales; family Burkholderiaceae_C; genus Aalborgiella. The sequence continues at coordinate 6,302 of JANPIC010000001.1, read as the reverse complement.
TCACCATTCTGCTGGCCATCATTGAAATTGGCCGCATGCTCTTCATCTTCAACACCATGCAGGAAATGACCCGGCGCGGCGCACGTGAAGCCGTAGTACGCTGGAAAAGCACTGCGGATCAGAACGCCATCAAAACGATCGCTTTATTTAATGATGTAACCATGCCCGCCAACCCCGAGATAACAGCCGCCAACATCACCATCACCTATTTACAGAAAGATGGCATAACAGAAGTCACAGATTTCCCTGCCGATCCGGGCGACAACCTCTCAGCGTGTGGAGACATTACACGTATTCCCAATTGCATTTATAGCGTGCGTGTGTCTATTACCGGCGCTACCTTCACACCCATGATGGGACTGTTCGATTTCTTGACCATGCCTCTGCCAACTTCGGAAGTCACCATGCATGCCGAGAGCTTGGGCTTTACGATTTAGCAAAACCTTTTAACGCTTAAAAACCAATAACAACCTACCTAAAGGACTCCCATTGAAAATCGCCATTGTGTCCAAAGACGATAAACATCTGTTTGAAATTGCCAAGCTGTTCCGTGAGCGTAATCCTGCGGATGATGTTTTCGCTGTGTCTGGGTCACTGGACAAGCTGACCAGCATGGCCAACCTGGCTTCGCCTGATGTCTTGGTGTTGGATCAACCCTCTGTAGAGGGGGGTGATTTGGAGCGGCTGGAGCGGTTGAGCCACTTGTACCCTCGGCTGGCGTTTATTTTGATCTGTCAGGATCAAACCCCCGAGTTTTTGATCAAAGCCATGCGGGTGGGTGTGCGCGAGGTGCTGCCCTCACCCGTGAGCGCCGAGACCTTACTGCCGGCCGTGGCGCGGATTGCCGACAAGGTGAGCGATGCAAAAACACAGGGCAAGGTGCTGGCCTTTATTTCTTGCAAAGGCGGTAGTGGTGCGACGTTTTTGTCCACCAACCTGGGCTACGCGCTGGCCACGCAAGAAAACAAACGGGTGGCGCTGATTGATTTGAACTTGCAGTTTGGCGATGCTGCCATGTATGTGACCGACAAAAAACCGCTGACCACACTGGCCGATGTGGCGCAACAAATACACCGGCTGGATGCCTCGTTTTTGGCGTCCAGCATGTTGAACATCAACGCCAACTTCAGCGTGCTGGCTGCGCCTGAAGACCCGACACTGGCCAATGAGGTGAAGCCCGAGCATGTTGACGCGATTCTCAACTTGGCCAAACGCTATTACGACTATGTGCTGCTGGATGTGGGGCACAACCTAGACGCGGTCAGCATCAATGCGCTGGATCAGGCGGACATGATCTTCCCGATCATGCAGGTGTCTATGCCGTATATCCGCTACGGCAAGCGGCTGCTGGGGGTTTTCAGGTCTTTGGATTACCACAAGGACAAGATTCACCTGATCGTGAACCGCTATGAGAAGGCCGGCGAGATCAGTCTGCAAGATATGAAAACGGCTTATGGCACAGGCATCTACAAGATCATCCACAACGACACGGCAGTGGTGATGGCCTCGGTCAACCAAGGGGTACCTGTTTTAAAACTGGATATAAGCAGCCCAGTGTCTAAATCGCTGCTGTTATTAGCCAAGGCTTTGGTCGGGGACAATACCGCGCAGGCAGCGCAATCATCCCGTGGGGGTTGGTTGTCGCGGGTGTTTCAGCGGGCTTGAATTTTAAGAACATGTAGGTGTGCACAGAGTTAGCAACAGGAGTTACCACCATGAACACAGAAACTTTAACCATCAGAGACCGTTTAGGTAACGGAGCCAACAATGGCGGCGGGAATGGGAGCACCAATGGCGCGGGCATGGAGCCCATCATCGGCCTGCGCTCTGGCAGCATTGACAACCGAGCGTACCAAGAGCTTAAACACCATATCCACCAAACCCTGCTGGACCGGGTGGATCTGGAGAGCATGCAAAAGCTGTCGCAGGTGCAGATTCGCGATGAACTGCGGATGCTGGTGGAGCGGCTGCTGGAGGAGGAGATCGTTGTCATCAACGATACCGAGCGGAAAAACCTGACGCGCGACATCCAAAACGAGATGTTGGGCTTTGGCCCACTGGAGACGCTGCTGGCCGACCCTACAGTGTCTGACATCTTGGTCAACACCTACAAGCAGGTGTATGTGGAGCGGTTGGGACGACTTGAACTGACGGATGTGACCTTCACCGACGACGCGCACCTGAAGAAGATCATCGACAAAATCGTCTCGCGGGTGGGGCGGCGCATTGATGAGTCCAGCCCGATGGTGGATGCACGGCTGCCAGACGGCTCTCGCGTCAATGCAATCATCCCACCACTGTCTATTGACGGGCCAATCATGTCAATTCGGCGTTTTGCGGCTCAGCCTTTGCGTTTAGCAGATTTGGTGGAGTACAAAAGCTTGACCGCCGACATGGCAGAAATTTTGCGCGGACTGGGCAAGGCCAAAGTCAATATTTTAATTTCTGGCGGTACCGGCAGTGGTAAGACAACTATGCTGAATGTGATCTCGGGCTTTGTCAACACCAGCGAGCGCATAGTGACGATTGAGGATGCCGCCGAGCTGCAAATGCAGCAACCCCACATCGTGCGGTTGGAGACACGCCCTCCCAACATTGAGGGCAAGGGCGAGGTGACACAGCGCGCACTGGTACGCAATGCCCTGCGTATGCGGCCAGACCGCATTATTTTGGGCGAGGTGCGCGGTGGCGAGGCGCTGGATATGTTACAAGCGATGAATACAGGCCATGAGGGGTCGATGGCGACCATCCATGCCAACACGCCGCGTGACGCGCTGACACGGTTGGAAAACATGGTGAGTATGGCGGCGGCCAGCCTGTCGACCAAGGCGATGCGCCAGCAGATCAGCTCGGCCATCAGCGTGGTGGTGCAGGTGGCGCGGCTGACAGATGGCAAACGCAAGGTGATATCGATTCAAGAAATCACCGGGATGGAAGGAGACGTCATCACCATGCAGGAGATTTTCAGTTTCAAACAAACCGGGCTGAGTGACGATGGCGTGGTACAGGGGCATTTTGCAGCCACGGGTGTGCGACCACGCTTTGTGGACAGGCTACGGGTCTTTGGTGTGGCAGTGCCTGAGACTTTGTTTGACCCATCACACCAATACCATTAATTTCATAAGTTAAGAAGAAACCGAGGACATCATGGACTACCTCTATTACCTTTTTGCGACGCTGATCTTTCTGGCGGTGGTGCTGCTGGTGGAGGGTGCGTACCTTGTTTGGAATTCATCGAAGGGGCCGGAGGCCGAGCGCATCGCGCGGCGCCTGCGGGTGATGTCGGCGGGTTCGCACGGTGGGGAGCAAAACATCTCCATCATCAAAGACCGGTTGCTGAGCAAGACGCCGATGATGCAGCGTGTGCTACTGCAGATGCCACGCGTGGGGGCGATAGATCGCCTGCTGCAGCAATCGGGCGTGACTTGGAGTGTGTCCGATTTTTTTGGGCTGACACTGATTGCCTTTTTAGCGGCTTTGTTTGGCGCCAGTTACCTGCCGATACCATGGCTGTTCCGTCTAGTGATTGCGGTGGTGGTGGCTCTGCTGCCGTATTTGCATGTCACCCGGGCGAAAACCAAACGACTGGATCGTATAGAGCAGCAATTGCCTGATGCGCTGGACTTGATGGGGCGCGCCTTGCGGGCAGGCCACGCCTTTCCTACTGCGCTGAAGATGGTGGGCGATGAAATGAGCGACCCTATCGCTGCGGAATTTCGCGTGGCTTTTGACGAGGTGAACTTTGGCATCGCCATGCCAGAAGCCTTGATGAATCTCGCCACCCGTGTGCCCAGCACGGACTTGCGCTATTTTGTGATAGCGGTACTGATACAGCGGGAAACCGGTGGCAATTTGTCGGAGCTGCTGGCCAGTATCAGCGCCATCATCCGCGACCGGTTGAAACTGATGGGACAGGTGAAGGTGCTATCGGCCGAGGGGAGACTTTCCGCATGGATATTGTCGTTGTTGCCTTTTGGCGCAGCATTCATGATTCAAGTTGTAAATCCCAAATTCCTTGAGGTGTTGTATACCGATCCGGCAGGTCGAAAAATGCTGGCAGTTGCGGGTGTCATGATGCTGCTTGGTATTTTAGCCATGCGCAAAATTATTCATATTCGTGTATGACACTCATCTATCGAATTCTTAAAGGGGCAACATCATGACCATCATGCAACTGGCGTTTTTAGGACTCGTTTTCTTAACCGTGTTTGGAGCCATCATGCTGGCCGTGCGCTTGTTTTCAACCAGCGCGGTACAGGCACGCCTTCAGGTTTTGGCTGGCAAGCCTGTGCCGACAACCAATGGAGAGGCTACACCATGGATAGAGCGCATCATCAAGCTGACGGGGCCGCTGGCCAACCTGTCATTACCCAAAGAGGGTTGGGAAAATTCGATGCTGCGAACGCGCTTCATGAATGCAGGCTTTCGCAATACCTCTGCCCCGGCGATTTACTTCGCAGCCAAAACAATATTGGCTATCGGTCTGCCGCTGATTGCATTTTTTGTGTTGCGCAGCACCCCCGGTAAACAAAGCGGCAATGCGCTGCTGTTCTGGCTATTTAGTGCCGCGGCGCTGGGCTACTACCTGCCGAACCTATTGTTGAAAAACACCATCGCACGGCGGCAGCGGGAAATTTTTGAAACCTTTCCCGATGCGCTAGATTTGATGACGGTGTGCGTGGAGGCCGGACTGGCGATGGACGCCGCGCTGGCCCGCGTGGCGGCAGAAATTGGCTTAAAAAGCGAGGTATTGAGTGATGAGTTGAACCTGGTGACGCTGGAGTTGCGCGCTGGCAGTTCCAAAGAAAAGGCTTTGCGCAACCTAGCGCTGCGAACGGGTGTGGAAGATGTGGACGCTTTGGTGGCGATGCTGATTCAATCCGAACGCTTTGGTACCAGCATCGCCGCGTCGCTGCGGGTGCAATCAGACCAGCTGCGCACCAAACGTCGCCAGCGCGCCGAAGAGCAAGCGGCCAAAATTGCGCTAAAGCTCTTGTTTCCTTTGATTTTTTTCATCTTCCCATCGTTGTTGGTTGTGCTGATGGGTCCGGCTTTTATTCAAATAACGCGCGTATTGTTGCCGACGATAGCCGGCATTCAATGAACAAATAGAAAAGGAGAATCATCATGTTTGTACTTCGCCCAATTGTTGTTGCCATGGGTGCTTGCCTGCTACAAGCTTGTATGACCACGCCACCGGCCCACGATGAGGTGGCTTTGCTGGCACCGAAGGCCGCCGCACCTGCGCCCCTGCCGGAAACCCCACAACTGACCATCCAGCCCGTGATGCGAGTGAGCCATTCGGTAAATCAGTCAGCGGCCACTTTCTACCAGCTGGGAAAATACCACCTAGAGCGTGGCAACCTTGACTTTGCCCGCTCTGCCTATGAGGCGTCTATCGTACTGGACGGTCAGCAGTTGGAAGCACGCAATGCATTGGCGGCTTTGGATGCAACGCAGGGCAAGCTGGATTCGGCCGAAGCTTTACTGATTCAGATTGTGGCCGATTTCCCAGAAGTAGCGCACCCGCATAACAACTTGGGCTATGTGTATTACCTACAAAGCAACTTTGAGGCCGCACAGCGAACCTTGCAACGCGCTATCGCGCTGGATGCCGGCAACGAGCGAGCCCGCAACAACTTGAATGCGGTCAATATCGCATTGGCGCGGCTGGGGAACCGTGACGCGGTGGTGGTGGCGCAAGCCGCGACACCCGAACGACAAATCGCCCAGACAAGCGAGTCCGTTGCTTCTGCGGTTGCCGCTGAGCTTGCAACAGCCACCCCGATCGAAGCGCGCGCACAAAGCTTGGCTATCATCAGCACACCGCTGCAACGACTTGCTGAGCGTATCGAACCCCAAGCCCGCATGGAAATGGTGCAAATTGTGCCCAACGTCTTTGAACTGAGGTTAAAACCCATTACCGCTAGCAACAACACGGTCTTGGCTGGTTTGAAGGATACGACACCGGAGCCTCTCAGCGCGGTGGCAGAAGTGCTGGCGACCCTACTGCCGAGTGTGTCAAGTGTGCCGACAAGTGCCGCCGCTGCAAAAACCTCCCGGATTGAAGTGGCAAATGGAAACGGCGTCACGGGTATGGCCAAACGCATCAGCAGTGTTTTGAACCGGCAAGGCATCAGCGTCAGCCGCTTGAGCAATGATCTGCCTTACAAGCAACTGGAAACAAAAATCCAGTACCGTGCTGGTTTTGAAAAAACTGCTGCTAACTTGAAGAATGCGCTGAAAGGCCACGCCGTGACGGTGTTTACCCCCACGTTATCCGCCAATTCAGATGTGCGACT